>NZ_CP160453.1:5419234-5728852 GCF_040744945.1 Saccharothrix sp. HUAS TT1 | reverse complement strand
GCGTGCGTGAATTGAGCGTTGAGCCGACCGCGGTGACGCGGCGTCGGATGTTCGGCATCACGGCCGGGACCGCGGCGACCTTCGTGGCCGCCGGGGCGCCCGCATCGGCCCAGGCCCCCGCGTCACCCCAGGCCACGAGCCTGGACGCGGAGGGCGCGTGGCGGAAGCTCGCGGACGGCAACCACCGGTTCGTCACCGGCCGACAGACCCACCCCCACGAGTCGCTGCGCTGGCGCGAGTCGCTGGTGCAGGGCCAGCACCCGTTCGCCGTCGTCCTGGGCTGCGCGGACTCGCGGGTGCCGCCGGAGCTGGTGTTCGACACCGGGCTGGGCGACCTGTTCACCATCCGCGCCGCGGGCGAGGTGCTGGACAACAGCGTGCTGGGCAGCATCGAGTACGCGGTGGAGCACCTGGGCGTGCCGCTGATCGCCGTGGTCGGCCACGCCAAGTGCGGCGCGGTGTCGGCGGCGGTGGACGTGGTGCGCGGCCGGGCGCAGGTCTCCGGTGACGTCAGCGTGCTGGTGCGGTCGATCGAACCGGCCGTGCTGTCGACCCGGCCGAACGCCGACGAGGCGAAGTTCCTGGCCGCGGCCGTGGACAACCAGGCCAAGCGGGTGGCGTCGCTGATGCTGGAGCGCTCGGTGACGATCCGCACCGCGGTGGAGCACCACGGCGTGAAGGTCGTGGCGGCCAGCTACCAGCTCGACACCGGCGCGGTCACCCGCCTGACCTGAGTTCGCCCGCGGCCGGCCACAGCCAACCGCGCACCCCGTCGAGCCGGTCCTCCAACCAGGTCGCCACGTCGGCGGCGAGGTCCAGCGCGCGGGGTGTGCGGACCCGGCCGGCGACGTGCTCGACCAGGGTCTGGATGCGCCGCACGGGCGGCGGGTGCAGACCGGCGAACGGGACGGCGAGGCCCAGCTCGTCGGCGAGCCGGTCGGTGACCTCGTGCAGGAACAGCACCAGCAGCAGCGCGCCGACCAGGCACGGCTCGTGCGCCTCCAGCTCGCGGGCGCCGAGGTCGTCCAGGCTGTGCAGCATGATCGTGGCGGCGGCGCGGTCGGCCTCGTGCTCGCGCGGCCAGCCCACGGCGCGGGCGTCGAGCGCGCCCACAGGGGTGTCGACGTCGGTGTGCCGGCGGGCGTGCACCAGGTGCCCGGCGTGCACGTGGCCGATCTCGTGGGCGAGCACGAACTGGGTGGCGCGCCGGGCCATGAGCGAGACGAGCGCGGCGCGCTGCCCGGTCAGCTCGGGCAGCCGCCTGGCCCGGACCGCGCCGTTGCCGAAGAGGTGGGCGTTGAGGACTTCGGCCAGCGCGTAGGACGCCTGCTCGCCGGTCAGCAGCGGCGGCGCGCCGTAGTTCGGCGACGCCGCGGTCATGATCGTCAGCACGCCGTCGACCAGGTCCAGCAGCGAGGCGTTGACCAGCACCAGCACGCCGCTGCCCGGCACCGGGACGCTGATGCCGTCCAGCGTGCCGGTGGGGAACACGCCCGCGAGCACCGGGGTGGCCGGTTCGCGCCCGGCGGTGCGGGCCAGGTGCAGCACCTCCGGCTGGACGGCGTCCAGCGTCCGCTGCCGGTCGAGCAGGTGCCGGCGCCGGTAGGCGGCGGGCCGCACCCGCACCTCGACCAGCCGGGCGAGCAGGTCGGCGGGCGGCTCGGCGGCCACCCGGTTCCACGTGTGGTACCGCTCGCCGACGTCGGCGGGACCCGCCCGCGGGTCGGTGTGGTCCGGGTGGCCGAGGTCGTCGACCACCCGCCGGTCGCGCAGCAGCCGCACGTGCCGGCAGCGCAGGTCCTCCACGGTCATCGCGACGCCTCCCTCCACCGGGATAGTCGTCCTGAGTGGTCCGGGGGTACGGCCGCGGCGCGACTATCACCTTCCCAGACCAACGACAACACCCGCCCCCTGCGTGACGATGGCGGTTCGGTGATGGATGCTGGGAGGGCTGAACGGGGTCGATTCGGGAGGTCCGACGTTGCGCCGACTGGCGGCGGTAGTGCTCACCGGGGCCGCTCTGGTCTCCGCCTGCGCGAACGGGGACAACCCGGGCGACCCGTTGCAGGTGGCCACCACGCTGGAGCCCGCGCGGCCCGCGGTGGCGCCGGCGCAGTCCGCGCAGCCGGAGGGCCGGGTGCTGCCGCTGGGCCGGGCGACGGCCGTCGCGGTGGCCGGCGGCCGGGTGGCGGTGGCCGTGGCCGACCCGCCCTCGGTGGCCCTCTACCCCGCCGACGCCCTGGGCGAGCCGCTGGTGGTGCCGCTGCCCGGCCCGGCGGAACGGCTGGTGGCCGCGGGCGACGCGGTGGAGGCCGTGGTGCCCGCCGGCGCGGTGGTGACGATCCGGCCGGACGGCACGACGTCGCAGCGCGCGGTGGACGGCGCGCCGGTGGACGTGGCCGCGGTCGGCGGCCGGACCCTGGTCGCGCAGCGCGACCTGCGGCAGGTGTCGGTGGACGGGCACGTGGTCGGCGGCATCTCCAGCCCGGACCGGCTGGTCGCGGTGGGCGGCGCGGCGGTGGTGCTGGACCGGCCGCGCAGCGCGGTGTTCGACCTCGACCCGGCGGCGGACGGCCCCGGCGCGGGGCTGCGCGCGGGCGAGGGCGCGACCAACGCGGTGGCCGACCGGTTCGGCCGGGTGCTGGTGGTGGACACCCGCGGCGGCGAGCTGATGGCGTTCTCCACCGGCCCGCTGATCATGCGGCTGCGCTACCCGGTGCCGGGCGCGCCGTACGGGATGGCCTACGACGGTGAGCGCGACCTGCTGTGGATCACGCTCACCGAGCGCAACGAGGTGGTGGCGTTCGACGTCGCCGGGGGCGAGCCGGTGGAGAGGCGCCGGCACGCCACCGTCCGGCAGCCGGACTCGGTGGCGGTTGACCCAGGCAGCGGGCGCGTGTACGTCGCGTCCGGGGACGGCGCAGGGATGCAGGTGATCGGATGACGGTCGACGGGGTGGTCGACGGGGACTGGGAGTACCGGCCGCTGCGGCTGCCGGCCGGCGTCTCCCGCCGCACGGCGACGACGCAGCTGGCGATCCACGCGGAGTTCGCCGGGTGGGAGCTGTCGCGCACGCTGCTGTTCGGGGACGGCTCGCGCAAGATCTGGCTGCGCCGCAAGCGGACGGCCGCCGTGGTGCCGGGCGTGATCACCTAGAACGCGGCATCCGCCCGACTACCACAGGTGTGGTACCACACCTGTGGTAGTGATCGCTCCTGGGCGAACTCCTCGACCGATCGGGCTGTCGGAGGTCACTGGGGCGCCCCGTGATCCGGGTCGGCCGGATCGGATGGGCCGACGAGCGCGCGATCGCCTCAGTCGGTGTCGCCCAAGGCGGCGGTCGGGTCGCGGTGCGGGGCGCCGGTCGGCCACCAGTCGCCGTCGGCGGACCGGTAGGGGTACCAGCGGCCGTCGCGGCCGTAGCGCACCTGTCGGGTGTGGACGGTCCAGCGGTTGCGCCACACCGAGGGTTCGGGGAGTTCGCCGCTGTCCCAGGCGGCACGGGCGCGGGCGGTGGCGGCGCGGTCCGGGGTCCAGGGTTGCTCCAGGACGTCGAGCGCGACGTGGCCGCCCTGCTGCCAGGCGCGCACGGCACGGGGGTCGGCGTCGAGGCGGTCGCGCAGCGCGGGGTGGCAGGCGGCCATCCGGATGACGTCGCGGCGGTCGTCGGGCGCGGGCCACTCGCCGGTGGCGAGGACGTCGCGGGCCTTGGCGGCGGCGTCGGCGACCAGCAGCCGCAGCACCTCGACGTCCAGGCCCGGCACGGGCTCGAACTCCGGCAGCGGGCCGAGTTCTCCGGGTGGCGGGTCCTCGGGCAGGTCGCGGACGGGCCGGGCGTAGGCGTCCACCGCGCGCTCCCCCGCGGCGGACTTGCCGGTGGCCGGTCGGGCGCCCGCGACGACCTCGTCCTGGGCCCGGCCCCGCAGGAGCAGCAGCACCCACGGGTCGGCGTCGAGCAGCCAGGACGCCTGGTGGCACAGCGCGGCGGCGTGCTTGCAGGGCAGTTCCCAGCCCGGACAGGTGCACTCGGGGTCGAGGTCGCCGATGCCGGGCAGCAGCGGCACGCCCGCGTCGGCGGCGGCGTCGGCCAGCTCGCGGGGCATCTCCCGGTCCAGCAGCGCGGCCAGGTGGCCCGCCTTCGCGGCGATCTGGCCGAGGAACCGGTCCCACTCGGCGTCGGTGAGCGGGGTGAGGCGCACCGAGGTGCGGTAGGTGTCCTCGACGTCGTAGACGGTGGCGTCGAGGCGGCCGGGGCTGACGGTGATGGTGCCGACCAGCCCCGCGTGGGCGTACTTGCGGCCCTGCTTCAGGGGCTTCTGGTCCAGCGAGGTGTCCTCCAGGGCCTGCAGCCACGCCTTGCCCCACCAGGAACCGGCGCGGCGCACGCCCTTGCCGAACGCGGGGAAGCCCTTCACGCGATCGCTCATGTGCCGCTCCGCAGTTCGACCAGGTTGCCCAGCTCGTCGTCGGACAGCTCGGTGAGCGCGGCCTCGCCGCGGGACAGGACGGCGTCGGCGAGGTCGCGCTTGGCGCGCAGCATCGCGGCGATGCGGTCCTCGATGGTGCCCTCGGCGATGAGCCGGTGCACCTGCACGGGCCGGGTCTGTCCGATGCGGTGCGCGCGGTCGGTGGCCTGGTCCTCCACGGCCGGGTTCCACCACCGGTCGTAGTGCACGACGTGGTCGGCGCGGGTCAGGTTGAGACCGGTGCCCGCGGCCTTGAGGGACAGCAGGAACACCGGGCACTCCCCGTCCTGGAAGCGGCGCACCAGCTCCTCGCGGGCCGGGACGGGCGTGCCGCCGTGCAGCAGCTGGGACGGGACGCCGCGACCGGCGAGGTGCTTCTCGATCAGCCGCGCCATGGCGACGTACTGGGTGAACACGAGCACCGCGCCGTCCTCGGCCAGGATGGTGTCGAGCAGTTCGTCCAGCAGTTCCAGCTTGCCGGAGCGGCCCGCGAGCTTCGGCGACGCCTCCTTGAGGTACTGGGCGGGGTGGTTGCACACCTGCTTGAGCCCGGTGAGGAGCTTGACGATCCGGCCGCGGCGGGCGATGCCGTCGGCGGCCCGGACCTCGGCCATCAGCTCCCGCACCACCGCCTCGTAGAGCGCGGCCTGCTCGCGGGTGAGGGCGACCGGCTGGTCGGTCTCGGTCTTGGGCGGCAGCTCGGGCGCGATGCCGGGATCGGTCTTGCGGCGGCGCAGCAGGAACGGCCGCACCAGCCGGGCGAACCGCGCCGCGGCCTCCTGGTCCCGGTCGCCCTCGATGGGCCCGGCCCAGCGCGCCTTGAACTGCGCCATCGTGCCCAGCAGGCCCGGGGTGGTCCAGTCCAGGACCGCCCACAGCTCCGACAGCGTGTTCTCCACGGGCGTGCCGGTGAGCGCGACCCGGGCGCGGGCGGGGATGCGGCGCAACGCCTTCGCCGTCTCGGAGGACGGGTTCTTCACGTGCTGCGCCTCGTCGGCGACGACCAGGCCCCAGTCGACGTCGGCGAGCCTGTCGGCGTCCAACCGCATCGTGCCGTAGGTGGTGAGCACGAACCCCTCGTGCGCGACGTCGCGGCGCGGGCCGTGGAAGCGGCGCACCGGCACGCCGGGCGCGAACCGCTCGACCTCGCGCTGCCAGTTGCCCATCAGCGACGCGGGGCAGACCACGAGCGTCGGCCCGTCGCCGCGGTGCAGGTGCAGCGCGATGAGGGTGATGGTCTTGCCCAGCCCCATGTCGTCGGCCAGGCACGCGCCCAGGCCGAGCGAGGTCATCCGGTCCAGCCAGCGCAGGCCGTGCAGCTGGTAGTCGCGCAGGGTGGCGCGCAACGCGGCCGGCTGCGCGATCGGGTCGGTGTCGAGGTCGGCGAGCCGGGACTTCAGCTCGTCCAGCCAACCGGTGGCCGCGACCTCGACGTCCACGCCGTCGACCCGGGTGGCGCCGGTGAGGGCCGCGCCGAGCGCGTCGATCGCGGTGACGGGCTTGAGGGCGCGCTCACGGGCGCGGCGGGCCAGTTCGGGGTCCACCAGCGTCCAGCGGTCGCGCAGCCGCACGACGGGCCGGGTGGCCTCGGCGAGCACGTCCAGCTCGTCGGGGGTGAGCGGGTCGTCGCCCAGGGCGAGCCGCCAGTCCACCGAGGTCAGCTGGTCGGGCCCGAAGAACGCGGGCCGGTCGGCCGGGCGCTCCCCGATGACGACCTTCGCCGACAGGTCGCGCACCAGTTCCCGCGGCCAGTGCACGTCCACGCCCGCGCCGGCCAGGCGGACCGCGCCGGTGGTCAGCAGGTGCTCCACGTCGGCGTCGGACAGCTCGACCTCGTCGGGCACCGGCTGGTCGAGCAGCCGCTCCAGCGGCGACCAGGCGCGGGCCGCGCGGCGCAGGGCGACCGTGGCGTCGGCGCGGGAGCGCTGGTTGGCCGACGCCCACAGCTCGGCGGCGTCCACCACGCGGCCCGCGTCGGCCAGGCTGTGCACCTGCACGACCGCCCGGAACGGGCCGAAGCCCTCGATCCGCAACGAGATCCGCACGCCCTGGTCGGCCCAGTCCCGCAGGTGCGGCACCCGCTGCGGCCGCACGGCGGCGAACGCGGGCGCGCCCGCGGCGCGCACGGCCGCCGCGCCACGCGGCATGGTGTCGGCGACGGCGTCCAGGAACGCCCGCAGCAGCGGCTCCGCGTCGGGCAGCTCCACCGGGTCGCGCCCCGGCAGCGGCACGGCCCTGGCGTGCGCGGGCATCGCGGCGGCCAGGTCCCGCACGCGGGCCTGGTCGGCGTCGTCCAGCGGACCCAGCAGCCACGCGTCGAAGTCGCCGTCGGTGACCGCGGGCCGCACCCGGCCGCGCGCGACGAGCTGCAACGCCACCACCACGGCCGCGCCCCAGAACGCGGTGGCCGGGTGGGCCTGCGACGTGCGGCGAGCGCGGCTGAGCAGCGGGACGGCGTCGGACACCGGCATCCGCAGGGCGGCGACGTCACGGCGGACGCCGTCGGGACCGGCGACGGCGAGCGAGTCGCCGAAACCCTCCGGCGACTCGTCCGGGTCCCGGGCGGGGTAGAAGGCGACGGTGGACGTGCGTGGCGGGTCGGCTGCCTCGAAGACGGCCGCGTACCGCTCCAGACCTGTGCTCAGCGCTCCCCCTCGCTACTCAAGTTTGAGCATACCCCAACTGCCCGGCTCACCGGGCGAACCCGGCTCACCCGCCATCGGGTAGGCGCCGCCCTCCAAGCGCTCCACCAACCCCCGCGTCCACTCCGCCCCACCGGCCGCGGTGTGCTCCCACAACCCGTACAGCTCCCTCACGTGCGACGGCTCGCGCCACCGCTCCGCCTGCACCCGCGCCGCGTCACGACGCGCCTCCAACGCCGCCAACCGCTCGCCGAGCAGCCCCACCGCCTCCGCCCGCGACAACGACGGCAGCAGCGCCAACCCCGCCGCGAGCAGGTCCGGCCGGGTCTCGGGCCGGCGCAACGCGTCCCGCACCAACCTGCGGAACTCCGCCTCACCCCGGTCGGTGATCTCGTAATCCGTGCGACCCGGCGGCACGCTGTGGTCGACCAGGCAGCCGTCCTTGGTCAACTGCTTCAACGCGTGGTAGATCGAGCCCCACTTGACGTTGGCCCACTCCCCCGCGCCCCACGACATCAGGTCGTTGCCGATCAGGTAACCGTGAGCACGCCCGTACCCGCGCACCACCCCGAGCACCAGCAGCCGTGTAGCCGACATCGCGTCCCTGTCAATTCCGGGTTGGGGTGATCAGGGTAGATCGCCGAGGATGACCCGGTGACGCCCGCCGCGATCGACGACGCCCAGCGGCGCGCCCGCCTGGGCGCCCGCCACCTGCTCTCCGCCCGCGCCGCGACGGTCGAGGAAGTCGCCGACGCCGTGGTCGCGCTGCACGCCACCGACCCGGCCACCGTGTTCCTGTCCGCGTGCGCCCGCCTCGAACAACCCTCGGTCGCCGCGGTCGAAGCCGCGCTCTACGACCGCCGGTCGCTGGTGCGGCTGCTCTGCATGCGCCGCACCATGTTCGCCGTCACCGCCGACACCGCCCCGGTCGTGCAGACCGCCGCAGGCGTCGACATCGCCGTGAAGGAACGGCGCAAACTGCTCGCGTACCTCGCCGAAGGCGTCGGCTGGACCGCCGACCGCCTCACCGAAGTCGAGCAGGCCACCCTGGAAGCACTGCGACTGCGCGGCGAGGCCACCACCACCGAACTGACCCGCGACGTCCCGGCACTGCTCGAACAGGTCGTCGTCGCCCCCGGCAAGCCCTACGAGACCCGGCAGAACGTGTCCAGCCGCATCATCCGCGTCCTCGCCGCCGAAGGCCGCATCCGCCGCACCCGCCCCCTCGGCTCCTGGCTGAGCAGCCAGTTCCGCTGGGCCCCCGCCACACCTCGACCCGACCTCGACCCCGCCGCCGCCCGCGCCGACCTGGTCCGCCGCTGGCTCGCCGCCTACGGCCCCGGCACCGAAGCCGACCTCAAGTGGTGGACCGGCTGGAACCTCGGCGCCGTCCGCAAAGCCCTCACCGCCGTCGGCGCGGTCGAAGTCGCGCTGACCGACGGCACCGGCCACGTCCTGCCCGACGACCTGGAACCGGTCACCCGCCCCCGACCGTGGGCGGCCCTGCTGCCCGCCCTCGACCCCACCCCGATGGGCTGGCAGGCCCGCGACTGGTACCTGCCCGCCCACCACCGACCACGCCTGTTCGACCCGGTCGGCAACGTCGGCCCGACCGTCTGGGTCGATGGCGCCGTCGTCGGCGGCTGGGCACAACGCCCCGACGGCGAAGTCGTCTGGCAACTCCTCGACGACGTCGGCGCGGACGCCGTCGCCACCATCACCCGGGAAGCCGACCGGCTGACCGCCTGGCTGGCCGGCGCCCGCGTCATCCCCCGCTTCCGCACCCCACTGGAGAAGGAGCTGGCCAGGTGATCCTGCTGCGCGCCCTGGACGACGACGGGATCGAGCGCCTGCTCGACCTGGCCGTCGCCGACGCCGACCCCGCCGACGTCATGCCACCGGGCTGGACCACCGACCGGCGCGACGCGTTCCGCGACTTCTACCGCGGCTTCCTCACCGACGCCTACGAGATCGTCCGCGACGGCCGCACCGTCGGGATGGCCCGGCTCACCGCCGACGGCGAAACCGGCATGTGGATCGCCCGGCACGCCCGCGGCGGCGGCGTCGGCCTCGCCGCACTGCGCCACGTCGTCGCCGAAGCACCCCGACGCGGCATCACCACGATCGTCGCCGACACCACCACCGACAACACCGCCGCCCTCACCGTGCTCCGGAAAGCCGGCGCGGCGCTCGACGTCGACGGCGACCGGGTCACCGCGAGGCTCCCCGTCCCACCGCCCTAGCCGACCCGGCGGCCCACCACCACCGTCGCCGACAGCTCCTCGTCCGACGCCACCCCCGCACCCCACCCGTGCCGCACGAACTCCGCCACCGACCACACCGCCTGCGCGGCGCCCGTCTCCACCAACAAACGCCCACCCGGCGCCAACCACCGCGCCGCGCCCGCGACCACCCGCCGCTGCACGTCCAGACCGTCCACGCCGCCGTCCAACGCCACCAGCGGCTCGTGCTCACGCGCCTCCGGCGGCATCAACCCGATCGCACCCGACGGCACGTAAGGCGCGTTCGCCACCACCACGTCGACCCGCCCCAGCAACGACACCGGCAACGCCTCGTACAGATCACCCTCGTACACCCGGTCAGCGCCCAGGTTGCGCCGAGCGCACCGCACCGCCACCGGATCGACGTCCGCCGCGTGCACCTCCACCCCCGGCACCCGATCCACGATCGCGGCGCCGACCGCGCCCGACCCGCAGCACAGGTCCACCACCACCGAACCCGGCCCCACCAGCTCCGCCGCGACCCGCACCAGGAACTCCGTGCGCCGACGCGGCACGAACACCCCCGGCTCCACCACCACCCGCGACCCGCAGAACTCCGCCCAGCCCACCACGTGCTCCAGCGGCAGCCCCGACACCCGCCGAGCCGTCAACAGCTCCAACTCCGCCGCGCTGCCGGCCGCGGCCACCAGCACCCGGGCCTCGTCCTCGGCGAACACACAACCGGCCGCGCGCAACCGCGCGACAACACCATCAGGGACAACAGACACAGCCGAACGCCTCTCGCGAGAACCCGCGGGCGCCCTCAGACCGCCACAACGCGGCCGGGAGCGACCCGATCCACCACAGCGCTAATGGGTCCCACCTCCCTCAGCCGCACGAACCCGCACACCCTAACCCACCCCCATGATCGAGTTCCTATCGCCCAGGCGGCTTTTGGATTGGGATTCCTCCTCGCTAAACTTATATCGGGAGAGGATTTATTATGATCTACACTGAAGTCATCGAGTAGATTAAGCGGTTCGGAACGCCGCAGGTCGTTCCCACGGCCGGTCGATTGTCCGGCCCCACCCGCTCCTCTAACGTTCCCGAGCACGTCCGCGCGAACGTGATCGCAGAACCTCCACTCCTCCGGCCGACCCGCTCCGCATGGGTCTGCCGGAGCCCCTGCACGAGGGAGAACCCTGCAATGGGAGACGTTCGCGGATCCAGACGACCCCTGATAGCCCTGGCCGCCGCCGCGGTGACCGCCGCCGCGCTGGCCACCGGCGCCACACCCGCCGCCGCGGAAGGCGACATCCTCGGCGCGAACAACCCGACCGCCATCGCGGACAGCTACATCGTCGTCTACAACCAGCTGTCCACCCAGAGCGTCGACGCGCTCACCGCAGACCTCAGCGCCAAGTACGACGCCCGGGTCGACTTCACCTACCGGCACGCGCTCAAGGGCTTCGCGGGCACGCTGTCCGAACGGGACGCACGCCGGCTCGCCGCCGAACCCGGCGTCGCCTACGTCCAGCAGAACGGCGAGGTGAAGGCGACCGCGACGCAGCCCAACCCGCCGTCCTGGGGCCTGGACCGGATCGACCAGCGGGACCTGCCGCTGGACTCGTCCTACACCTACCCCAACGACGGCACCGGCGTCACCGCCTACATCATCGACACCGGCATCCGGACCACGCACCAGGACTTCGGCGGCCGGGCGTCGTGGGGCACCAACACCGTCGACAGCAACAACACCGACTGCAACGGCCACGGCACGCACGTCGCCGGCACCGTCGGCGGCACCGCGCACGGCGTCGCCAAGGGCGTCCGGCTGATCGCGGTCAAGGTGCTCAACTGCGCCGGCTCCGGCTCGTTCGCCGGTGTCGCCGCGGGCATCGACTGGGTCACCGGCCACCACACCTCCGGCCCGGCCGTGGCGAACATGAGCCTCGGGGGCCAGGGCAGCGACCCGACCGGCGAGGCCGCGGTCCGCAACTCGATCGCCGACGGCGTGACCTACGCCATCGCGTCGGGCAACTCCAACTCCGACGCGTGCAACTTCACCCCGGCCCGCGTCGCCGAGGCGATCACCGTGAACGCCTCCACCAACACCGACGCGCGCGCCTCGTTCTCCAACTACGGCACCTGCACCGACATCTTCGCGCCGGGCCAGAACATCACCTCGGCGTGGATGACCAACGACACCTCCACCAACACCATCAGCGGCACGTCGATGGCGGCGCCGCACGTCGCCGGCGGCGCGGCCGTCCTGCTGGGCGCCACGCCGGGCCTGACGCCCGCGCAGGTGGCCAGTGCGATGATCGCCAACTCCACCCCGAACAAGATCACCAGTCCGGGTTCCGGCTCGCCGAACCGGCTGCTTTTCGTCAACACCGGCGGCGGCCCCGGCCCCGGCAACCCGTCGGTCACTCCCCCGGGCAACCAGACCGGCAACGTCGGCACGGCCACCAGCCTGCAGCTGAAGGCGTCCGGCGGCACCCCGCCGTACACCTGGTCGGCCACCGGCCTGCCGCCCGGCCTGTCGATCTCCGCGGCCACCGGCCTGATCTCCGGCACTCCTACCACCGCGGGCGCCTACACCGTGACGGCCACGGCGACCGACAGCGCGGGCAAGTCCGCGGGCGCCACGTTCACCTGGACCATCAACCCGCCCGGCGGCTCGTGCTCCGCGCCCGGTGAGAAGGTCGTCAACGGCGGCTTCGAGAGCGGCGCCACCGGCTGGTCGAACGGCACCTGGACGATCGGCGCGTGGACCGGCGAGGGCGCGCCGCGCTCCGGCTCCCGCTCCGCCTGGATCAGCGGCTACGGCTACACCAACACCGAGACGCTGACCCAGAGCGTCACCATCCCGGCGGGCTGCACGAGCACCACGCTCTCGCTGTGGCTGAAGATCAGCACGGCGGAGTACGAGCCCGACGTGTTCGACACCCTCACCGTGTCGGTGGCCGGCACCACCCTGGCGACCTACACCAACCTCAACCCGTCCGGCTACGCGGTGCGCACCTTCAACCTGGGCGCGTACGCGGGCCAGAGCGTCACGCTGAGCTTCACCGGCACGGAGGACTGGTCCTACCAGACCTCGTTCGTGCTGGACGACGTCTCGGTCTCGGCGGCCTGATCGCGGGTGTGGGGAGGGTGGGTGCGCGCACCGACCCTCCCCACACCGTCACGTCAGCACGCGACGGGCGAGGAGCCGAGCGCCACGTCGTCGTACCAGAGGGTGTTCGCGCCGTCGCCGTAGCTCTCCCAACCCAACCGCAGGTCGGTGACGGCGGGCCGCCAGTTGGTCTTGCGCAGCCACTGGCCGTCGACGTCGGGGGTCGACACGCCGTCGGCCACCAGGCCCTCGACCACCGAGCCGTTCAGCGAGGTGGAGAGGCGACCGGCCGGGTCGACCGTGAACTGCACGCAGTTCCACTGGCCGGTGGGCAGCGGCTTGCTCTTGGAGACGCCCGTCGGGCTCTGCTCGGGCAGGGTGGCGTCGTCGGACTCGCGGTTCCACTGCAGCGCCGAGTTCTGGCCGCCCATGCGCAGGTCCTTGCCGCCGTCGGCGGAGTCCTTCATGGCCATGAACGTCACGTGCGCCATCGGCAGGGCCGTGGTGTGGCGGACGTAGAACCGGCCGTGCAGGGTCGAGGAGCCGTTGACCGGGGTGCCGAAGAAGATGTGGTTGCAGTAGCCCGAAGCGCCGTTGACCCGCACCGACTTCGAGCCGCTGCGCGCGACCGAGTTGTCGATGCTGACCGAGCCCTGGCCGGTGCAGTTGGCCGCGCCGACGGTCCAGCGGCCGGTCGGGGTCGTCCCGGTCTGCTGCTCGAAGCCGTCGCACAGCAGCGCCGTGCCGCAGTCGACCGGCGGCGTGTCGGTAGTAGTAGTAGTAGTAGTAGTAGTAGTAGTAGTAGTAGTGGTCGTGGGACCGTCGCCACTGCACGAGACACCGTTGAACGCGAAGTCGGTCGGCGCGGCGTTCGTGCCGCTGTAGGTGGCTTGGAAGCCGAACGCGGCGCTCGCGCCCGTCGCCAAGGTGCCGTTCCACGGCATGTTGGCGGCCGTGACCTGGTTGCCGGACTGCTTCACGTCGGCGCTCCACCCGGAGCTGATCGCCTGGTTGCCGGCGAACGACCAGGTGAGCTTCCACGAGGTGACCGGAGCGGACTGGTTGGTCACGGTCACGTTGGCGGTGAACCCGGTGGCCCACTGGTTGAGCTTGTAGTCCACGGCGCAGACGGGAGCCGCACCCGCGGTGCTGGTCCCGCCGATCACCACCAAACCGGCTATCGACACCACAGCGGCCACCGCCGCCAGCAGATTTCGCACAACAACCCCTTCGTTGTCGTCTCTGGGAGCGTTCCCAGAAACTGACTGTAACGATCCCGTCACCGCAATGGAATACTCCGCCTGCCGCAACGGTCACTCGAACGAAGGCGTGCCGGAGGGTGTGGCTCAGAGGCCGAGCACCACCGGGTCGGCGGGCGCGCCGTCCGCGATCAGCGCCGCCAGCGGTGTGGCGAGGTCGCGGGGTGAGAACAGGTCCGGGCCCCGGTGGTCGGCGATCTCCGACAGCGTCCACCAGCGCAGGCCGCTGATGTGCTCGGCGGCCAGTTCCTCGTCGGTCAAGCCGCCGCGTGGTGTGAACGAGTTGGCGCGGACGAGGAAGTAGTCGTTCACCACGCCGCCGTGGTCCGGCCTGACGACCTCCTGCCGCCACACCGGTCGCGGTCCGACGTCGAAGGCCGTCAGCCCGACCTCCTCGTACAGCTCGCGGCGCAGGGCTTCGTGCTCGGTCTCGCCGGGTTCGACGCCGCCGCCGGGCGCGACCCACACGACTGTCGTGCCGTCCGGCTCGGGGATGGCGAGGCGGCAGAGCAGGACGCGGTCGTCCTCGTCCAGGACGATCGCGCGGACCGAGTGGCGCGGCTTCACGGTCCGACTTCCAGCACGGTCACCGTGCCGCGCGATCCGTCGACCCGGACGCGGTCACCGGTCCGGATGCGGGTGGTGGCGTTGCCGCAGCCGACGACGGCGGGGACGCCCAGCTCGCGGGCGACGATCGCGGCGTGCGAGAGCGGTGCGCCGACGTCGGTCACCACGGCGGCGGCGCGGGGGAACAGCGGGGTCCAGCCGATGTTCGTCACCGTGGTCACCAAGACCTCGCCGGGTTCCAGTGCGCCGCCGTCCGCGACGTCGTGGATCACGCGCGCCACGCCCTCCACCACGCCGGCCGCGCCGGGGAAGCCGGACACCCCGTCGCCGAGGGGCGCGGCGGAGGCGTCGTGGACGTCGGACCTGCGGTCCGGGTCGGCGGCCCACGACTCGGGGTCGAACCTGCCCCGGATCACCGTCGGGTACGGCGGCAGCGCGCGGTAGCGGTGGTAGGCGGCGCGGCGGGCGGGCACGGACGCCAGCGGCGCCTCGTCGCCGTCGAGGACGCGCAGGGTCTCCTCGATCGGCAGGAAGAACAGGGCGTCGCCGTGCCCGGTGACCTCGCCCGCCCGCACCAGGAACGCCCGCAGCACGGCGAACGCGCGGGAGAACTCCGAGCGGGCCCGCTCCCGTTCGCGGGCCAGCGCGGCGAGCCCGGCCACCCGGCGGCGCAGCCGCGCCACCTTGCCGGGGTGCGCGGCGCGCAGCCGTTCCCACGCCGCCTCGCGCACGGCCTCCTGCCGAGCCAGCAGCTCTTCGGGGTCGACGCCGCTGTCGTCGAGGTGCGGCCACCGCGGGTCCTCGGCCGGTCGGGGCGCGGACACCTCGAACTCGTCGGCGAACCGGTGCCCGCACTGCCGGGCGTAAACCTCCCTGGTGATCTCGCCGCGCCGGAGCCGGGCCAGGCCGAGCAGCGGTCCCAGGCTCTCCAGCTCACCGGCCGCGCCGTGCGCGCCGGTCAGCAACGCGGTGGCGTCGTCCTCCCCCACCAGCTCCACCAGCCGGCGGCGGACCCTGTGCGAGGACATCACGCCGTTGCGCGCGCCGGCGTCGAACACCTTGGCGTCGACGTGCAGCACGTCGTCCACGTCGGACCGCCACAGCGCGAGCAGTTCGGCGGGCGTGGAGGCGGCGCGGAAGGCGGCGTGCAGCCGTTCGGCCCGAGCGGGCGCGGACGCCAGCAGCCCGTCGATCCTCGCCCGGTACTCGCGGCCCTGCCGGAGGAACGGCAGCGCCGCGCCGACCGCCGCGCGCAGGACGGCGAGGCGCGACATCGGCAGCCGGGGCACGTCCACGCCGGGCGGGAGGCGCCCGAAGTGCTGCTCGACCGTCCGGCCCAGGAACTCCCGGCTCAGGCCGAGGGCCTGCCCGACGGCGAGCACGGCGCTGAGGTTGAGGTAGAACCGGCCGCCGATGTTGCCCGACGTGGGGTGCCCGGCGATCGCCGGCTGGGCGAGCGCCTTCGCGAACGACCAGGTCGCGGGTGACATCACGCTCGGGACGGCTTCCCGCAGGTTCGCGCACGTCCACAGGTAGTCGCCGCGCAGGGTGTCGTTCCAGACCTCGGCGATGGCCGTGATCGGCCGGGCCTGGAGCACCGCGACCCGGCCGCCGGCCACGGCCCACTCGACGTCGACCGGCCCGCCGTGCAGGTCCTGGACGCGCGCGCCGAGCCGGGCCAGTTCCCGCACCCGCTCGTCGGACAGCAGCGAGCCGGTCCGGCGCACCTCGTCGTCGGTCACCACGTACTCGTCGGGGGTGACGGAGCCGCCGACCAGCGCCTCCCCCAGGCCGGGCGCGGCGTTGACCACGGTCTCGGTCCGCGCGCCGGTGACCGGGTTGGCGGTGAACAGCACCCCGGCCGCGTCGGCGGGCACCAGCTCCTGCACCACCACGGCCATCGCCACGTCGGTGACGCCGTGCCGGGCGCGGTAGGCGATGGCGCGCTCCGTCCACAGCGAGGCCCAGCAGCGCTTGACCGCGGCCAGCACGGCGTCGGCGCCGGTGACGTCGAGGACGGTGTCGTGCTGCCCGGCGAACGACAGGTCCGGCAGGTCCTCGGCGGTGGCCGACGAGCGCACCGCGACCGGACCGGTCGGCAGGGCCGCGCGGACCGCCTCGGCGACGTCCTCGGGCACGTCCCGGCGGGCGAAGGCGGCGGCGATCGCGGTGGCCGGGTCGTCGCCGCGCAGCGCGTCCCGGATCTCGGCGTCGAGGCCGGCGGTGAACCGGCGGTAGGCGTGCGTGGTCAGGTGGAAGCCGGTCGGGACGGGCAGCCCGGCGGCGGCGAGCCCGGCCAGCGAGGCGCCCTTCCCGCCGACCGCCTCCAGGTCGGCGGCGGGGTCGGCGAGCGGCAGCACCAGCGCGGTGGTCCCCATCGGTCGATCCTCGCACCGGCGACGGCCGTCTGTCGGGGGAACGGGAAGACCTCACGCCCGTCGAACACCCACGGGGCAGGGTGCCCCGGCGCGCGGCGTGAGGACGGACGCCGCGCGCCGGGGACGATCACAGGCCGTTGGTGAACAGCAGGCGGTTGACCGTGCCGCCGGTGGTGCCGCCGCCGACGACGTTCGGCGTGGCGGAGGAGTTCAGCCAGTTGTGCACGGTGGCCGACGACTGGTCGCCGAACCGCTGCTTGTACAGCGCGGCCACACCCGCCACGTGGGGCGTCGCCATCGACGTCCCGCTCATCGCGCCCGAGCCGCCGGTGCGGAGGGTCGAGATGATCGAGCTGCCCGGCGCGTAGAGGTCGACGCACGCGCCGGTGCTGGAGAACGACGAGCGGGCGTCGGTGTTGGTGGTCGAGGCCACCACGCTGGCGGTCTCGACCTTGCGCGGCAGGCGGTCGCACGAGTTGCCGCCGGTGTTGCCCGCCGAGGTGGCCAGGAAGACGCCCGCGGCGATCATGTTGCGGATCGCGGTCTCCAGGCTCGCCGACGCGGTGAAGTTCCACGACGTGTTGGCCACGGCAGGCTTGGTGTGGTTCGCGGTGACCCAGTTGATCGAGTTGATCGCGGACGTGGTGGTGGCGCTGCCGGAGCAGTTCATCATCTTCACGCCGTGCAGCCGCACGCCCTTGGCGATGCCGTACGTGGTGGAGCCGATCGTGCCGGCGACGTGCGTGCCGTGGCCGTGGCAGTCGGTGTTGTTGGTGTCGTAGCCGTTGTAGTCGAACGTGGCCCGGCCGCCGAAGTCCGCGTGGCCGGGCGTGATGCCGGTGTCGATGATGTAGGCGTGCACGCCCGCACCGGTCTGGTTGTAGGTGTAGCTCTTGGACAGCGGCAGGGCGCTCTGGTCGACCCGGTCGATGCCCCACGACGGCGGGTTGGCCTGGGTGGCGTCGAGCGCGTCGGTGACCAGCACGTCCTGCTCGATCGTGGTGACCGCCGGGTCGCGGCTGAGCCTGCGCAGCTGGGCCGGGGTGAGCTTGGCGGCGAAGCCGTGGAAGGCGGCGTCCCAGACGTGGGTCGGCGTGACGCCCGCCGCGGCGGCCACGCTCACGCCGCTGCGCGCGGTCGGGTTCAGCGCGACGATGTAGGAGTCCTTGATGGGGTGGACGGTGGCGGACGCCGTCGCGGTGACGACGTCGGCCTGGTGCGGGGGCTCGGCCATGGCGGCGTCGGTGGTGAGGCCGACGGCGGTGGTGGAGACGGCCAGGACGACGAGCGTTCGGTGAAGAGGACGCACGGGTTGGCTCCTTCGGGTGAACCCGGACGAGTGCGCCCCGCGGCAGGGTTCGCGGGGTCCGCTGCTCACTCGTCCGTGGTCCAGACCAGCAGCCTGACCAGCGGTTATGCCGTGGTCAACGGTGGTCGGCCGAACGGCCGCGCGGCTCGTCACCCTCGGTGGACATAACGGACAACTGGTAATGCCCAGGTCGCTCGGCCGGGCGCTTGTCCGGTGTCGACCGGCGCACCGCGAGCCGGGTGAGGGCGACGCCGACCAGGACCACGGCCATGCCCGCGAGGACGCGCGGCGTCAGCGGCTCGTCCAGCACGACCGCGCCCAGGGCGACGGAGACGACGGGCAGCAGGTAGCCGACGGTGGCGGCGCTGGTGGGGCCCTCGTCCTCGATGATCCGGTAGTTGAGGATGAACGTGACGCCGGTGCCGAAGACGCCGAGCACCACCACAGCGACGACGGCCGTGGCGTTGGGCGTCGCCGGGGTGCGGTCGAACGGGAGCGTGACGGCGGCCAGGACGGTGGCGGCGGTGAGCTGGGCGGCGGACATCGCCACCGGGCCTCCCCTGCCGACCAGCTTGCGCCCCATGTAGGCGAACGCGACCGCGTAACCGGCCGCCGCGCCGAGGAGGGCGAGCACGCCGGGACCGGCGCCGCCGTGCTGCCACGGGGCGAAGATGAGCAGGACGCCGGCGAAGCCGAGGGCCAGGCCGGCGACCCGGACCGGCGTGACGCCGCGGTCCGTGCCGACGGCGAGTCCGATCAGGAGCGAGAACAGCGGGGTGGTCGCGTTGAGGACGCCCGCCACCCCGGAGTCGACGGTCCGCTGGCCGATGGCGAAGAGCAGGAACGGCAGGGCGTTGCAGAAGAACGCGGCGACCGCCAGGTGCCCCCAGAGCCCGCGGGGCAGCCGCTGACCGCTCGCGCGGGCCAGGACGAGCAGGGTGGCGGCGCCCAGGGCGCAGCGGGTCACGGTGATCTGCGCGGGTGACAGGCCGGTCAGGGCCAGCTCGATCCACAGGAAGCACGAGCCCCACAGCAGGGCCAGCGCCGCCACCCGCAGCACGCCTCGTCCGGTCATGGGATCACCGTCGCGCACGCCGAACTTCAAGAAAAGTGAAACCTCATGACACAGCTTTAAGCAACGCTACAACGTCATCCAGTACCTGAATGGTGAACTCGGGGGTCCTGAACGTTCGACACGCGGGTCCTGGATGTAGGACTCTCGCGAGAGTCCTACATCCAGGGCGCGAGAGTCCTGCGGTCGGGGCCCCCGAGTTCAACGCTCAGCGGGTGTGCACGAGCAGCTTGTCGACGCCGTGCACGATGGACGCGGCGCGGAACGCCGGGCGCTCGGCGGCCAGGCGCAGGTTCGGGAAGCGGCGCAGCAGGGCCGGGTAGGCGGCGCGCAGCTCCATCCGGGCCAGCTCGGCGCCCACGCAGCGGTGCGCGCCGTGGCCGAACGCCAGGTGCGACGAGGCCGGACGGCCGGCGTCGAACTGCGGCGTGCCCTCGCGGTTGGCCGCCGACAGCGACACCACGACCACGTCACCCTCCTCGACCTGCTGGTCGCCGACCCGCAGCGGGTGCCGGGCGAACCGCGGGAACGCCACCTGCACCACGCTCAGGTGCCGCAGCAGCTCCTCGACCAGCGGCGCGGTGGCCGCGTCGTCGTCGCGCATCGCCGTCCGCGCCGCGTCGTCGCGCAGCAGCACGATCGCGCCCAGCGCGAGCATCGACGCCGTGGTGTCGAACCCGCCGGTCAGCACGCCGTCGGCCAGGCCGGCCAGCTCGATGTCGCTGACGTCGTCGCCGTGCTGGCGGATGATCGAGCCGATCAGGCCGTCACCCGGCGACCGGCGCTCGCGGCGCACGATCTCCTCCATGTAGGACAGCGACTCCGAGATCGCGCCCAACGCCTGCCCCGCGCCCCCGAACAGGTCGAACCGGGCCGCCGCCAGCTCCTGGAACCGGTCGCGGTCCTCGTAGGGCACGCCCAGCAGCTCGCAGATCGTCAACGACGGGATCGGCAGCGCGAACTCCTGCACCAGGTCGACCGGCCCGTCGGCGGCCTCCATCGCGTCCAGCCGCTCGGTCACGATCGCGTCGATGCGCGGCACGAGGCGGGACAGCCTGCGCATGGTGAACTCCGGCGTGAGCAGCTTGCGCAGCCGGGTGTGGTCGGGCGGGTCGGCGAACCCGAGGCCGCCGGGCGACTGCTCCAGCCGCCCCACCGCCTCGCCGAGCCGGGCGTAGTCGTTGCTGAACGCACCTGTGTCGGAGAGCACCTTCTTCGCTTCGTCCTGGCCCGTGACCAACCACACGCGCAAGCCGAACGGCACCGGGATGCGGTGCACCGCCGCGGTCTCGCGCATCCGCTCCAGCTCGGCGACCGGGACCACCCCGTCCCGCTTCAGCGGGACCAGCGCGCGGTCCGGGAGCAGCGACAACGCCCGCGAACCGATCTTGCCCAACACCCACCGCGTCGCCGAACGCCGAGCGACCCACGCCACCAAGCCGTCGCGCACGGACGCCAAAGTCGTCATCGAACACCCCTCTTCCCCAGGTCGAATGTTGGACGGTAACCGTACGTAGGGGTGAGCAGCATCGCGCCAGAGGCGGATTGACACACCGGTAACCGTGACAGACGATCGGCAATCGCGCGTGAGAATCGGGGGAAGCCGGTCGAAGTCCGGCGCTGACCCGCAACGGTAGGTCCCGACCGGGACGAGCCCGAACACCCGTCGCGCGCGCCACGCTCCAGACACCGTCGAGGTCACGGGTCGGAGCCCGGGGGAAGTCGGTGACGGCTGTCCGGGGTCCGCTCGCGCCCAGCGCCCGGAAAGGCCGAACATGCCGTTGAGACGGACCGCCGCCGCCATCGCCGCCGCCGCTGTCGCCGCCCTCGCGTCGGTGGCCACCGCGCAGGGCCAGGCCGCGCAGGGCGCGCCCGCGCCGACGGCGGACGTGAGCGACGCCGCCGCCGGGTGGCTGGCCCGCCAGCTCGTCGACGGCGACCACCTGGAGATCGTCCTGGACGGCACCGCCTACCCCGACCAGGGCCTGACGCTGGACGCGCTGTTCGCGCTGACCGCCGCCGGCGTGGCGTCCGACAACGCCGACGGCATCGCCGCCTGGCTCGCCGAACCGGCCATCATGGACAACTACCTGCACTTCGGCGACCCGGCCGAGTCGTTCGCGGGCGCGCACGCCAAGCTCGCGCTCGGCGTGCAGGTGCACGGGCAGGACCCGACGAGCTTCGGCGGCGTCGACCTGATCGCCGACCTGACGGCGTTGCAGGACCCGTCCGGCCGGTTCCGCGACAAGACGCGGTACACCGACTACTCCAACGGCTTCACCCAGGCGTTCGCGGTGCTGGCGCTGGACCGGTGGGACGGCGCGCCGCGGGCCGCGGTCGACTACCTCGTCGGCGAGCAGTGCGCGGACGGCGGCTTCCCGCTGATCCTGGAGGCCGAGACCTGCGCGTCCCACGTGGACGCCACCGCGATGGTCGCGCAGGCGCTGCTGGCGGTCGACCGGACCGCCGAGGCGGACCGGGCCCTCGACTGGCTGGCCGGCGTGCAGCAGCCCGGCGGCGGGTTCCGCGACCAGGGCGCGACCGACGAGGGCAACGCCAACAGCACCGGCCTCGCGGCGCAGGCGTTGCGCGCGGGCGGCCGGACGGCCGAGGCGGACCGGGCGGCGGGGTTCCTGACGTCGGTGCGGGTCGGCTGCGCGGCCGCGGCGGCGGACCGGGGCGCGATCGCGTTCGACAAGGCGGGTTTCCAGCGGGCCACGTCGCTGCGCGCGAGCGCGCAGGGCGTCCTCGGGCTGGTCGGCGTCAACTTCGCGGACCTGACGGCGGAGGGCGGCACGCCGGGCGCGCCGGTGCTCGACTGCGCGGACGTCCCGCCGACGTCGACCAGCTCGGAGACCACGACCACGACGACCACCGCCACGACGACCACGACCGAGGCGACGACCACCACCGCCGACACGAGCACGGCCACGAGCACCACGACGGCGGTCGTGGTCGCGGTGGCCGGTCACGGCAACCTGGCCCGCACCGGCGCCTCGGTCGGCCCGGCGCTGTGGATGGGCGTGCTGCTGCTGGTGGGCGGCGTGCTCGCGGTCGTGCTGGCGCGCAAGCGGCACGCGGGGGCGGGCAGGTGACGGCACGGCGCACGACGGCGGCCGGCCCCCTCGACCGCACCGCGCCGTGACGGGCCGGTGGCGGGCGGTCCTGGCGACGGCGGCCGTCGTCGGGCTCGCGCTGATCGGCGTCCCGCCGAGCGCCCAGGCCGCGGACTGCGCGGGCGTCACCGTGGTGGTGGACTTCGGCCCGTTGGGCGGCGGCGTGCGGACGGGCTGCGCGCCCGGTGACCCGGCCAGCGGGACGGCCGCGCTGACCGCCGCCGGGTTCGGCTACACGTTCGCCGCGCGGCAGCCGGGGTTCGTCTGCCGGATCAACGGCCTGCCGGGCAGCGACCCGTGCGTCACCACGTCGCCGCCCACGGCCTACTGGGGCTACTGGCACGCCCGGCCCGGCGGGTCGTGGGTCTACAGCGACACCAGCGCCGCCGCGCACGACCCGGCGCCGGGCACTGTGGACGGTTGGGCGTTCGGCGGCGGCGGGCAGCCCGGCATCGCGCCCCCGGCGCCGCAGCCGACCCGGCCCGCGCCGCAACCACCCGCGCCCGACCCGGGCCGACCCGCGCAACCGGTCCAACCGGGCCAGCCGGGCCAGCCGGGTCAACCCGCGCCGCCCGCGCCGCAGCCGGGTCAACCGACCCGGCCCGCGCAGCCGACGGAGTCCACCACCCAGTCGGAGCCCGTGCCGACGACGACCACCGAGACGACGACACCGCCTCCGTCGACGTCCTCCGCGGCGACGACGTCGGGCTCCCCCGCGCCGACGAGTGCCACGTCGGTCGCCGTGCAGCCGACGGCGGGCACGTCGTCCGGCGGCGCGGTCGGGCTGGTCGTCGGCGTCGTGGTGATCGCCGCGCTGGCCGGTCTGGGCGTGTGGACCGCGCGTCGGCGGGCCAAGGCGGCCGGGTGAGCCTGCACCCCGGCGCGTGGTGGCTGTGGGCGCTGTGCTTGGCCGCCGTCGCCAGCCGCACCACCAACCCGGTGCTGCTCACGATGGTGATCGCGGTCGCCGGGTACGTGGCCGTGTCGTGCCGCGAGGACACCCCGTGGGCCGGCGCGTACGGGGTGTTCCTCAAGTTCGCCCTGGTGGTGCTCGCGATCCGGGTGGTGCTGCACGTGCTGCTGGGCGGCATCGGCGGGCCGACGGTGCTGGTGACCCTGCCCGAAATCCCGCTGCCGGACTGGGCCAGGGGTGTCCGGCTCGGCGGCCCGGTCAGCGCCGAAGGGCTCGCCTTCGCGGTGTACCAGGGGCTGCAGCTGGCGACGTTGCTGTGCTGCGTCGGCGCGGCGAACGCGCTGGCCAACGCCAAGCGGCTGCTGCGGTCGTTGCCGGCCGCGCTGTACGAGGTGAGCGTGGCGGTGGTGGTGGCGTTGACGGTCGCGCCGCAGCTGGTGGCGGGCGCGCGGGCGGTGCGCCGGGCGAGGGCGTTGCGCGGTGACGTGGTGCGCGGGGTGAAGGCGGTGCGGGTGCTGCTCGTGCCGGTGCTGGAGGACGCGTTCGAGCGGTCCCTGGCGCTGGCGGCGGCGATGGACTCGCGCGGGTACGGCCGGACCGCGGGGCTGCCGAAGCGGGCCAGGGTGGTGACCGGCGCGCTGGTGCTCGGCGGGCTGTCCGGGCTGTGCGTCGGCGCGTACGGGCTGCTCGACGGCAGCGCGCCGGGCCTGGTGGGCGTGCCGATGCTGGCGGCGGGCTCGGTGCTGGCGGTCGCGGGGCTGTGGACCGGGTCGCGGCGGGTGCGGCGCAGCCGTTACCGGCCGGACCGGTGGGGTCCGCGCGAGCTGCTGGTCGTCGCGTCGGGGCTGGTCGCGGCACTGGCGACCTACCTCGCGCCGACGGCGTTGGGCGGCGCCGCGCTGACACCGGGCACCGTGCCGCTGACGGTGCCCGAACTGCCGCTGCTGCCCGCGCTCGGCGTGCTGTGCGCGGTGGCGCCCGTCGTGATCGCCAGGAACGGGGTGGACGCGTGATCCGGTTCGAGGACGTCTCGGTCACCTACCGCGACGCCGGCGCGCCCGCGCTGGCCGGCGTGGACCTGCACGTGCCGGAGGGCGAGCTGTGCCTGGTGGTGGGGCGCACCGGGTCGGGCAAGTCGACGCTGCTGCGCGCGGTGAACGGCCTGGTGCCGCACTTCACCGGCGGCGTGCTCACCGGCCGGGTGCTGGTGGCCGGCCGCGACACCCGCGACCACCCGCCGCGCGAGCTGGCCGACGTGGTCGGCGTGGTGGGGCAGGACCCGCAGGCGGGGTTCGTCACCGATTCGGTCGAGGAGGAGCTGGCGTACTCGATGGAGTCGCTGGCGCTGCCGAACCCGGTGATGCGCAAGCGGGTCGAGGAGACGCTGGACCTGCTGGGGCTGGCCGACCTGCGGCGCAGGCCGCTGGCGACGCTGTCCGGCGGGCAGCAGCAGCGGGTGGCGGTCGGCGCGGCCCTGACCGCCCACCCGCGGGTGCTGGTGCTGGACGAGCCGACCTCCGCGCTGGACCCCGGCGCGGCGGAGGACGTGCTGGCCGCGCTGCACCGGCTGGTGCACGACCTGGGCATGACCGTGCTGATCGCCGAGCACCGGCTGGAGCGGGTCGCGCAGTACGCCGACCGCGTGGTGTGGCTGCCCGGCGGCGGCCGGCCGCCGGTGGTGGGCGAGCCGGGCGCGGTGCTGGCGGACGCGCCGGTCGCGCCGCCCGTGGTGCGGCTGGGGCAGCTGGCCGGGTGGGAGCCGGCGCCGGTGTCCATCCGGGACGCCCGGCGGCTGGCCGGGCCGTTGCGCGAACGCCTCGCCGAGCCGCCGGTGGTGGTCGCGCAGCGGCGGGCGGAGTTGGTGCGGGTCGAAGGGCTCCGGGTGCGCTACTCCGCGGTGGAGGCGTTGCGCGGCGTGTCGTTGGGCGTCGGCGAAGGCGAGCGGGTGGCCCTGATGGGGCGCAACGGGTCGGGCAAGTCGAGCCTGCTGTGGGCGGTGCAGGGCACCGGGAAGCGGGCCGGTGGCGAGGTCGCGGTGGACGGCGTGGACCCGGCGGCGCTCAAGCCGGGGCCGCGGCGCGGGGTGGTCGGCCTGGTGCCGCAGCAGCCCGGCGACCTGCTGTACCTGCACACCGTCGGCGGCGAGTGCGCGCAGGCCGACCGCGAGTCGGACAAGCCCGCGGGCACCTGCCGCGAGCTGCTGGACCGGCTGGCGCCCGGCATCCCGGACGACCGGCACCCGCGCGACCTGTCGGAGGGGCAGCGGCTGGCGCTGGTGCTGGCCGTCGCGCTCACCCCGTCGCCGCGGGTGGTGCTGCTGGACGAGCCGACCCGCGGTCTGGACTACCCGGCGAAGACCCGGCTGGCAGCGGCGTTGCGCGAGCTCGCCGACGGCGGCCACGCGGTCGTGCTGGCCACGCACGACGTGGAGTTCGTCGCGGAGTACGCCGACCGGGTCGTGGTGCTGGCGGAGGGCGAGGTGGTGGCCGACGGGCCGACCGCCGAGGTGGTCACCGCGTCGCCGGTGTTCTCGCCCCAGGTGGCCAAGGTTCTCGCGCCGCGGGCCTGGTTGACGGTGGCGGACGTGCGCGCGGCCCTGGCGGTCCGGTGACCGGCTCCCCCGTCCGCATCCGCCCCCGCGCCACGCTCGCACTGGCTGTGGCGGCGGCGATCAGCGTGGTCGCGTTCGGCTGGCCGCTGCTGGTGTCGGCGGACGCCGGCATCGCCCGCGGCGGCGCCGGGCCGTGGACGTTCGCGCTGCTCCTGCCGCTCGTGCTGGCCGTGGTGCTGGCCGAGATCAGCGAGGGCGGGCTGGACGCGAAGGCCGTGGCGATGCTGGGCGTGCTGTCCGCCCTCGGCGCGGCGATCCGGCCGCTCGGCGCGGGCACGGCGGGCGTCGAGACGGTGTTCTTCCTGCTCGTGCTGGGCGGCCGGGTGTTCGGCCCCGGGTTCGGGTTCGTGCTCGGCAACACGATGCTGCTCGCGTCCGCCCTGCTCACCGGCGGCGTCGGGCCGTGGCTGCCGTACCAGATGCTGGGTGCGGCGTGGGTGGCGTTGGGCGCGGGGCTGCTGCCGCCGTTGCGCGGCAGGGCGGAGCCGGCGTTGCTCGCCGCGTACAGCGCGGTCGCGTCCCTGGTCTACGGGCTGCTGCTGAACCTGGCGTTCTGGCCGTTCGCGTTGAGCGCGGCCAGCACGTCGCTGTCCTACCAACCGGGCGCGCCGGTCCTGGACAACCTGGCGCGCGTGGTGGCGTTCAGCCTGGCCACGTCGCTGGGCTGGGACGTCGGCCGGGCGATCACCACGGCGGTCCTGGTGCTGGCGACCGGTCCGGTGCTGCTGCGCACGCTGCGGCGCGCCGCCCGCAAGGCGTCGTTCGGCGCTAGCGCGGCAACTGGGCCGCCACCTCCGCCAGCGCGTCCAGCACCTCCGGCGTGAGGTAGCCGGTGGCGACCTCGGCCTCGGCGACGGCGACCGTGGACCGGTCCCGCTCGGAGCCGTAGTTCGCGCCGGTGAACGGGACGTCGGCCAGCCCGACCTCGGCCAGGCCGAGCGGTTCCACGTCGCCGGTGCCGGAGGCGTCCACCAGCTCCTGGAACGCCCGCGCGTCACCGCCCGACGCGAAGTCGACCCAGGCCACCGAGACGACCGCCGAGTTGCCGACGTCGTCGCCGACGGTGAACAGCACCCGTTCCACGACCTCGCACCCGGCCCGCCGCAGGAACTCGCGCACCTCGCCGAACGACGCGGCCACGCACTCGTCCCGCTGCCGGTCGGTCCGCTCGATGCCGTGCAACCCCATCCGCCGCCACGCGCCCTCGGCGTCGCCGCGCCGGGCCAGGTCGCTCCCCTCGGCCTTGCGCGTCTCGACGCCGCCGCCCGGACCGCCGGCGCCGGAACCGCCGGCGCTGAGGCCCACCGCTCCCCCGTACCCGACCGCGCTGAGCGCGAGGAGCCCGGCCAGCAGCACCGTCCTGCTGCGCCCGCCCCGACCGGCGACCGGCCGCACGCGGCCTCGCTCGTCGGTGTAGAAACCCCTTGGCACCGTGACCTCCTCCCCCTGTGGGAAGGTTTAGCAACGCCGTGGGTTTCGAGACCCGAATTTCGCGGAGAACCGCTCGAAGAGCGCAAACCAAACGGTCGGTTCACTGACCGTGCGTAACCCGCTACGCCTCGTGGTCCACCTCGGGTGTCATCGGCGACGGGCGGCCAGCAGCAGCGCCAGGCCCAGGACGGACATGACCAGGCCCATGCCGTAGGCGGTGCGGAAGCCGAAGTGCTGCGCCACGCCCAGCAGCGGCCCGGACAGCATCGCGCTGGTCTTGGCCGTGTTGGTGTAGAGCGTGCTGGCGTAGCCGGGCCGGTCGGGCGCGAGGTCCTGGAAGTAGGAGATGCCCACGCCCATGACCGCGGAGATGACCACGGCGTGCAGCACCTGCGCCGCCATCACCTGCCAGGTGGCGTCGGTCAGGAGCATGATCGAGTAGTACGCCAGCGCGACCGCGCCGCCCGCGAGCACCAGCACCCGGTGGTTGAACCGGATCGCCAACGCGCCGAAGCCGAGCATCAGCGGGATCTCCAGGGCCGCGCACAGCCCCAGCACCAGGCCCGCGTCGCCGGTCGTGCCGCCCAGGTTCTCGGTGATGAACAGCGGCATCGCCGCGACGCCGACCGACGTCGCCCCCTGGAGCAGCACGAACGCCAGCGCCGCGAGCACGACCTCCCGCCGCAGCCCCGACTGCCGCCGCACCTCGTCCGACGGCGGCGCGGACGGCCCCAGCTCGGGCAGCCACACCAGGGTCACCACGACGGCCAGCACGTACACCGCGGCACTGGCGCCGAACAGGCCGGTGAACCCGCCGCCGACGATCAGCAGCGCGCCCAGCGGCGGCCCGCCGACCCACGCGATCGACATCGTCATCCGCAGGGCGCTCATCGCCAGCGGCGCCTTGGCCGAGCCGCTGCGCTCCAGCAGCTGCCGGGCGTAGGCGAACATCTGCGGCATCTGCGAGGACGACAGCGCCCACAGCGTGACCGCCACCAGCAGCAACAGCCAGTAGTCGCGCACGACGCCGAACAGCGCCCAGGCCAGCGCGCCGGACACCCCGGCCACCGCCAGCAGCGTGCGGCGGATCGCCCGCGAGTCGGACAACCGCCCGACCAGGGTGCTCACCAGCATCGCGGCCAGGGCGGCGACCAGCAGGAACGCCCCGACCGCGACCGGGCCGGCCTGGACCTCCTTGATCAGGAACAGCGACATGAACGGGCCCGCCAGCGCGTACCCGACGCCCGTCAGCAGGCTCACCGACACCAGCGGGACGAACGGTCGGGACCGGGCGGGGGCAGGGGTTTCGCTCAGGACGGGCACACCGGCGATCCTCGCCGTCCGGGTGGGCGGCGAGGAAGCCGATTTCCAGCATCCGGACTGGTGAGAGCGCTCACACAGTGGTCGGCGCGGTGGTCCGGAAGGCGGTCACCACACCGGTCACCACACCGGTCACCGCGCCGGTCACGCCGTGGCGCGGGCAATCAGCACGGCCATGTCCAGCGGCAGTTCGCGGATGTCCTCCAGCGCGAACCCGTTGGCGGCCAGCAGCTCCCGGTGCTCGTCGGTGGTCCGCTCGCCGCCCTGCACGGTGTTGACCATCATGTGGACGTTGAACGCCAGCGGCAGCAGGGTGCGGGGGTCGTCGCGGACGGGTCGCTCGACGATGGCCAGCGTCGCGCCCTCGGCCATCGCGGCGCGCACGTTGCGCAGGATGGTCGAGCAGCGCTCGTCGTCCCAGTCGTGCAGGATGCGCGAGAGCAGGTAGAGGTCGCCGCCCGGGGGCACCGGGTCGTGGAAGAAGTCGCCCGCGACGACGACGGCCCGCTCGCCGTGGCCGGCGAGGACCCCGGCGGCCGCGCCGGTCACGTGCGGCCGGTCGAACAGCACGCCGCGCAGGTCCGGTCCGGCGGCCAGGACGAGGTCGAGCAGCCGCCCGTCGCCGCCGCCGACGTCGACCACGGTGCCGCGGTCGGGCAGGTCCAGCAGGGCGGGCACGAGTTCCAGGAACGCGGTGCCGGCCGCCATCGCCCCCTCGAACAGCCTGGCGTCGGCGGGGTGGGCGGCGAAGTGCTCGAACGGCTGCGCGCCGTAGACGTGGCCGAACCCGCTCTCGCCGGTGCGCACGGCGTGCTCCAGCCCGCTGAACGACCGGTAGAACAGGCCGCCGTAGATGCGCGCGAGGTCGCGCAGCGATCCGGCGGCGTCGTCGCGCAGCATGGCGCCGACCTCGGTCAGCGACCACTGCTCGCCGTCGCGGCGGAACACGCCGAGCGCGGCGAGGTAGGCCAGCACGCGGCGGAGCTTGTCCTCCCGGGAGCCGGTGCGCTCGGCCAGCGCCGCGGTGTCGAGGGGTCCGGTGGCGAGCAGGTCGGCCAGGCCGAGTTCGGCCGCCAGGGCCACCGAGCGGGTGCGCCACGCGCCGGTCATCAGGTCGAACATCGTGCGTCTGGACTGGTCCGGCCGGCCCCTGTGGTGCTCCAGCACGGCGGGGTGGTGGCCGGGCAGCGTCAGCTCCAGCCGGCCGGCGCCGCCGCGGAAGCGCAGGGCGGTGGCGTTCTCGTGCTCGTCGTAGCCGCCGCCGTCGGCGGTGAGGCCGGAGTCGAGCAGCGTCGCGTGCACGCCGCGCAGCACCACGTCGTCGTCCTCGGTGACGTGGAACGCCAGGTGCGACTCGGCCTCGCGGTCGGCCTCGGACAGCGCCGCTCCGCCGGGCACGGCGAACAGCCGCAGCTCGCGGGGGCCGTCGGCGACGGCGCCGGGCACGACCCGCACGTCGAAGTCCTGCCCGGTCCGGTCGCGCAGCCGGTCCCGCACCACCACGCCCGCGACCGGGTCGCGCGCCTCGACGCCCAGCTCGGCCAGCGCGCCCAGCACGTCCTCGGTCCGCCGCACGGCGACCAGCACCGCGGCGTGCGTGAAGTCGAGGTGGCGCAGGACGCACGCCGGTGGTTCACCGCCCAACACGGACGCCAGCGCGTCCTCCGTGGTGCTGTTCCGGACGAAGGACACGGCTTGCGCCAACCGGCGTAAATCCGCGTCGCCCAAGGCGCCGGGCGCGCCGGCAACGGTCACGGGCATTGCAGGTCCTTCCGAGAGGGTGGCCGTGCCCTGCCCGGACCGGGCAGGGCACGGTGGACTCGTGCCCCCCGAAGCGCAGACGCTAGGCGGTCTCCGCCTCGGGGTGAAGCTCGATGTCGCACCAGCGCACGAGACCGGCGATGCGCGGTTGCCCGTCGTGCCGCCACACCATGGACGGCTTGGCCATCGAGCCGGGGGCGGTGACCCGGCTGGCGCCGAGGAGGGCGAGTTCGCGCGCGGTGCGGCGGAACTCCTCGCCGACCGCGCCGAGGCCGACGTTCTGGAAGTGCCGGGCGAACGGCCGCACCTGGTCGACCGCGGTGGCCAGGTCGGGCACCGAGACGATCCGCGCGACCCGGTTCCCCGCGCCGCTGAGCGGCATCAGGGCGTCGTCCAGCACGACCGTCCACTCCAGACCGTCGGGCGCCCACACCTCGCCGGTGTCCGAGGTGGCGGCCCGCCACTCGGCGACGAGCCTGCGGTGCTGCAGCACGGTGGCGCCCGCGTCGTCCATCGTCCCGGGTGGACTGTCCCGCGCCTCGCGGCGCATCGCCGCGGCCAGGTGCTCGGCGATCTCCCGGGCGTGGTTCCGCTGCACCAGGTACACCTGCGGCGACAGGCACGCCTGCTGGTCGAAGTCGCTGCAGTCGGCGGCGATCCGGCGGGCCACCTCGGCCGGGCCGTGCGCGGTCGCGTACTCGGCGCTGACGATGCCGAACGACAGCTTGTGCGCGTGCTCCTCGTAGAGCCGGTCCGGTCCGGCCTTGGCGCGGATCGCCGCGCACGCCTCGTCCCCGCCGTAGGCGATGACCGCGTCGGACTGCTCCAGCGCGGCGTCCAGCACGGCTTCGTCGTCGCGGTCCCAGTAGGTGGCGACCACGGCGTCGGCCAGCACCGGTTCCACGTCGTGCAGGGTGCGCAGGAACGCGGCGGTGAAGTGCGGTTCCCTGGCCGGGATCTTGGCGATCACGGTGGCCTTGACCAGCAGCGCCCGCACCAGCGAGCGGGCGGGCAGGCCGGGCACGTTGCCGGCGAACACGGCCAGCGCGGTGCGCGGTCCGATCGCCGTGGTGCCGCCGCGGAAGTCGTCGAGCACTTCCGGATCGCCCAGTTCCCTGGTCAGCGCGGCCAGCAGCGACTCGGCGCGCAGGTTGCCCAGCTCGGCGTCCAGGGCGCGGTCGATGGTCTCCTCCGACATGCCGGTGACCAGCGCGGCGTCGCGGACGGTCGCCCGGCGGGCGGTGAAGTCGCGCTTGGCCCACAGGTCGGCCGCGGCGTCGACGGCGGCCACGATCCGCCGCACGGGCAGTCGGCGCAGCTCGTCGTGCGCGGCGCGCAGACCGGCGCCGACGGCGGCCCAGTCGGCGGGTCGGACGCCGCGCCACTCGTGCGGGCCCGATCGCAGGGTGAACGGTTCGCCGTCGGCGGTCAGCCACCGCGGCATCCACGACACGCTCACGCGGCGCCCCCGGTCATCGCGTCCAGGGTCAGCGAGCAGCCGCGGCTGGCGCTGCCCGCGACGCGGCCCGCGATCGCGACGCCCTCGGGGCCCGCGATGCCGACGTCCCCGGTGAGCAGCACGTGCGGCCGGTCCAGCAGGGACAGGTCGGTGACCTCCAGCAGGCCGCGACCCTCGGCGAGGTGTTCGCGGGTGCGCGGGTCGCGGACCTTGGGCCCGCCCGCCGGGTGGCTGCCCTTGGGTCGTTCGCCGAGCGGGCCGACGGGGGTGTCGCCCGCGTCGTAGAGGTTGTTGGCCAGCTCGGTCATGCCGAAGATGTTGCCGTGCCGCTCGATGCCGAAGACCCGGCGCACGGCGTCGCGCAGCTCGTCCACGCGCATGACCCGCGAGCGGCCCTTGAAGCCGCCGCCGTCGTACATCCGCGAGCCGGGCGGCAGTCGCCAGCTCCGGCCCTGCTCCCGCAGCGCGTCGCAGATGTTGACGAACGCGAAGGTCGCGCCGACGAGGACCACCGGCAGCCCTTCGGCCACGGCGGCGTCCAGGCGGGCGGTGAGAAGGTCGAAGTCGACGCCGTCCGGGCCGACGACGGCCGTGCTGAGCGCCGGGTCGCCGCACGACTCGGCGATCCGGGCCATGTCGAACGCGATCGCCATCTCCGGCGCGGTCTGCTCGGAGGGCGCGAACGGCAGCACCACGGGCCGGACGCCGTCGTCGTCCAGCAGGTGCCGCCGCGCGCTCGCCTCGACGGCCAGCCGCTTGAGCTCCAGCCCCCGTTCGGAGTAGCGGACCGAACCCCGCGCGCTGCCCGACGTTCCGCTGGTGCGGAACACGCGGACCACCGGCGCGTCGGGGAACAGGTGCGGGCCCCCGTCCTTGTAGGCGGTGTCCGGGACGCCGACACCGACCCCCACCTGCTTCCAGTAGCGGGCCACGTCCGGCGAGTTGGCCGTGGCCAGCTCCACCAGCTGCTCGTGGACGTCGAGCGGGTCGCCGTCACCGTCGCAGACCAGCCGGGCCATGTGGTCGAACAGCCGCGCGACGTGGGGGTCGTCGTGGGCAACGGTCATCGCGAAGTCCTCCTGCGGTGATGTGCGGCGAGGGCACAGGATGACCCGCGACGGGGCCTGCGTAGAACCGAACATGAGCGTTCCGCTACGGGAAGCGGAACGATCGTCCGCTCCGGTGGTGCCGGCGGACGAACCGGAACGCCTGTGAACGGCCCGGCACGCCGCTGACACGCGTCTGCCCGCCCGATGACACGCCCTCCTCAGGACGACCGCGCGTGCCCTGCCGGGCGGCGTTGTTCGTGGTCGGGTTCGCGCCGCCGGCCAGGCGCGCCTACCGCCGACCCCACCTGGCCGCGTTCCTCTGCGACGTCTGCGACAGCGGGAGGGTCCGGTGCCCGGTCATGGTGTCCTCGGTTCGGGTCGGGTGGCGTTCTCGCGGTCGAGGTGTTCCTTCAGCGCGCTCAGGGGGCCGTCCCAGTCGCGGGCGAGCACGGCCAGGAACTGCTGGGCCACCCGCATGGGCGCGGAGCGCAGCCGGTACCGCACCCGGCGCCGCTCCCCCGGCTCGGCGGTCACCAGGCCGATCTCGGCCAGCAGTGCCAGGTGCTTGGCGATCGCCTGCCGGGTGATGGGCAGGCGATCGGCCAGGTCGGTGGCCGTCGCCGGGCCGCCCGCGGCCAGCGAGGCCAGGATGGCGCGCCGGGTCGGGTCGGCCAGGGCGGTGAAGACCTGTTCGGCGACGGACTCGATGTCAGGCGGCATTGAGGTAGTCGACCAGTTCACCCAGCTCCTTCGTCCAGTCCCCGTCGTTGTTGCCGAAGGCGTTGTCGTGGTCGTCCTGCGAGAGCTGGGCGAAGCCGGTCTCGGACACGGTCAGCCGGGTGCCCGTGCCGACCGGTTCGAGGGTGAACTCGACGTAGGTGCGGCGCGGGTCGTCCTCGGGCAGACCCGCGATGTGCCAGGTGTAGGCGAAGACGGTCGGTTCCTCGACCCGTTCCACGCGCAGCCGGACCGAGGGTCCGCCGGTCCACCTGACCTCCGCCACGCCGCCGGGGCGCAGGTCGATCGTCGCGTCGTCGCCGAGCCAGCCGCCCAGGCCCTCGGCCGTGGTGAGCGCGGCCCACACCTCGCCCGGGGGCTGGGTGATGTCCATGACGCGCTCGATCCGGTCCGGGAAAGCCATGGGTGTCCTCCAAGGAGTGGCAACTGGTTGGTTGCGACATTATGGCAACCGGGTGGTTGCGTCAATGGGTTTGGCGTGCGGGCGCGGCAAGACTGCGGGACGACTGCGGGCTGCCGCAGCGGGTTTCGGCAGGAGGTTGCGACAGGGGTTGCGGCAGCGCCCAGGTGTCGCGGCGGACGGCGAGGCGGCAGGGCGGCGGGGCAGCACGAATGGCGGGACTGGGCTGCGGCAAGCGGTCTGCGTTGGAGTCGACACCGAGGTCGCCGGGCGGTGTCGAGGTCGAAGCCGGCCGGGAACACCGCCAGCCGCTCGGAGAAGTCCCGTTCCGACCCGGACTGCCGCCGCGCGGTGGTCGGGTCGCCGGCGGCCGAGGCGGTCCTGGCCTCACGGACGAGCCGGTCGAACCGCAGCGCGTCGGCCGGCTCCTCCGTCGACCGCCGCGTCGTCCGCCGTCACCTCCAGCGCGCCCAACACCCCCACGCGCGTGCGATCACTGTGCCATGGTGGCCAGGTGGCGGTTGCGCACCGCGTCACCGGGGTCCGCCCAGGTCGGCGCGGTGCGCGACCGCCCGGAAACCCGCTCTGCTGTCCGCAATAGTGCGGACAACGTTCGGACATCCGACCATTCGTGCCGTAACAATGTCAGGGATGGGCTAACGAATGCCCGGAGCAACCGATATCGCCGCTATGGACGAGGATTCCACTCCGACGGAACGAGCCCTCGCGCCCGAACGCCGGAACGCGGCGTCCGAACGAGGGAACAGCGCCGTCGCAGGCCGAGCAACCACCTGGGGTGCCGGATGAACAGCCGAATGGTCGAACTCGAAGCAGTACTGTCCCGGTCCGCGCCGGACCGGCAGGCGGCCCGACGCCTCGCGGTGGACCTCGCGCGGTCGTTGGACGCGCTGAGCGCCCGCCGCGACCTGGACCGCCTGCTGCGCTGCGCCGCCGGGCTGACCCGGATCGGCTCGGCCGACGCCGCGGACGCGCTGCTGATCGCCATGCTGGCCCTGGTCGACCCGGCCGGCCCGGAGGCGTCGCGGGTGCACGACCAGCAGGCGCTGGTGTCGCTGGCCCGCGGCCGGCGGGACCCGGGCACGACCGGTCCGCGCCAGGCGCGGCGACGCCCGCCGGGCACGGCGTTCGGCCGCGGCGCGCCGCTGCGCCAGGTCGTCGGCGACTTCCTCGACCCGCTGCCCGCGCCCGACCCGGTCCCCGTCGGCTCGATCCCGGCCGGCTCGGTGGCGGTCGCCGTGGAACGGGCGAAACCGACCGAGACGGGCGCGCTGGAACTGGCGTTACAGCGCAACGCGGCGGTCCTCGGCTCGAACCACCCGCAGACCTGCGTCACGCGGCTCAACCTGATGTGCGCCCGGTTCCGGATCGCCCGCGACCACGGCGACGCGGAGGAGGTCGCCGAGTCGTTGACCGACCTGCGCGACGCCACCGACCGGGCGCTGAACTCGCTGGGCACCCACCACCCGCGGGCGCTGGTCGCGCAGGCCAACCTGGCGTCGGCGGAGTTCGAGCTGGCCAGGGTCCGCCGGTCCGCCGAACGGGCCCGGCTCGCGCTGCCCAGCCTGCGCTCGGCCGCCGACCGCACGGCGACCCGGCTCGGCCTGGACCACCCGCACGCGGTGATCGCCACGGCGAACCTGGCGTCGGCCGAGCTGGAGCTGGCGCACCTGGACGGCTCCCGCGCCCAGGCGCAGCGCCTGCTGGACGTGGTGCGCGACGCGTCGATGCGGGCGGTGTCGGCCCTGGGCGCGGACCACCCGGCCGTGCGCGCGCTGGACGAGCAGCGGCGGGCCTGCGAGGCCCTGCTGTCCGGCGTCGGCCCGGACCTGTCGTTCGAGCGCGGCTACGCGTCGTTCGCCGACGCCGGCCGCTCCCTGTCCACCACCAAGCCGAACCCGCCCACCGCGCGGCAGGGCGCGACGGCGCCGGAGTGGCCGCCCGGCACGCTGCTGGCCCGGCTGCGGGAGAGCACCCGGCACGAGCTGATGTCGCTGGGCACCACGGTCCGCTACGCCGCCGACCGGGAGATCATCGTCCAGGACGCCACCGACACCCACCTGTTCCTGCTGCTCGACGGCGTGGTGAAGGTGCTGGTCAACGACGCCGGCGGGGACACCGCGGTGCTCACCGTCCGGGTCGCGGGCGACGTCATCGGCGAACTGGCCGCGCTGGACCACAAGCCGCGCTCGGCGACCGTCGTGACCTGCGGCGACGTCACCGCGAAGCTGATCACCAGCGCCGAGCTGCACGGGTTCCTGCACCGCCGCAACGACGGGTTCGTCGAGCTGATCGGCGTCATCGACGACCAGCTGCGGTGGGCCAACCGGCGCCGCCGCGACTTCCTGTCGCACACCGCCGCCGAACGGGTCGCGCGGGTGCTGGCCGAACTCGTCGGCGCGCACGGCAGGCACGAGGTCGGCGGCTGGGTGCTCGGCATCCCGCTGACCAAGGTGGAGCTGGCCTCGATCGCCGGGATGAAGCCGCGCACCGCCGAGAAGGCGTTCGCCGACCTGCGCAAGGCCGGGGTGGTCGTCAGCCACCTGCGGCGCGACGTGGTCGTGCCCGACCTGGAGGGCCTGCGCCGGTTCGCGCGGCTGTGATCAACGGCCCCCGAACCAGCCGTCGACGAGCGGGTTGCCGAACTTGCCCGCCGGGTCCAGCTCGCCGCGCAGCGCGGCGAACCGGGCCCAGTGCTCGTAGCCCGCGCCGGGATCGGCCACCTCGGACAGCTTCCCCCAGTGCGCGCGGGGCTCCCAGGGGCTCAACGCCGCTTCGACCTCGCGCAGCACGGCCCGCACCGCCGCGTCGTCGGGCTGCCAGGTGAAGTGGAGCGCGACGCTCGGCCGACCGTGCACCGGGCTGAGCCACTGCTCGTCCGCGGCGACCGTGCGCACCTCGGAGGTCAGCAGCACGGGCGTGACGACCGCGGACAGGGCGTCGAGGGCGCGCAACGCGTCGGCGGCGTGCTCCCGCGCCACGAAGTACTCCGACTGCAGCTCACGGCCGACGCTGGGGGTGAAGTCGGCGCGGAAGTGCGGCAGCCGCTCGTGCCACGGACCGGGCACGCCCAGCTGGGCCGTGCAGTTCACCGCGAGCTGGCCGGGCACCGGGTGCACCGGCCCCGTCGCGGGCCTCGCCCCCGTCCAGGCCAGGTCGCGGCGGACGTCGGCGGTGCGGTGCTTGGCGAACACCTGCGCCACGCCCTGCCAGGTCGTGAAGGCGCTCACGCTGTAAGCGGAGGCGAAGACCTCCTCCACGTTCGCCACCAGGACGTCGAACGGCATGTCCTGGTAGACGCGCTGCTCGACGTCGAAGGTCGGCACCACGTCCAGCTCCAGCGCGGTGACCACACCCAGCGACCCGAACGCCACCACCGCGCCGTCGAACCCGGCGTCGCCGCGCCGCAGGGTGACCAGGCCGCCGTCGGCGGTGACCAGGTCCAGGGCGCGGACCAGGCTCGCCAGCGACGGCACGTCGTTGCCCGAACCGTGGGTGGCGGTCGCGCACGCGCCGATGATCGTCACGTGCGGCAGCGACGGCATGGCCGGCAGCGCCAGGCCCTCGGCGTGCAGCCGCTCGGCCAGGCGCGCCAACCGCGTCCCGGCGCCCACCCGGACCCACCCGTCGCCGACCTCGAACACCTCGGGCAGCCGGTCCAGGCTGATCAACGTGCCGGCGGTGTCGGCGATCGCGCTGAACGAGTGACCCGCGCCCACCACGCGCGCCGACCCGGCCGCCTCGACCACCCGCCGCACCTCGTCGACCGACGTCGGGTGCGCGGTCCGCGCGGCGGAGAAGGTGACGTTGCCTGCCCAGTTGGTGCTCACCGGCCCGATTCTGCCCCATCACCCCCGCCGACCGGCCCGTCGTCGCACGGGGTGGAACGGATCACCGGCCGATCCCGTCCCACGCGGGGAGGTGCGGGAATGCTGCGCTGGCTGGCTTTGGTGGGCGCGTTGTGCGCCGGGTGCGCGCCCTGGTTGTCCGGTGGCGCGCCGCGACCGGAGGCGGACGTCACGGTGATCGCCGCGGCGGCGGGCGTCGTGCTCGCGGCCCTGGCGGCGGCGACCGGGCCGAGGTGGGTACGGGTGGTGGCCGCCGTGGCGGCGGTCGCACTGGCCGGCGTCGTCGGGCGGCTCCTGGGACTGGACCTGACGACCGGGCTGACCGGCGACGACCTGCCGGTGCTCGCGGTGGGGTCGGCGGCGGTCGCGGTGGCCGCGACCGGACTGGCGCGGCAAGCCGCCGGAGCGCGGCAGGTCCGACCGGCAGGCGCCCTGGCGCTGGTCGTCGTGATCGCCGCCGCCGCCGCCGTCGCACCCACGGCCGCCGACGCGGCGGTGACCCGGTCCGAGACGCGCGACGCGCGCGACTTCGCACCCGAACCGGTCGCCGAACGACCCGGCCACCGGCAGTGGGCCTGGCAACCGGACACCGACGTGGTCGACGTCGTGCCCGCCGGCCACGGGGTCGCGGTCGCTACCCGCGACGGCTCCGTCGTCGCGCTCAACGGCCTCGACGGCCGGCAGGAGTGGCGCTACGCCCGCCCCGGAGCGGTGGTCGGCAGCCTGGCCGCCTCCGTCGACCGGCGCACCGTGCTGGTCTCCTTCGGCTCGCTGCGAGACACCAGGGCGCAGGCCGCCGTCCTCCTCGACGCCGACACCGGATCACCCCGCTTCGAACTGGTCGTCCGGTCGGTGCTCGTGCAGACCGACCAGCTCCTGCCCGTAGGCCGGGTCCTCGCCGTGCGCGACGACGACGTCATCACCGGCTACGACCTCGCCGACGGCCGACACCGGTGGCGCTGGACCCCGCCGCCGGGCTGCACGTCGCGGTTCGGCCAGGTCGCACGAGGCCGCACGACGGTCCTCGTGCCCCTGGAGTGCCCCGACACCCTGAGCGTCACGGCACTGGACGAAGCCACCGGCGAACAACGCTGGCGGCACGAGACACCACGCGGCCCGGCCAGGGACGAACAACAGGAAGTCCGACTGCGCGCGACCCCCGACGGCGCCATCGTCCACGTCCAGACCATCGGCGCGCGCACACCGACCGACGGCCTGCTGGACACCGCGACCGGCCGCGTGCTCTCCCGCCCCGACCGACCGTGGACCGTGCGCACCGACCCCGGCCCCACACCCCTGCTCGAAGAGCAGGAAGGCAACCGCGCCACCACCACCCACGCGCTGCACCCCACCACCGGCGCCACCACACCGCTCTCCGCCGAAGCCTGCCCCGGGCGCACCGCCGACCTCACCACCACCGCCCACTACCTGCGCGCCTGCGCCGACAACGGCCGCGAGCTCACCGTCGTCACCCAACCCCTCGACGGCTCACCACCCACCTCCACCCCGGTCCGCCTCGACGGCTCCGGCTCGCGCTCCGCCGACGTCCTCCTCATCGCCGCGCCCGGCGCCATCGTGCTCGCCCGCACCGCGTCCGGCGGCACACCCGCCCCGGTCGTCGGCCTCACCGGCTGACGCTTCACACCCCCGGAAACCGGAATTTGCCACCGCATTCCGGGGAACAAATGAAAAAATGCCGAAGAACACCCCAAGAATGTCCACACCTCCCCACCCACCACCGCCCACAGCGAGCCTATGGCAGGTCACCGACCCTGCGACAGCACGCCCATCAATTCACTCTTCCTGGTCAACTCACCGGCCGCCGGTTGACAGCACCACCCGACTGGGACAACGTCGGAGCATCATTTGTGAACGGACATCGCCGATTCCCGATGCCTCCGAGACCGGACGACAAGACGGGGCTCACCAGTGCGCACACTCGTCGTGGGACTGGGCCGAACCGGCGCCGAACAGCACCTCCCGGTGCTGGCCAGGGCGCGGACCTCGGTCCGGCAACTGTTCGACGACCGACCGGTCGTGGCGTGCGACCCGCGACGACCCGCCACCGAAAGACCGGGCCTGGCGATGACCGGCAGCCTCGCCGAAGCCGCCACCCTCCTCGACCCCGGCGACACGGTCACCCACCTCTGCACCCCGCCCGCCACCCGCGCCGAGGTGTTGACCGAACTCGCCGAACGCGGCTTCCGCAACATCATCGTCGACAAACCCCTCGCCGCCGACGCCGACGACCTCGCCCGCCTCATCCGCCTGCGCCGCAAGCACGGCCTGCGCATCGCCGTCGTCGAACCCTGGCTCACCAGCACCCTCACCGCCCGCCTCACCGAACTCCTCCGCGGCGGCGCCCTCGGCGAACCCAAGTCCATCACCATCGCCCAGAACCGACCCCGCTTCCGCCGCTCCCTCGCCGGACCCGGCCGACAGACCGCCTTCGACGTCGAACTCCCCCACGGCGTCGGCCTCGCCCTGCGCCTCGCCGGCAGCGCCCGCGTCACCCACGCCGCCGGCTACGACCTCGCCGTCGGCGACGTCGTCGTCCCCCGCATGGGCGGCGCGCGCATCGGCCTGCGGCACAACAACGGCATCCGCACCGAGCTCACCTCCGACCTCACCTCACCCGTGCGCGAACGCCGCGTCACCGTCGAGTTCGGCAAGGGCCGCGCCGTCGGCCACTACGCCGTCGGCGAGGACGACGACCACGCCCAGCTCACCATCACCGCCAACGGCCGCCGGAAGCACGAAGTCCTGCACGACGACTCCCTCACCGCGTGGGTCATCCGCGCCTACCGCCTCTTCCACGCCGACGGCGACCAGCACGCCCGCGGCTTCACCTTCGCCACCGACGTCGTCCAACTGCTGTCCGTCGCCAAGAACGTCTGCGCCGAACCCGTCATCCCCGCCGCCCGCGGCGAAACCACCCCCGGCCCACTCGCCGCCCACGTCCGCTGACCCAGGACGAACGGCGGGACGCCCGCCCCCGGACCCGCGCGGGACCGAGGACGGGCGTCCCGTCGGACGAGCACTAACCCCAGATCGACGCCGCCCACTCCGGGTGGTCGACGAACGGGTTGCGGTTGCGCTGGTACGAGTCGTAGATGACCTGGTTGCGCCGCTTCTCGAACGCGTCCGGCGGGTCCTGCGCGTTCCACTGCAGCAACACCGACAACCGGCCGTGGTACGGCGCCGTGCCGTTGCCGACCCTGTCGTTCAGCTCCAGGTCCGGGTAGCCGTCACCACCCTCGTACCGCACCGCCATGTAGAACAACATCCGCGCGACATCGCCCTTCACCGCGTTGCGCGGCTCCCACGAGTCCGCGTCGGTGTAGTTGCCCGGCGCCTCGCCGACCGGCGAACCACCCCTGTCGAAGTCCTTGTTCCCCCGCTCCGCGTTCACCGACACGTCGGTCGGCCGCAGGTGGTGGACGTCGGTGCCCGGCCCCGTCGCGGTGCCGAAGTCGCCGTGCGACTTGGCCCAGACGTGCTCCCTGTTCCAGTCGTCGGCGTTGCCGCCGTTGGTCGACTTGCTCTGCGAGCGACCGGTGTACAGCAGGATCACGTTGGCGCTGTTGGCCGGGTCCTGGTCGGTGACCTTCAACGCCTCCCACACCTGGTCGTAGGACAGCTTCGAGTTGTTCCGGATGATCCCGTTCAACGCCGTCTTCAACGACGCCCCGCTCTTGCCGAGCGCGTTGCGGTAGTAGGTGTCGTCGTAGTCGCCACCGGGCGTCCCGGTCGGGGTCACCGAGGTCGGGGTGACCGTCGAGGTGGTGGGGGAGGTCCCGGCGTTGGCGAACGCGGTCGGCGACGTCAGGCCGGGGTGCGAGAAGTAGGCGTTCAGCGGACCGGTGACGTCGATCCGCGCACCCAGCAGCCCGGGGTTGCTCCGCAGGCCCCACTGGGCCCGGAACGCCGACGTGACCTGCACGTACAGCATCTGGCCGGTGCTCGTCTGACCGGGCGAGTCGGCCAGGGCCAGCGCGTAGTCGGACGGGAAGCCCGACCGCACGACGGTGGTCGTGGCGGTGGGTTGGCCGACCACGTAACCGCGGACGGTGGCCGCTCCGCCGCCCTGCTGCCCGAGGGCCTGGGCGACGGTGATCGGCGTGGCGCCGGAGGCGGCGGTCGGTACCAGCAGGGCCGCCGCGACCGCGATGACGGCTACGAGGACGGCGAGGGGGTTCAGCAGGGGACGTGTTCGCACGATGGGTGTCTCCTCCCGGGTGCGGCGGCGCAGGGTGGCCGCACGCAGGCAGGATCCCATGAAAGATCACTCGTCAGGGTGAATGATCATCGAACACTCGGGCGGACTCGAAAGCTACTTTTAGTCAACACTGAAGTTATAGAGAGTATGGACCACTGGTCCACTCACGGTTCGGGCACGGCGGTGGCGCGCTTCAGCAGCTCCGCGTCGGCCTCCCCCACCCGCCCGGTCAACGCCGAGAGCAGGCCCGCGATCTTGCGCTCCTCGTACGTGAAGTGGGTTTCCACCAACGCCGCGACGCTGTCCAGCTCCCGGCGCAGCACCACCGGTTCGACGTCGCCCAGCGCCGCCAGCGACCGCAGCGCGTCCGACACGATCCGGTGATCACGACCCAGCTCGTCCAGCACCGGCCGCAGCTCCGGGTGCTCGCGGGCCAGCACCGGGAACGCACCCTCGTCCTCGGCGGTGTGGTGCCGCTCCAGGGCGGCGCAGAACGACAGGCAGTGCACGCGCAGGTCGGCGACGCCGACACCGGCGGACAGGCCGTCCCGCAACGCCTCGATCCGCTCGCGCAGCGCGATGTGCGCCTGCACCAACTGGTTGCCGAACGCCTCCAAGCGCGACGACGGTTCGATGACCCGCTCCCCTCCCCCGGACCGCGACCGCGGTCGAGGGCGCGGGGATCACCGACCGGCCGTCTCCCGCACCCGTTCGCCGATCCTCCCACCACCGGCCGAGGCGTCGGCGCCCCGCGCCCAGGCGGCCAGGCGCGGCGCCAGCTGCCGGTACACCTCGGGGTCCAGGGCCATGCCGGTGTGCGTGCTGCTCACCTCGACGCAGTCGGCGCACGGGTCGGCGCACAGCTCCCACGGCGCGATGTGGTCGTTGCGCGAGTACACCGCGATGGCGGGCACCTCCAACGGCTGCCCCATCGCCGTGGAGTTCGCGTCGTAGCACGAGCCGGCGAAGCAGTCCTGGTCGAGCAGGCCCGGGATGCCGGCGGCGGACAGCCGCGCCAACGTCCGCGCCACCCTGACCACGCTGGGGTGCGCGCCCAGCTGGTCCAGCACCGGGCTGGCGAGCATCACCAGGCCGCGCACCAGTTCCGGCCTGCGCACCGACAACAGCCTGGCCAGGCCACCGCCCCGGCTCTGCCCGAGCAGCACCACCGGGCCGCCGGTCGCCTCGACGTGCGCTTCCAGCCTGCGCTCCAGGCGGTCGACCAGGCTGGTCGTGCAGCCCACGTTCAGCCCGATGCGCGCCCCGATCGGCACGTAGCCGCGCTTGCGCAACCACGTCCTGGTCAGGTGCAGGCTCCGGTCGCCGAAGCCGAAGCCCGGCACCAGCAGCACACCCAGCCCACGGCCCTCGTGCGGATCGGTGGCACGCCACGCCGGGTGGGACAGCAGGCGGGGGATGCCGAGCATCGCCACCAGCACCTGCTCCCCGGCCACCGCACGGGTCCCCTCGACCGCGTCCATCCGACCTCCCTGCGTCCGGACCGCAGGGATTCCCCGGTGGGCGGCGGTCCATACCTGTCGGCCCGGACCCGTTTGCCGGCCGCACGTCCGGGAACCACCGTCCTATGTGGTTGTTGAGGCCGCCGGGCGTCTACCGGCCCCAAGAGGACACGTGGCTGATGGCCGAGGCGTTGACGCACGCGGGGATGCCGCGCGGCGGGCGCGTGCTCGACGTGTGCACCGGCACCGGAGCCCTGGCGGTCGCCGCCGGGCTGGCCGGCGCGAGGGAGGTCACCGCGGTCGACCTGAGCCGACGCGCCCTCGTGGCCGCGCGGGTCAACGCGCGCCTGCGCGGGCTCTCCGTGCGCGTGCGGCAGGGCGACTTCGGCGACCTGGTCGGCCAGGACCGGTTCGACGTCGTCACGGCCAACCCGCCGTACGTGCCGAGCGTCGCGGTGCCGGACCGCGGACCCGCGCGAGCGTGGGACGCCGGTCCGGACGGCCGGTGCGTGCTGGACCGGCTGTGCGCCGTGCTGCCGCTGTTGTTGGCGGACAAGGGGATGGGGCTGATCGTGCACTCGTCGCTGTGCGACCCGGACGTCACCCTGCGGCAGTTGCGCGGTGGCGGGTTGAAGGCGTCGGTGGTGGCCCGCCGCACGGTGGCGTTCGGCCCGGTGATGAGCGGGCGGGCGGACTGGTTGGCCCGACGGGGTTTCATCGAGCGCGGCCAGCGCCACGAGGAACTGGTGGTGGTCCGTGCCGACGCCGCGTGAGACCCGTGTGGTGACCGTCGTGCCCGGCGGCCCCGTCCTGGTGGAGGGGCCGGTCGAGGTGCGGCTGGACGACGGCGCCGTGGTGCGCTCGGACCGGTTCGTCGTCGCGGTGTGCGCGTGCCGCCGCAGCAAGCGGTTCCCGCTGTGCGACACGAGCCACCGCAAACGACGCTGACGGTCGACCGAGGGGTTCGCTAGAGGGGCAGGCGCAACGCCGTCTGCCCCTTCCGCCACGCGCCCAGCAGGTGCTCGCCGAGCCGCTGCTCCAGCAGTTCGGTGGCCTGCACGCCGAACACCACGGATTCCGCCAGCTCCGGCTCCCGGTCCAGCAGGTCGCCGATCACGTCCCGGCGCATCACCTGCTCGTGCACCGCGTCCGCCTCGATGTGCTCGGTGAAGAACTCGACGCAGTCCGGGTGCGCCCCCATACCCTGCAACGCCTTCGCCATCCGGGTGGCGCTGGGCGCGGTGGTGATCTCGGCCGCGGCGAAGTGCCCGACCAGGGAGCCGCGCAGGGACCGGTGCAGCCCGCACAGCGACATCAGGTTCACCGTCGCCAGCGCCACCGCGGGCGCGTGCTCCAGGTAGTGCAGGTAGCCGTGGTCCAGCTCGGCGCCGTCGAGCAGGTTCGCGAACAGCTGCGAGTGCATCCGGTCGCCGCGCCCGCCGCCGAACTCGTCGAACTCCACCGCCACCAGGGCGGCTTTCGCCGTGCCGCGCAGGCGTGGGATCACCCAGGCGTGCGGGTCGGCCTCCTTGAGGTGGTAGATCGAGCGCAGCACCAGGTACTCGCGCATCTGCCACCACTCCCCCTCGTCCTTGAGGAAGTGGCTGACCCCGACGCCGTCGACCGGCTCGACCAGCAGCTCGTCCAGCACGCCCTCGACGTCCGCGCCGCCGGGCACGTCGGCCCGCAGCGCGTCCAGGAACACCCGCTCCAGCGCGGCGCGGAACCGCAGCAGCTCGGGGTCCCACTCCCACTCGTCCGACACGCCCGCGAAGCCCTGGTAGTGCAGCTCGTAGCAGACGTGCAGGGCCAGTTGGAGGTCTTCGCCGTACGGCTCGGCGTCGACGCGCGCGGGCAGGCCGACCGCGGGTGGCGCGCCGCGCAGGGCGTCCAGGACGGCGGCGGACAGGGGGCCGCGCGGTGCGGGCAGCACGGCCCGGTCGACGGCGGGGTCCACAGTGGTCATGACAGGGGACTACCCGCTTCGGACGGGGTGCACGCGAGCAGGTCGACGGCGGCTCCCGGTGATCCCGCCCTCAGCTGCCGGTCCGCGCCGGTCCCCCGTCGCAGCACGTCGCCGACCAGCCGCCCGACGAGGTCGCGGTCGTCGCCCAGGGCGTCGGACACGTGCTCCAGCAACGCGCCCACCAGGTCCATCGCGGGGACCTGCCGCCCGGTGGCCGGGTCGACGCCCGGCCCCGACAGCCCGTGGCGGGCCGCCGACCACACCGCCGCGGCCAGCACCTGCTCGTCCGGCTCGGGAGGCGCCCCGGCCGTGACCGCGGTGTCGACCAGCGCCCTGGTGAGGGCGGCCTGGAGGAGGGCGTCGTCCACCGTCGCCGCGGCGTCGGCCACCCTCACCTCGACCGTCGGGTACCTGGGCGACGGCCTGGCCAGCCAGAACGTCTGGTTCGCGTCCACCAGGACACCGCTGTCCACCAACCGGCGCACCCGCGCGTCGTGCTCGGCGGCAGTGCGGGACAGCGGTGGCACGCCCGAGCCCGGGAACGCCGCCTGGCGCATCAGCCGCCAGCTCGCGTACCCGGTGTCGGCGTCGCCGTCGAAGGGCGAGTTCGCGCCGAGCGCGAGCAGCGTCGGGAGCCACGGCCGCAGGTGGTTCACCACGCGCACGGCCGTCTCCGGGTCGGGAACGCCGACGTGCACGTGGCAGCCGCAGCACTGGTAGCCCGTCACCTGGGCCCGGTACAGCTCGTCCACCCGCTCGAACCGCTCCCCCGCGCTCGACCGCGGTCGCCGGTCGGCCAGCGGCGGCATCCCGGTCGCGACCAGCCACAGCCCTTCGGCGCGGGCGGCGTCGGCCAACGCGCGCCGCCCGGCCACCAGGTGCTCGCGCAGCTCGGCCAGGTCGGCGCAGACGCCGCTGGAGAACTCCACCTGGGCCGCGCTGAGCTCACGTTGCGCCCGCGCGCCCGGCGGCAGGTCGGTGACGCGCGCCAGCACCTCGGCCGCTCGTGACGCCGGGCGACGGGTCGCCGGGTCGACGAGCAGGAACTCCTCCTCCACCCCGATGGTCATCAAGCGGGGTCGCGGCGGGGTAGCGGCTTGGTCGCCGGGCCCTCCAGCACGGCGCCGTCCACGTCGAACCGCGAACCGTGGCACGGGCAGTCCCAGCTGCGCTCGGCCGAGTTGAACCGCACCAGGCAGCCCAGGTGCGTGCAGCGCAACGACACGCCGTGCACGCCGCCCGCCTCGTCGCGGTACACACCCGCCTTGCCCGTGCCGTCCCGCACCACCCGCGCCTCGCCGACCGGCACGTCGGCCACCGAGTCGACCTCGGCCGACTTCAGCCGGTCGCCGACCAGGTCCGCGGCCACCTTCGCGTTCATCTTCGCCAGCTTCGGCGTCGCGCCCAGGGTCAGCCGGTGCGGGCTGAACCGGTCGGTCAGCGGGTTCTCCCGGCCCACGATCAGGTCGGTCAGCAGCTCGGCGGCCATGGTGCCGTTGCTCAGGCCCCACTTCATGTACCCGGTCGCGCCGTACAGCGTGGTCGAGCCGGGCGTGTACGGGCCGATCATGGGCAGGTTGTCGTAGGACGTCGGGTCCTGAGCGGACCAGCGGTGGGTCACCTCGGCGACGTCCCAGTGCTCGGCCGCGAACTTGGTCAGCTCGTCGTACGGCTCGCCGACCGACGAGCCGGTCTGGTGGCCCTGCCCGCACACGATCAGCAGCTCGCCGGCGCGCGACAGCGACCACGAGGGGCTGCCCGCGCTGATCGCCAACCCGGTCGGCGGCGTGCCCGAGGCCAGCCGCACCGCGATGCAGTAGGAGCGCATCGGCTCCAGCCGGGCGAAGTACAGGCCGCGGTCCAGGATCGGGTAGTGCGTGGCGATCACCACGCGCTCGGCGACGACGGTCCCCTGCTCGGTGTGGACGCGGCTCGGGCCGCCGTCCTCGATGCGCAGCACCCGGCTGGCCTCGTAGACCCGGCACCCGTCGCCGTCCACGGCCTCGGCCAGGCCGCGCACGTACTTCACCGGGTGGATCCGCAGCTGGTCGTCCAGCCGCACCGCGCCCGCCACCGGGAACGGCACGCCCATCAGCTCGCCGCGGTCGCGGGACACCGGCAGCCCGGCGCGCGCGGCGGCGGTGGCCTCCTGCTCGACCGTGGCCAGTTCCTGCTCGTCGAACGCGAACGTGTAGGCGGGCATCCGGTGCAGGTCGCAGTCGATGCCCAGCTCGGACACCAGCGAGGCCACCCGCTCGACCGCGGCGACGTTGCCGTTGGCGTAGTCGGCCGCCGCCTCGGCGCCCTGCTTGCGCTCGATGGACGAGTACACGGTGGACTGCAGCGCGGTGACCTTGGCCGTGTTGTTTCCGCTCACCCCGCTGCCCACCCGGTCGGCCTCCACCAGCGCGACCCGCAGGCCCGCGCGCTTGAGCAGCAGGGCGGTGGTGGCGCCGGTGATGCCGCCCCCGACGACCGCCACGTCCACGGTGGTCTCACCGGTGAGCGCGGGGAACCGGCCGTGCGGGATCGCCTCGGACCACAGCGAGTGGCGGGCGGTAGTGGTCGCTTCGGTCATGTCATAGCTCTACCCGGGCCACCCGTGTTCGAACCTCCACCGACGGGGCAACCCCGGCCCATGCGCACCTTCGCCGATCTCACCGACCTGGTCTCGCTGGTCGAGGACCGCGCACCCGCCCGCGAGCTGTACGTGCGCTGGTCACAGGGGCCGGAGGCGGACGGCGGGCGGTCCAGTCGGGACGGGCTGAGCGGCGTGCGGCTGCCCGGCCTGTCGGCCAACTCGCTGGCGGTCGAGCCGTGGTGGGGCGACCGGCCGCTGCGGCTCTGGGTGGCCCGCCGCCTGCACGACTACCGCCACCTGAAGGAGCACCGCGGGCCGGGCACGCGGCCGTGGGTCCTCGAAGGCGTCGAGGTGGGCCGCGGCCCGGACAACGAGCCCCTGGTGCAGTGCCGCCACCCGATCGGGTGGATCGCGGACGACGCGCTGGTGGAGTGCGAGCGCCTGGTGGACGAGCACGCCGCCACGAGCTGGGGCTCGCTGGACCGCGAGTCCTAGCCGACGGTGAACGCCCTGGTCGTGCCGCTGAACGCGGTGATCGCGCCGGTCCAACCGCTCTTCCAGTTCCCGTGGTGCGCGATCCGGTAGCTGCCCGCCGGCGTGTCGGCCGGGATCGTCCAGGTGATCGTGGCGTTCGAGTTGGCGATCCCGTCGCGCTGCCAGCGGTACCGGGTCGACCAGTCGCCGTCGTCGGCGTGCCGGGTCCACTCGCCGTCGACCAGGCGTTGCACCTCCAGGAACGTGCCGTTGCGGCGCAGGTCGTTCTTGGGGTGGCCGGTGACGAACACCGCCGTGGCGGTCTGGCCGCGGGCGTAGGTCGCGGCGGGTTGGGTCAGCACCTGGCCGAAGGAGTGCCACAGCGCCTTGTCGTCGAACACGACACCGGTCTGGAGGTTGAGGTCGGTGAACGGCGGCTTGGTCGGCGTCGCGCCGGGCGCGAGCGGCGTGCCGGCGCGCAGGGACGCGGCGAGCTCGCCGAACTCCTGCTGGTAGGCGGGCAGGGTGTTGCGGCCGAACAGGGTCGAGCCACCTTCGTACTGCTGGAGGTCGTACTCCTCCGGGGTGGTGATGTACTGGCTGTAGTCGTTGGCGTAGCCCTGCACCAGGACGTTCTCCAGCGGCACGCCCGCCTCGGCGGCCACCGCGCGGCGGATCCGCAGGCCGGCCACGATCGTCACCTCGCCGGGCACGGCGACCAGGTGCAGCGGTCCGATCCGGACGAGCTGCAGCGGCAGCACGTTCGGGGTGGCCTGCACCAGGCCGGTCGGCACCAGCGACGCCTTCGGGTACTGGCAGTCGCGCAGCCACTGCGGCACCTCGACGTCCAGGGGCTCGAACAGCGCCTTCCACGGGCTGGTCATGCCCTCGTCGAAACCGGGGATCGCCGGGCCGTCCTCCACGCTGCCCGCCATCGTGGACGCGCCGACCACGCCGGGGCACGTCGTCCCGGGCCGACCGTCGGTGGTGTGCCTGCCGTCGACGGCGACGGCGGCCATGTCCACGAACCGCATCCGGTAGTCCACTCCCCCGGTGACCGGCGACTGCGGTCCGGCGAACACCTGCTGCGCCCTGCGGTTCTGCCGCTCGCCGATGATCCGGGTGTTCTCCACCTCGTCCTCGGTGGGCCCGGAGCCGGGGCGCAGGTTGAGGTTCGGCGACATGTCGCCCGCGTTGGTGTTGGGGAACGCCGCGACGAAGCCCGGCCGGTCCTCCAGGTAGCGCACGCCCCGGTCGTCGTGCTCCCACTGGTAGGACGCGTAGCCCTTGTTGTCCGGGCTGATCAGGGTGTTCTCGTTCGTCATCGAGGTGTTGTGGGTGGCGAACCAGCTGATCGCGCCGACGTCCGCGCCGTTCTGCCGGAACCGCAGCACGGTCATGGCCGGGTCGATGGCCTGCGGGAAGTGCGCCTTGTCGGCGGCCGGGTTCCGCTCGAACGCGACCCGCGAGCGGTTCACGCTGGCGTCGGTCAGCTCGCCGCGGCCCAGGGAGAGCTCGCCGGGCTTGAGGTCTTCGTGCGCCGCCACGATCGACTCGGTGATGCCGTCGGTGATCGCGGCCAGCGTCTGCGGCTGCATGCCCAGGATCGAGAGGTTGTAGGCGAGGTTGTGCGAGTAGCCGCCGGGCCCGGCGTGCGTGTGGGTGGCGGAGAGCAGCACGTTCTCCCGGGTGTAGAGCGAGCCGTAGCGGGCCTGGAGCTTGGCCAGGACGCCCTCCTGCACCGCCCGGAAGATCATCGCCAGGTCGGCGTTGACGTACGCGACCCGCTTGCCGGTGGCCTGGTCGACCACGACGTACGCCCGGGAGCGCTGGCGCTGGTGGATGCCGGTGGTCTTCTGGTCGAACGCCGAGTACCCCATCATCCCGTTCTCGGCCGCGGGCCCGGTGACGTCGGAGATCCCCCGTCCGACCAGGTAGGGCTGGGGCGCCGCGTCCGCCACCGGCAGACCGACCACCACCAGGGCGCCGACCAGCGCCGTTGCCGCCAAGGACCGTCGAGACACCCGCATCCGCACTCCCCGACCCGAGATACGCGAAACCTCTTCACCTTTGCCCGACGGTAGGTGATCGCGCCCACCCCGGCAAGCCCCCGGCCGGCCGTCCCGGAGCCGCCTCTACCGTCTCGGGCATGCACACGGTGGCCGTCCTCGCCCTCGACCGGGTCGTCCCGTTCGACCTGTCCACGCCCATCGAGGTGTTCACCCGCACCCGGCTGCCCGACGGCCGGCCCGCCTACCGCGTGCTGGTCTGCGGCGCGCGGGCGACGGTCGACGCGGGCGCGTTCACGCTCCAGCCTCCGTGGGGCCTGGACGCCCTGGCCCGGGCGGACACGGTGGTCCTGCCCGGCTGCGCCGACGTCACCGCGCCGGTCCCGGACGACGTGCTGGACGCGTTGCGCCGAGCCGCCGCCCGCGGCGCGCGGCTCGCGTCGATCTGCACCGGCGCCTTCGTCCTGGCGGCCACCGGCCTGCTCGACGGGCTGCGCGCCACCACGCACTGGGCGGGCGCCGCCGCGCTCGCCGCCCGGCACCCCGAGGTCGACGTGGACCCCGACGTGCTCTACGTGGACAACGGGCAGCTGCTCACGTCGGCCGGGGCCGCCGCCGGGCTGGACCTGTGCCTGCACCTGATCCGCCGCGACCACGGCTCCGCGGTCGCGGCCGACGCCGCCCGGCTGTCGGTCATGCCGCTGGAGCGCGAGGGCGGCCAGGCGCAGTTCATCGTGCAGGAGCAGCCGCCGACACCACGCGGCTCGACCCTGGAGCCCTTGCTGCGCTGGGTGGAGGACAACTGCGCGCACGACCTCAGCCTGGGCGACATCGCCGCGCACGCGGGCATGAGCACCCGCACCCTCAACCGCCGCTTCCGCGAGCAGACCGGCACCACGCCGGTGCGGTGGCTGCACCGCACCCGCGTCCGCCGCGCCCAGCACCTGCTGGAGGCCACCGACCACCCGGTCGACCGGATCGCCGCGCGCGTCGGCTTCGGCTCGCCCACCGCGTTCCGCGACCGGTTCAAGCGCGTGGTCGGCACCAGCCCGCACGCCTACCGCTCCGCGTTCCGCGCTCAGTCGACCCCGGCGTAGGAGTGCAGGCCGACCGCGACGAGGTTGACGAAGAACAGGTTGAACAGCACGATCACCAGCCCGACGACGTTGATCCACGCCGACGGCCGGCCGCGCCAGCCCGCCGTCGCGCGGGCGTGCAGGTAGGCGGCGTAGCAGAGCCACGAGGCGAAGGCGACCGTCTCCTTCGGGTCCCAGCCCCAGAACCGGCCCCACGCCTGCTCGGCCCACACCGCGCCGGTGATGATCGCGAACGTCAGCGTCAGGAACCCGACCGCGCCCGTCCGGTAGGCGATCCGGTCCAGGTCCTCGGTCGGCGGCAGGCGTCGGCCCGGTTTCCGCTCGCTGATCAGGTGCAGGGCGCTGACCACACCGGACAGCAGGAACACGCCGCTGGCCATGATCGCCGCGGCGACGTGGATGACGATCCAGTACGAGCGCAGCGACGGCACCAGCGGCGCAGCCTCGGTGTAGAGCCGGTTGCCCGCCAGGAACAGCAGCAGCGCGATCGGCAGCAGCACGAACACCGACATCCGCCGCATGCCGTGCCGGAACACCAGGTACAGCCAGGCGGCGACGGCGATGAGCCCGACCGCGGACAGGTACTCGTACATGTTGCCCCACGGCACCCGGCCGGTGGCGATGCCGCGCAGCGCCAGCGATCCCAGGTGCAGCAGTCCACCCAGGACGGTCAGCGCCACACCGGACCTGCCCAGCCGCACCGCGAACGCGGGCGGGCTCGCCGCGTGCCTGGTCAGGGCGTACTCGGCCGAGCACAGCAGGGCGGCGAGCATGTAGACGCCGAACGCGCTGGTGAACAGCCAGTCGCTGAGCAGGGCCGGCGTGGCCAGGCGGTCACCCACGGCCCACCCACAGCTGATCGAGCCGCAGGTTCATCACCGGCACGGCCAGGCAGGTCACGGTCAGCACGCCCGCGCCCCACCGGGACCGCTCGGCCACCGACCACACCGCGCCGAGCGGCAGCACCACGGCGGCGCCGACCAAGTAGCCGACGAACGTGGCGCGGTCCAGCCCGCGGTCGGCGCCGAGCACCGCCACCACGCCCGTCGCGGCCTGCGCCAGCAGCACCGCCTCCAGCAGCAGGACGACGGCGGCCAGGCCGAGGGTCGGCTTGGTGCGCAACGTGATCGGGCGGCCGAGCACGAGCAGCAGCAGCGACCAGGCGGCCGCCGCCAGCGCGACGGCCGTCGACGCGGTCGTCAGGACTTGGATCATCGAACCCCTCCGAAGTGACTACTACGCAACGTAGCACTACGGCTTGTAGTAGTCGGTTCGAGGGGTCAGCGCGCTAGGAACACCGGTTCGGAGGGGTCAGCACACCAGGAACGTCACCGGGGTGGCGAGCAGCACCAAGGCTCCCGCCAGCGCGGACCACCGCAGCACGGCGGGCAGCGGCGGCAACCCCGCCAGCCGGTCCAACCGCGCCTCGACCGCGACGTCGGCCGCGCCCAGCGCGCCCTCCGGCGGCCGGACCGAGCCGAACCGGCGCAGCGCGCCCGCGAGCGACTGCGCGCCGTGCCGCAGGCTGGCGCTCTCGTCCGCCCTCATCTCCACCAGCAGCGCCACCGCCCGCGCGACCGACCGGACCAGCCGGACCCCGGGCAGCACCGAGCACAACGCGCTGAACGGCAGCAGCACCAGGTCGTGCCGCTCGCGCCCGTGGGCGTGCTCGTGCCCCAGCACGGCGTCGACCTGGTCGCGGGTCAAGGCCGTCAGCGCGCCCGAGCTGAGCACGACGGCCGACCGCGCGCCGGGCACGCAGTAGGCGACCACGTGCGGGTGGTCGAGCACCAGCGCGCCGGGCGCGGCGTCGTCCCGGCGGGCCACCAGCGCCAGCACGTCGCGGTGCCGCCGCCGCACCTTCAGCACCGACCACCACGTCCAGAACAGGCCGATCACCAGGTCCAGCGCCGACAGCAGGCCGAGCACGACCAGCACCGCCAGCGGTGTCACGGCGCCGCGCACGGCGTCCTCCGCCCACCGGCCCAGGGCCACCGGGATCGGGGCGTCGTAGGGCGCGAGGCCGAGGGCGAGCAGGAGCCCGACGACCGAGAGCGCCCACGCCAACCCGAGCAGCTGCCACAGCACGATGCCGGTGCGCGGCGCCCGCCACACCCACCGGGCGCGGGCCAGCGGGCCCGCCACGGCCGTGCACAGCGCCAACGTCGCCGCCAGGTGCAGCGCGGCGTTCACCGCTCGTCCAGCGCCTGGCTCAACGCCTCGGCCTCGGGCTCGCTCATCGACTGCGCGAAGTGCGCCAAGGCGGTCTCCCGGTCGCCGGTCAGCGACAGCGCCTCCAGCATCAGCCCGGCGACGTACTGCTCGCGGCTGGCCACCGGCGCGTAGTGCCAGGCGCGGCCCTCACCCGCCTCGCGGCGCACGAAGCCCTTCTTCGCCAACCGGTTCAGCACCGTCATCACGGTCGTGTAGGCCAGGTCCCGGTCGGCCAGCGCCCGGACGACCTCGCGGACCGCGACGGGCTCGCCCCGGTCCCACAGCACGTCCATCGCGGCCCGCTCCAACTCGCCCAACCGGTTCACCGCTGCGCTCCACCCGTCACGTGGCGATGGTACGAGCCGGGGGCCGGCCGCTCACGACGTGCCGGGAGCGGCCGGTCACTGCACGTCGCCCGTGGTGGCCGAGCGGACCGGGCCGGTGGACAGGTCGCCCGGCGGGATGCCGGGGTGGTGACCGGTCCGCGCGCCGAGCGAGGGCGCGGACGGCGCCAGCGACAGCCGGGAGACGATCCGGTAGCGGTCGCCCCGGTACAGCGAGTGCACGTACTCGACGGGCCGGCCGGTGGTGTCGTTGGTCAACCGCTCGAACAGCAGCGCGGGCGCGAAGACCGGCACGCCCAGCAGCTCGGACTCGGCGTCGTTGGTGACCGTCGGCTCGATGGACTGCACCGCGTCGCTGACGTGCACGCCGTGGTCGGCGAGCCGGTCGTAGAAGTTGCCGGACTCCATGTCCTCGACGCCGAGGTCGGGCGCGACGGCGACCGGCACGTGCAGGTGCTCGATCGCCATCGGCGCGCCGTCGACCAGGCGCAGCCGGGCGACGTAGGTGATCTCGGCGGCCGGCGACACGCGCAGCCGGCGGCCGACCCGCACCCCCGCCGGGATGCGGGCGTGCTCCAGCACCCGGCTGGTCCAGACGCCGCCCGCCTGGGGCAGGGTCATCGCCCGGTCGCCGGACACCAGCTCCTGGGTGATCTTGGCGGGCGCCACGAACGTGCCCCGCCCGTGCTGGCGGACCAGCAGGCCGGTGTTGACCAGTTCCTCCACCGCCGAGCGCAGCGTGGGCCGGGAGACCGCGAGCTGGCGGCACAGCACGCGCTCGGCCGGGATCGGCGCGCCCGGCGGGTGCGTCTCGATCAGTTCGAGCAGGTAGTCGCGCACCCGTTCGCGTTTGAGGATCGGTTCGGCCATGCCGCCTCACTTCGTCTTGCCGGTCGCGGACCAGTATGTCAGACCAGTGGTCAGGTGTGGTCTAGTACGACAGGAGAACGCTCTCATGGCTGTGATCTGGGTGTTGACTGCCAGATTGGTCTATGCCATCTTCGACACGCTCCGCCCAGGTTTACCAATTGGTCAGCTGAGAGGTGAGACGTGCCGAACCGACCCGTCGCCCTGTTCCTCGCGTCGCTGCTCGTCCTGTCCGCCTGCGGTTCCGACCCCGGAGAGTCGGGCGGCGAGCAGGAGATCACCGTCTGGCTGATGAAGGACTCGGCCACCGACGACTTCGTCAGCCGCTTCGAGACCGAGTTCGAGCGCGACCACCCCGAGCTGGACGTGAAGATCCAGGTCCAGGAGTGGAACGGCATCACCCAGAAGGTGACCAGCGCGCTGGCCAGCACCGACCCGCCCGACGTGATCGAGGTCGGCAACACGCAGGTCGCGCAGTACGCGGCCAGCGACGGCGTCACCGACCTGTCCGACAAGGTCGGCGAGCTGGGCGGCGAGGACTGGATCCCCGGCCTGGCCGAGCCGGGCGCGGTGGACGGCAAGCAGTTCGGCATCCCGTTCTACGCGGCCAACCGGGTGGTGATCTACCGCAAGGACCTGTTCGCGGCGGCCGGCGTCACCCCGCCCACGACGCGCGACGAGTGGCTGGCCGCCACCGCGGAGCTGGACCAGGGCGACACCCAGGGCATCTACCTGCCCGGCCAGAACTGGTACGTGCTGTCCGGGTTCGTCTGGGACGAGGGCGGCGACCTCGCCGAGCGGTCCGGTGACCGGTGGTCGGGCGCGCTGAACACGCCGGAGGCGTTGGCGGGCGCGGACTTCTACCGGCGGCTGCAGGCCCTCGGCGACGGCCCGAAGGACTCCGACGAGGCCAAGCCGCAGCAGACCGACGTGGTCGCGGGCGGGCAGGTGGCGCAGTTCATCGCGGTGCCCGGCGCGGCGAAGCTGGTCGCCAAGGCCAACCCGGAGCTGGCCGACCAGCTCGGCTTCTTCCCGATCCCGGGCAAGACCGCGGCCACGCCGGGCGCGGTGTTCACCGGCGGCTCGGACCTGATCATCCCGCTCGCCTCGACCCGCCAGGACGGCGCGTACCAGGTGGTCAAGGCGCTGGCCGGGGAGAAGTGGCAGGTCGAGCTGGCCAAGGCGATGAACTACGTGCCGAACCGGACGAGCCTCGCGAGCGCGGTCGGCGACGACCCCGGCGCGGCGGCGATGGCGGCGGGCGCGGTCAACGGGCACGCCACGCCGAACTCGCCGAACTGGGCCGCGGTCGAGGCCCGCAACCCGATCAAGGAGTTCCTGACCGCGGTGCTGACCGGCGCGGACCCGGCGACGGCCGCGGCCGAGGCGGACCAGGTGATCACCCAGGCGCTCAACTCGGGCGCGTAGCGATGTCCACGACGCTGACGCGGGCAGTGGACCACCGCCCGCCGGACGCCCCTCCCCCGGCGCGCCGTCGCCGCACGTCGTGGTGGCCGTACCTGCTGATCTCGCCGACGCTGCTGGCGACCGGCTTCCTGCTGCTCTACCCGATGGTCCGCAACGCGGTCATCTCGGTGCAGGAGTTCGGCCTGCCGCAGCTGGTGCGCGGCGACGCGCGGTTCGTCGGCCTGGCGAACTACGGGCGGGTGCTGACCGACCCGCAGTTCTGGGCGGTGGTGCGGCGGACGCTGGTGTTCACCGCCGTCAACGTCGTGCTGATCATGGTCCTGTCCACCCTGGTCGCGCTGCTGCTGGTGCGGCTGGGCAGGTGGACCAGGCTGCTGGTGATGTCCGGGCTGGTGCTGGTCTGGGCCACGCCGGTGATCGCGGCGACCACGGTCTTCCAGTGGCTGTTCCAGTCCCGGCTCGGGGTGGTCAACTGGGCGCTGGTCGAGCTGGGCTTCGAGGGCTACCGGGACTACACGTGGTTCGCCGACGGCCCCGCCACGTTCGCCATCCTGGTGGTGCTGATCGTGTGGCAGTCGGTGCCGTTCGCGGCGCTGTCGCTGTACGCGGCGATGGTGACCATCCCGGCCGAGCTGTACGAGGCGGCGCGGATGGACGGCGCGAGCGCGTGGCGGGCGTTCGCCTCCATCACGTTCCCGGTGCTGCGGTCCATGTTCGGGTTGATCACCTGCCTGGAGGTGATCTGGGTGGCCAAGTCGTTCGTGCAGATCTGGGTGATCAGCCAGGGCGGTCCGGGGCAGGCCACCACGACGCTGCCGGTGTACGCGTTCCAGGTCGCGCAGTCGCTGCAGCGCTACGACCTCGGCGCGGCGGTGTCGATGCTCATGGTGCTGCTGCTCGTGCTCGTGCTGCTGGCGTACTTCCGGCAGATGTACCGGCAGGAGGAGGTCTCGTGACCGGCCGGGTGCTGCGCGCGGTGGCCGCGCTGGTCGTGTTCGCGGTGTCGGTGTTCCCGGTCTACTGGATGGTGCTGACCGCGTTCAAGCCGACCCGCGACATCCAGGCGCCGACACCGTCGTTCCTGCCGCTGTCGCTGACGTTCGAGCACTTCGGCACGGCGGTGGCCGCGCGGGGGTTCTGGTCGTTCTGGCGCAACAGCCTGCTGGTGGCGGGCGGGGCCGTGCTGCTGTCGCTGGTGGTGGCGCTGCTGGCGGCGTTCGCGGTGGCCCGGCTGAGGTGGAAGGGGCGGCGCGGGTTCATCCTGATGGTGTTCGTGGCGCAGATGACGCCGTGGGAGGCGCTGCTCATCCCGATCTACGTGATCGCGCGGGACACCGGGATGCTCGACACGCTCTGGATGCTCACCCTGGTCTACTTCATGATCACGCTGCCGTTCACGGTGGTGACGCTGCGCGGGTTCCTGGCCGCCATCCCCGTCGACCTCGAAGAGGCGGCGCTGGTGGACGGGTGCTCCCGCGCGCAGGCGTTCCGCCGGGTGGTGTTCCCGCTGCTCGCGCCGGGTCTGCTGGCGACCTCGCTGTTCGGGTTCATCACCGCGTGGAACGAGTTCGCCTTCGCCAACGTGCTGATCATCAAGGACCAGGACGACCGGACGCTGCCGGTCTGGCTGTCGTCGTTCAGCAACACGTTCGGCACGGACTGGGGCGCGACCATGGCCGCCTCGACGCTGTTCATGCTGCCGGTGCTGCTGGTGTTCCTCGTGCTGCAGGGCCGGGTGACCACCGGCATCGTCGGCGGCGCGGTCAAGGGCTGATTCGGGGGGTTGCTGGTGATCGTTCCCAGACCGACGCGGCTGGTCCGCAGGCACGGCCGGTTCGCGCTCGACCGCGACACGGCGATCCGGGCCACGCCCGGCGCGCAGGGCGCGGCCAAGCTGCTGCGCGCGCTGGTGCGCCCGGCCACCGGGCTGCCGCTGCCGCTGCACGAGGACGGCCGGGTGGTGTTCGCGCTGGACGAGCGGCTGGTCGGGCTCGGCGACGAGGGCTACGCGCTGACCGTGAACGAGCACGCGGTGGTGCTGCGCGCGGCCACCCGGCAGGGCCTGGCGCACGGCGTGCAGACCATCCGGCAGCTGCTGTCGCCGATGGCCCTGGGTTCGCGGCCGGTGTCCGGTGTGGACTGGGCGCTGCCCGGCGTGGACGTCCGGGACGCGCCGCGGCTGCCGTGGCGCGGGGTGCTGCTGGACGTGGCGCGGCACTTCCAGCCGGTGGCGGTGCTGCGCCGGTTCGTGGACCTGATGGCCGTGCACAAGCTGAACGTGCTGCACCTGCACCTGACCGACGACCAGGGCTGGCGGATGCCGGTGCCGAGCCACCCGCGGCTCACGTCGGTCGGTGGTTGGCGGGCGGAGAGCGCGGGCGACGGTGTGCCGCACGGCGGTGCGTACACGCGCGCCGAACTGGCCGCGCTGGTCGCCTACGCCGACGAGCGCGGCATCCGGGTCGTGCCGGAGATCGAGATGCCCGGCCACGCCCGCGCCGCCCTGGCCGCCTACCCGCGCCTGGGCAACTTCCCGCGCCGGCGGTTGCCGGTGTGGACCGGGTGGGGCATCAGCGACGCGGTGTTCGGGGTGGACGACGCCGTGCTGGAGTTCTGCCGGGACGTGCTGGACGAGGTCGTCGACGTGTTCCCCGGCAGGCACGTGCACCTGGGCGGCGACGAGTGCCCGACCACCGAGTGGGAGTCCAGCCCCGCCGCGGCGCGCCGGGTCCGCCGCGAGGGGTTGGCCGGGCCGCACGAGCTGCACGGCTGGTTCCTGCGCGCGATGGCCGACCACGTGGTGGAGCGCGGGCGGGTCCCGATGTCTTGGGAGCCGGTCGGCGACCCGCGCGTGGTGGTGATGCCGTGGCGTGACGCGGCGGACGCGCGGTCGGCCCTGGACCTCGGGCACGACGTCGTGATGGCGCCGCACCGGTCGACCTACCTGGACTACCCGCAGTCCACCGACCCCGACGAGCCCGCCGGGCAGCCCGGCCTGGTGGTGACCGCGCACGACGTCTACCACCTGCCCCTGCCGTCCGGCGTGCTCGGCGCGCAGTGCGCGCTGTGGACCGAGTACGTGCCCACGGCGCACCACCTCGAACGGCTCGCCTACCCCCGGCTGGCGGCGTTGGCCGACACGCTCTGGGCGCAGCAGCCGTCCTGGACCGATTTCACCGAACGGATGCGCGCGCACACCGGCCGCCTGAGCGCGCTGTCCGTCCCCTTGCCGCGAAAGGAGGACGACGTCCGCTCCCCTGTCCCACCCTGCTGACTTGAGGAGAACTGTGTCCGCACGCATCTTCGCCGCGATCGGAGCCGCCGCGGTGTCGGTCGCCGCACTGGTGGCCGCACCGAACGCGATGGCCGCCGACGTGGTCACCGCCCAGTACCGGACCAGCGCGTCCGGCGCGACGACCGACCAGGTCGAGCCGTGGCTCAAGCTGGTCAACTCCGGCAGCACGACCGTGCCGCTGGCCGAGTTGAAGGTCCGCTACTACTTCAAGGCCGACACGCCCGACGTCGGCTACCGCTTCGCGTGCTCGTGGGCGGTGCGCGGCTGCGGCAACGTCACCGGCGCCTTCGGCACGCTGACCGGTGGTTCCGCCGACCGGTACCTGGAGGTCGGCTTCACGGCGGGCGCCGGCTCGCTCGGCCCCGGCGCCGACACCGGCGACCTGCAGCTGCGGTTCTACCGGTCGAACTGGGGCCAGATCAACCAGTCCGACGACTACTCGTTCCGCGCGGCGAGCACCTACTCGGCCTGGTCCCGGGTGACCGTGCACCGGGGCGGGACCCTGCTGTGGGGCACGTCGCCCGGTGGCACCGGTCCCACGACGACCACCACCACCTCGACCCCGCCGAACCCGAACGGACCGGCGCTGTTCGACGACTTCAACTACAGCGGTTCGAGTGATTCCCGGATCTCCCAGCGCGGTTGGACGGTCCGCTCCGGCAGCGGTGGTCCGGGCGTGCCGGGCGCGGTGTGGGACCCGGCCATGGTGACGTTCCCGACCGTGGACGGCCAGAAGTCGATGCGGCTGGAGTCGTCCAACAACGGCTCGTCGGCGCGCCAGACCGAGCTGTACCACCAGCGGAAGTTCTTCGAGGGCACGTACGCGGCGCGGGTGAAGTTCTCCGACGCGCCGGTGTCCGGCCCCGACGGCGACCACGTGGTGCAGACGTTCTTCACCATCACCCCGCTGAACAGCAACATGGACCCGAACTACGGCGAGCTGGACTTCGAGTACCTGCCCAACGGCGGGTGGGGCGAGCCCGCCAACATCCTCTACGAGACCACCTGGGAGACCTACCAGAACGAGCCGTGGATCGCCGACAACATCCACACCGAGCAGCGGCGGAGCTACGCCGGCTGGCACGACCTGGTGATCCAGGTGTCCGGCGGCCGGGTGAAGTACTTCGTGGACGGCGCGCAGGTGGCCGACCACGGCGACAAGTACTACCCCGAGACGCCGATGTCGATCAACTTCAACCTGTGGTTCATCTCGGGCGGCCTGGTCGGCGCCCCCGGTGACCGCGCCTACCAGCAGCACGTGGACTACGTGTACTTCGCCAAGGACCAGGCGCTCAGCCCGGCCCAGGTGCAGTCCCGCGTGAACAGCTACCGCTCGTCCGGCGTCGACCACGTCGACACGGTGCCCGCCTCCTAGCCCGACCCGGTCCGCTGCGGCGTCGCGTCCCGCCTCCGACGCCGCAGCGGCCACCGGCGTGCGGCCCGAAGTCTCAGCGGACTCCGAGATCCGGTCGCTACCTTGGCCGGACATTCCCACGACAGTCCGGGAGGGCACCGGTGAAATCACTCGCGCGCAGTGCCAGAACAGCGCTGACCCTCGTCGCGCTGCTGACGTTTCCCCTGGTCGGAACCCTGCCCGCCGCATCCGCGGAGGCGAGCGGGCACACCCGCACGTGGCACTTGGAGAACGGCGGCGACGCGCAGCGGATGTGCGTCCAGCAGGGGTCCGGGAGCGGGGTGCACAGGTCCTACCTGATATTCGCGGTGACCGGCGAGTGGTCCACGAACCTCGACTTCGGGATGGGCGGCCTGCCCCCGGGGTGGACTGCCACGCAGAGCCACATCCCGCCCGGCTCCAACTACCCGGACCCGGACGACGGGGGCGTCACCGTCAACGGGTGGATCTCCGTGGGAGGTCCCTCGTCGGCACCGCTCGGGGTCTACGACGCGGAGATCCGGGTGTCGGACGGAACGGTCACCGAAACGGCGCGGGCGGAGGTGGTCATCACCACCGCGTCCTGGCTCGACTGCATGCGGGCACGAGGGTGAGAGCCGACCGGTGAGCCCGCCCGACCCGGGTGCGGCGTTCATCCGCCGGTGAACGCCGCACCCGGAATCGCGTGACCACCCCCTGGGCTTCCCGAAGCCGGTCTCGCGCAGGTCGGGGGTCGAATGCGAAACTTCTCCGCCTATGCGGCAGATCACTCGTGGGGTCCGGGCGGGGTACGCGGCCGGGTCGTTCGTCACCGGCGCGTTCGGCACCGTGCCGGGCCTGCTCCTGCTGCCGTACCTGACCGACGGGCTGGCCGTGCCCGCGGCCGTCGCCGGGCTGCTGGTGCTCGTGCCCAAGGCGTGGGACGTGCTGTTCAACCCGGTGGCGGGGCGCATCAGCGACCGCGCCGGGGTGCGGCGGCCCTTCCTGCTGCGCGGCGGGCTCGTGACGGCGGTGCTGTTCGCGCTGCTGTTCGCCGGGCCGTTCGGCGGCGCGGGCGCGGCGGTGTACGTGGCGCTGGTGTTCCTGGCCTGCGCGACCGCGTACGCGTTCTTCCAGGTGCCGTACGTGGCGATGGCCGCGGAGATCACCGAGGACTACGACGAGCGCACCCGGCTGATGGCGTGGCGGATGGCGTTCCTGGCGCTGGCGATCCTGGTCAGCGGCGCGGGCGCGCCCGCCGTGCGGGACGCGGTCGGCTACTCCGGCATGGGCGTGGCGGTCGCGGCGCTGATGGTGGCGGGCACGCTGGTGACGTTCGCGGGCACGCGCGGGGTCCCGGTGTCGCGGCGGGTGTCGACCGAGGCGGGGTTGCGCGAGCTGGTGGCCGCGGTGCGCGGGTCCCGGCCGTTCCGGCTGCTGCTGGCCGTGTTCGTGGTGCAGGCCGTCGGGCTGGGCACGATGCTCGCCGGCGTCGACTACTTCGCCCGGCTGGTGCTGGGCGAGCAGGGGTTGCAGACGGCGCTGTTCGCCGGGTTCGTCGGGCCCGCGCTGCTGGTCATGCCGCTGTGGCAGCGGGTCGGGCGGCGGCACGGCAAGCGGGTCGGGCTGGTCGCGGCGTCGGTGCTGTTCGCGGTCGCGGTGGCCGGGCTGCTCGCGGCCCGCGCGCTGCCGGTGCCGGTGGTGCTCGCGCTGATGGCCGTGATCGGCGTCGGCTACGCGGGGATGCAGGTGTTCCCGCTGGCGATGCTGCCGGACGTGATCACCGCCGAGGAGCGCCGGACCGGCGTGACCCGGGCGGGCCTGTTCTCCGGTGTCTGGACGGCGGGCGAGACGCTGGGGCTGGCGCTCGGCCCCGGCGTGTACGGGCTGGTCCTGGCGGTGGGCGGGTACGTCGCGAGCACCGACGGCTCGGCCGTGCAGTCCCCCGGCGCGGTGACGGCCGCGCTGCTCGGTTTCACCGCCATCCCGGCCGTGCTGGCGCTGGCGGCCCTGCCCCTGCTGCGCGAGGAGACCGCGTGACCGACCCCGTCCCGACCGACCCCGTCCCCGCCGACGACGTGCTGGCCGAGCTGCGCGCGCTGCGGGCCGGCGACCTGCCCACCCACGGCGGTCGGACGCTGGCCTACGTGTACGACAGCGCGCTGCCCGGCCTGGACGAGCTGGCGGCGTCCGCGCACGCGCTGGCGGCGTCGGTGAACGGGCTCGACCCGACCGCGTTCCCGAGCCTGCTGCGGCTGGAGAACGACGTGGTGCGCACGGCGTCACGGCTGCTGGGCGGCGGTGAGGCCGCCGTCGGCACGGTCACGTCCGGCGGCACCGAGTCGTGCCTGCTGGCCGTGGTCGCCGCCCGGGACTCGCGGCCCGACGTCGAGCGGCCGTCGGTGGTGCTGCCGGAGACCGCGCACGCGGCGTTCCACAAGGCCGCGCACTACTTCGGGGTGCGGGTGGTCGCGGTGCCGGTCGACCCCTACACGTTCCGGGCCGACCCGGCGGCCATGGCGGCGGCGATCGACGAGTCCACCGTGCTGGTGGTGGTGAGCGCGCCGTCGTACGCGCACGGGGTGGTGGACCCGGTCACCGAGGTCGCGGCCGCCGCGCTCGAACGCGGGGTGCGCTGCCACGTGGACGCGTGCATCGGCGGGTGGGTGCTGCCGCACGCCGACGACGTGCCACCGTTCGACTTCTCCGTGCCGGGCGTCACCAGCGTCTCGGTGGACCTGCACAAGTACGCGTACTGCCCGAAGGGCACGTCGGTGCTGCTGCACGCGTCGGCCGACCTGCGCCGGCCGCAGTACTTCGCGTCGGCCGCCTGGCCCGGTTACACGATGGTGAACTCGACCACGCAGTCCACCCGGTCCGGTGGACCGCTGGCCGCCGCGTGGGCCGTGCTGCGGCACATCGGTGACGACGGGTACCGGTCGCTGGCCCGGCAGGCGCTGGCGAGCGCGGAGGTGTTGCGGGAGGGCATCTCGAAGATCGACGGGTTGCGGGTGCTCGGCGAGCCGTCGGCGACGTTGCTCGCGATCACGGCCGCGCGGGACGACTTCGACGTGTTCACCGTCGCCGACGAGATGAAGGCGCGCAACTGGTACGTGCAGCCGCAGTTCGCCCACCGCTCCTCCCCCGCCAACCTGCACCTGACCGTGACGGCGGCGAACGCGGGGCACGAGTCGGAGCTGCTGGCCGACCTGCGCGCGTCGGTGGAGGCGGCGGTCGAGGCCGGGCCGGTGCGGGTCGCGCCGGAGGTGGCGGCGTTCGTCGGCGGGCTGGAGCCGGACTCGCTCACGCCGGCCGAGTTCGCCGGGCTGCTCGCGGCGGCGGGCATGGGCGGCGGCGACGGCGTGCTGCCGGAGCGGATGGCGGCGGTGAACGCGCTGCTCGCGGTGGCGAGCCCGGCGCTGCGGGAGCGGCTGCTGGTCGAGTTCCTGGGGGCGCTGTACTCGTGACCGGCGGCGTTGCGCCATGTGCGCGATCATCGTCGGCATGCACCTGGACCTGAGTGGGAAGACGGCGCTGGTCACCGGTTCGACGCAGGGCATCGGCGAGGCGATCGCGGTGGCGCTGGCGCGGGCCGGTGCGCGGACGGCGGTGAACGGGCGCAAGCCCGACGCGGTGGACGAGGCGGTGGCGCGGCTGCGCGCGGTCGTGCCGGGGGCGGACGTGGTCGGCGTGGCGGCGGACGTGTCGACGGCCGCGGGCGCGGAGGCGTTGACCTCGGCGCTGCCGGGGGTGGACGTGCTGGTGAACAACGTCGGCATCTTCGGCTCGCGGCCGGCGCTGGAGATCAGCGACGACGAGTGGCGGCGGTACTTCGAGGTGAACGTGCTGGCGGCCGTGCGGCTGACCCGCGCCTACCTGCCGGCGATGCGCGAGCGCGGGTGGGGCCGGGTGCAGTACATCGCCAGCGACTCGGCCGTCGTGATCCCGGCGGAGATGATCCACTACGGCGTGTCGAAGACGGCGCTGCTGGGCGTGTCGCGCGGGTTCGCCAAGGAGGCGGCGGGCAGCGGCGTCACGGTGAACTGCGTGATCGCGGGCCCCACCCACACCGGCGGCGTGGAGGACTTCGTCTACGAGCTGGTGGACCGCTCGCTGCCGTGGGAGCAGGCGCAGCGCGAGTTCATGCGCGTGCACCGGCCGCAGTCCCTGCTGGGCCGGCTGATCGAGCCGGAGGAGATCGGCAACCTGGTGGTCTACCTGGCCTCGCCGCAGGCTTCGGCGACCACGGGCGCCGCGGTGCGCGTGGACGGGGGTTACGTCGACTCGATCCTGCCCTGACCCACCCCCGCGCCGGAGCCGATCGGTCGAGCCCGCGGCACGGGACCGGGCTCTGTGGGCGCGGCACGCCGCCGAGGTGCCGCGCCCACAGCCCGGTCGGTCCTACCCGGAAATCACGAACCGACCTGGAACGTGGCGTCCGCGCGATCGCCCGACGTGCTGATCGGGTCGATGCGCAGGACGTGACCGGAGTGCCGGACGTACCGGTCGGCGAAGTTGTGGGACCGGAACGAGGTCCACGCCGAGTCGGCCAGGCCGGCCACGCGGTGGAAGGTGGCGTCGGCGGCGAAGGTGGAGCTGCCGTCGTCGGCTGCCAGGGTGAGCGCGTAGTTCACGTGCCGCAGGTAGCGGTCCGGGTAGTTGACCGAGCGGAACGACACGCCGGCCGACGAGGCCAGGCCGGGCGCCAGGCGCCACTGCGAGTCCTGGTACGGGTCGAACGGGTAGGGGTCGATGCGGGCGACGTTGTCGGCGTGCCGGACGAGGTGGTCGGGGAAGTTGTAGGACTTGATCCGGTTCCAGCTCGGCGCGCCCCAGCGGGACAGCAGGTTGGCGTGCTCGGTGGCGGTGATGCCGCAGATCGTGGGGTGCTTGGCGTTGAGCGGCTGGGTGTACTGGGCCTTGGTCAGCGGCGACCACGAGTTGCTGTTGACGTCACCGCTGCGCCACGCGTACAGCTCGCCGTTGACCGGCGAGAACGAGTCGCCCCACAGGAACCACTCGTTGCGGTTGTGCGCCTTGACCACGATCGGCGCCTCGATGCCGCCGCTGACCACGCCGCTGGTGTAGGTGCCGCGGTCGAAGCTGCGCGGGTTCAACGTGGTGGAGCGCGCGCCGTACAGGCGGCCGTCGGCGAAGCTCTTGTAGTACAGGTAGTTCATCCCGTTGCCGACGTGCATGGTGGCGTCCAGGACGTTGAAGCCGGGGTCGAAGAACAGCTGCGGCGAGCCGACGGTGACGAAGTCGGTGGTGTAGTTGACGTAGAACGCGTCACGACCGCCGCTGTTGGCCGAGTAGAGGATGCCGTACTGGCCGCGCGCGGCGTCCCAGAACGCCTCCGGCGCCCACGTGTGGGTCGGCATCGAGTGCATCTTCAGCCGCCGGTACCCGGTGAACGACCGCAGGTCGGCCGAGTCCCAGGCGTGGATGTACTGGTTCTGCCGGGTGAAGTCGGTCCCGGTCAGGTCGGTGGCCAGCACGATGAACCCGCCGTTCTGCTTGCGCGTGATGAACGGGTCGCGCAGGCCGCCGGTGCCCGCCGTCGGCGTGGCGACCGGGTTGCCCTGGTTGAGCGGGGTCCACTGGAGGCCGTCGGCGCTGACCGCCAGGTGCAGCGCGTAGCGGTCGGCGACCTTGTTCGGCGACTCGGTGAAGTAGCCCATCACGTAGGCCGAGTCACCGGGCGCGGCCGAGGCGGCGAACCGGCTCGTGCCCGCCAGGGCGACCGCGGCGGCCCCACCGGCGAGGAAAGTGCGTCGTTGCAACATCTGCCGTGTGCCTTTCGCAGGGAGCCCGGGGCGGGCGGGAGACACCCGCCCCGGGGTTCTCATTCGCCGGACGGCGCGGCCAGCGTGGTGCCGAGCCGGACGGGCGTGCCGAAGTTGGGCGTCCCGTCGGAGTTCCAGGTGAACTTCTGCGCGCGGGTCGACCGGTTCATGTCGCAGCCGCCGCTCGCCGAGTCGTTGGCGTGGTAGACGATCCAGTCCTCGGTGCCGTCGGGCGACTTGAAGAACCCGTTGTGGCCCGGGGCGTACACGCCGTTGCCATCGTTGCGCTGGAACACCGGGTTGGGCGACTTGGTCCAGTGCGACCGGTTGAGCGGGTCGGAACCCGTCAGCGTCAGCAGGCCCAGCTTGTAGTCCGGGCCCCAGCACGCGCTGGCCGAGTACACGATCATCGTCCGGCCGTTGTGGTACAGCGGCTCGGCGCCCTCGTTGACCGGCGCGGTCTGCCGCTCCCACGACAGCGTCGGCTGGCTGATCGTCCGCCGCGAGCCGCTGAGCGTGTACGGGTTGGACATCGGGGTGATGGTCAGCGACTGGGTGCCGTCCATCGCGCTGCCCATCAGGTACAGCTTCCCGTTGTGCTGCAGGATGCTCGGGTCGAGCTCCCAGGTGTTGCCGAGGTCGGCCTTGAACGAGTACGGGCCCATCGGGTCGGCGCCCGAGGACTCCAGCACGTGCAGCCGCTGCGTCGGGTTGAAGTCCGACACGTTCTGCCCGGCCACGTAGTACAGGTACCAGCGGCCGTTGAGCAGGAAGAACTCCGGCGCCCACATGTTGCAGCAGCCGTTGGGCCGGGTCAGGTTGAAGATCACCTGGTCCGACGCGGTCGACAGCCCGGCCAGCGTCCGCGACCGGCGCATGGTGACGGTGGAGTTCCACGTCGTCGTGGCCAGGTAGTAGTACCCGTTGTAGTACTGCATCCACGGGTCCGGGCCGTTGCGCTTGATCGGGTTGGTGAACGTGCCCGCGGCGGGCGCGCCCAGCTTGACCAGCTGCCACTGCTGGTTCGTGCCGCCGGTGTCCGGCCACTGGATGAGCTCGGCGCCGTCGGCGGTGGAGAAGTCCAGCACGTCGACGGCCTTGCCGCTGGCGCGGTTGAGCAGCCGCACGAACCCGCCCGCCGAGTCGGCCAACCGGAACTGCTGGTTGGCGCCGTTGCGGTCGGTCCACTGGGTCAGGCCGGTGCGGTCGGCGGTGTTGGCGAAGTCCAGGACCTTGCCGCTGTGCCGCGACTTCAGCCGGTAGTAGCCGCCACCGGAGTCGACGAACTGCCACTGCTGCCACGCGCCGTCGTTGCGCGTGTACTGCGAGATCCGCGCGCCGTCCTGGGTGGCGAGGTCGTAGACGTCCAGCGCCTTGCCGCTGTTGCGGTTGACCAGCACGTACGAGGCGTTGGTGTCCACCGCGGCGGCCGACGCGGCGGGCGGGACGGCCGCGGTGACCCCGCCGAGCAGCGCGGTGACGGTGGCCAGGACGAGGCCGCCGCGGCGCGCGCCCCGATAAGTCGATCTCATGGTTGCTCTCCCTGCGACGCTGCATGGACGAACACGTGCGACCCGAGGCCGTCGAGCCGGTGCGGGCCGGTGGAACGGCGTGGCGGCTGCTGTTAACGCTAACAGCACGATCGCCGAAGGTTCAATAGTCGTCGCAGCAGAACCTCACAGCAGGGCTGTGGTGTCGAAGAGATTCGATGAATTGGGCCGTTCGGCCTCACGAGGTCGATCTGTTAGCGATAACAAGCACTAACCGGTCTTGGTTGCGCTCCGCCTGCTGTGCGACCTCGTCGCCGACGCCAAGATCGCCAGTGCGACGACCCAACCGGCGAACACCAGCGACGTCGCGCGCGGCGTGACGGCGTCCAGCAGCACGCCCGCGGCGGCGGCCCCCACCGGCGTCGCCGCCCAGATCGACAGGCTGAACGTGGCGCCGACCCGGCCGAGCAGGTGGTCGGGCGTGACCTCCAGCTGGTAGCTGAGCGCGGCCACGCCGAAGCACGGCATCGACACCGTGAACAGGGCCAGCACCACCCCCACCGCGACCAGGTCGCCGGCGAACGCCAACGCCACCCACAGCACCGCTTGCAGCCACAGCACCGACAGCAGCAGCCCGCCCAACCCGAGGCGGGCCTTGAGCTTCGGCGCGATCACCGCGCCGACCACGCCGCCGACGCCCAGGGCGGCGAACAACCCGCCGATGGCGGTGGGCGACGCGTCCCCCGCCGCCACGATCGCGACCAGGGAGACACCGGAGATCGCCACCTGCAACCCCGCCGCGGTCAGCGCGATCGACCGCAGCGGCCGGTGGTCCCACAGCCACCGCACCCCTTCGGCGACCTCGGTCCGCAACCGCGTCCGGGCCCGCTCCCCCGCGCCCTCGGCCCGGAAGTCGGCCCGCACCAACGAGAGGCACAGCGCCGACGCCAGGAACGACACCGCGTCCACCAGGAACGGCAGCCCGCGGAACAGCTGCAGCAGCGCGCCGCCGACCGGACCGGCCACCACGCCCGTCGCGGCCTGCGCGGTCTCCGCCGCGGACACGGCGGTGGTCAACTGCCCCCGGTCGACCACGTTGGGCAGCACGGCGTTCTCGGCGGCGGAGAAGAACACGTGCAGCACGCCGCCGACGAGCCCGGTGGCGAACAGGTGCGCCGGTGTCAGCGCGGAGAACGCCAGCGCCACCGGCACCGTCGCCACGTTCACCGCGCGGCCGAGGTCGCACAGCACCATCGTGCGCTTGCGGTCCCAGCGGTCGACCAGTGCTCCGGCGGGCAGCCCCAGCACCAGGTACGGCACCGCGCGGACGGCCGCCAGCGCGCCCGCCATGGCGGCGGAGCCGGTCAGCGCGAGCATCAGCAGCGGGTAGGCGAGCTGCGAGACGCCGTTGCCCAACGACGACAGGGTCTGGCCGGCCCACACCAGCCGGAAGTCGCGGTTGCGCCACAGGCTCACGAGAACCGCTCCCACGCCGACTGCCTGCTCATGCCGAGCGCCGCGCCGATCCGCGCCCACGTGACGCCCCGCTCGCGCAGGGTGGCGACCCGCTCCCGCAGCCCGGTCTCCACCTGGCTCGCGGTGGCCGCGATGCGCGGCAGGTGGGCCAGCAGCTCGTCGTCGGACATCACCGACCACTCCGGGACGGAGGCGTTCGACGTGCCGTCGTCGGCGTCGAGGATCGCGACGCACGCCGACACGCACCCGTCGCAGATGTAGATGCCGGGACCGCTGATGATCTTGCGCACGTCGGCCGCGGCCCTGCCGCAGAACGAGCAGCCCGGTGGGTGGGTCATCGGCGCTCCCGGAGTTGTCAGGCAATTCCTGACAAGGATAGCCGTGATCACCGAATGCCATCGAACCGGCTTCAGCCCTCCCGATTCGTCCCGTTCTGGGGGAAGATGCGCTCCTCCCGCTCCCGGGTTCCGACGCAGAAACGCAGGTGATCGCCGTGGACTCCGCACTGACGAGCGTCGGCCTCCCGGTCGCGCTGGCCGTGGTCATGTTCGGCCTGGGGCTGTCGTTGACGGTCGCCGACTTCGCCCGGATCGCCCGGGAGCCGCGCGCGGTGGCGGTCGCGCTGGCCACCCAGCTGCTCCTGCTGCCGCTGATCTGCTTCGGGCTCGTCGTCGGGCTCGGCCTGAGCCCGGTGCTCGCCGTCGGCATGATGCTGCTCGCCGCGTCGCCGGGCGGCACGACGGCGAACCTGTTCAGCCACCTGTTCCGCGGCGACGTCGCGCTGAACATCACGCTGACCGCGGTGAACTCGGTGCTCGCCGTCGCCACCCTGCCGCTGGTGGTCAACTTCGCCCTCGACCACTTCGCGCCGCCCTCCTCCGACGGCGGCGCGGTCGGCCTGGAGTTCGGCAAGGTCGCGCAGGTGTTCGCGATCGTGCTCGTGCCGGTGGTGCTGGGCATGGCGGTGCGCCGCTGGTCGGCCGCGTTCGCCGACCGCGCGGACCGGCCGGTGCGGATCTTCTCGGCGGTGGTGCTGGTGGCGGTGATCGCGGGCACGATCGTCGCCGAGCGGGACAACATCGGCGCTTACCTGGCCGACATCGGGCTGGTGGCCGTGCTGTTCTGCGCGTGCAGCCTGGCCGCCGGCTACCTGGTGCCCCGGCTGGCGCGGGTCGGCAAGCGGCAGGCGATCGCGTCGGCGTTCGAGGTGGGCGTGCACAACAGCACCCTGGCGATCACGGTCGCGGTGACCGTGCTGGGCAGCGAGCAGCTGGCCGTGCCGGCCGCCGTCTACGGGGTGGTGATGTTCCCGCTGGCGGCCGCCGCCGGGTTCCTGGTGAGCCGGACCAAGGCGGAGCGCGATCCCGTGCTGGGCTGAACGCCGGAGCGGCATCCCCTGTAAAGACCACTTCTCCACCGATTTATAGGGGTCGCCGATACTCCGCTCGTATGAGACCGGGCAGTAGCTCACACCGCGTCCGTCAAAGCAGTGCGTAGTCAGCAATCTTCATGTAAGCCTTCCGTGTTCGCCCAAAAGTGTCACGGATGGGACAAATCTGACTATGCGCTTACTCCGCCGCGCACCACTTCGCACCCGTGCCAGACGCATGACCGCCGTGGCCGCCGCGGCGGTCGTGGTCGCCGCCACCGCGGTGGCCCTCCCGCCGACCGCCACCGCCGCCGTGCCGACCGGGTTCACCGACACCCTCGCCATCGGCGGCCTCAGCAACCCCACCGCCGTCTCGTTCGCGCCGGACGGCCGCGTGTTCATCGCCGAGAAGAGCGGCCTGGTCAAGGTCTTCGACTCGCTCGCCGACACCACCGCCACCGTGTTCGCCGACTTGCGCCCGCAGACGCAGGACTTCTGGGACCGCGGCCTGCTCGGCCTGGCCGTCGACCCGCAGTTCCCGACCCGCCCGTACGTCTACGTCACCTACACCTACGACGCCGTGCCCGGCGGCACGCACCCGCGCTGGGGCGACCAGTGCCCGACCCCGCCCGGCGCCACCGACCAGGGCTGCGTCGTCACCGGCCGGGTCTCCAAGCTGACCATGGGCGCCGGCGGCACCATGACCGCCGAGCAGCCGCTGGTCACCGACTGGTGCCAGCAGTACCCCAGCCACTCCATCGGCACGGTCGTCTTCGGCCCCGACGGCGGCCTCTACGTCGGCGGCGGTGACGGCGCGAGCTTCAACTTCACCGACTACGGCCAGGTCGGCAACCCGTGCGCCGACCCGCCGTCACCGGCGGGCACCAACCTCACCTCGCCCACCGCGCGCGGCGGCGCGCTGCGCTCGCAGTCGATCCGCCGACCCGCGGGCGAGCCGGTGAGCCTGGACGGCTCGATCATCCGGATCGACCCCGACACGGGCGCGGGCCTGGCCGGCAACCCGTTCGCGGGCAACGCCGACGCCAACGCCCAGCGCGTCATCGCGCACGGCCTGCGCAACCAGTTCCGCTTCGCCTTCCGGCCCGGCACCGAGGAGCTGTGGGCGGGCGACGTCGGCTGGAACGTGTGGGAGGAGATCAACCGGATCGCCGACGTCAACGACGCCACGGCGGAGAACTTCGGCTGGCCCTGCTACGAGGGTTCCGCGCGCCAGGGCGGTTACGACGGCGCGAACCTGACGCTGTGCGAGTCGCTGTACACCGGCGCGGGCCAGACCGCGCCGTACTACGCCTACAACCACTCGGCCAAGGTCGTCGCGACCGACCCGTGCCCCACCGGCGGGTCGTCCATCTCGGGCATCGCGTTCGAGGCGGGCAGCAACTACCCGCCCGCCTACGACGGCGCGCTGTTCTTCGCCGACAGCTCGCGCGGCTGCATCTGGGCGATGCAGACCACCGCGGGCCAGCCCGACCCGACCAAGCTGGTGCCGTTCGTGACCGGCGTGAACGTCCCGGTGCAGGTCACCACCGGTCCCGGCGGCGACCTGTTCTACATCGCGCTGGGCGCGGGCCAGCTGCGCCGGGTGAGCTACCCGACCGGCAACCAGGCCCCGACCGCGGTCGCCACGGCCACCCCGCAGTCCGGGCCCGCGCCGCTGGCCGTGCAGTTCAGCGGCACCGGCTCGACCGACCCGGACCCCGGTGACACGCTCGGCTACGAGTGGGACCTGGACGGCGACGGCCAGTACGACGACTCCACCTCCGCCACCCCGACCCGCACGTACACCACGCAGGGCGCGGTGACGGTCCGGCTCAGGGTGACCGACCAGTCCGGCGCGTCGGGCACCACGGCGATCACCGTCACGGTCGGCACACCGGTAGCGGAGGACCCCGTGCCGGTGATCGACACGCCCGTCGCGCCGCTGAACTGGGTGGTGGGGCAGAACGTGCCGTTCACCGGCCACGCCACCGACGCGCAGGACGGCGCGTTGCCCGCGTCCGCGCTGAGCTGGAAGCTCAGCATCCAGCACTGCGCTACCAGCGGCTCGTGCCACGAGCACGTGGTGCAGAACTGGACGGGCGTGGCGTCGGGCTCGTTCATCGCGCCCGACCACGAGTACCCGTCGTACCTCGACCTGACGCTGACCGCCACGGACTCGTCGGGGCGCACCAAGAGCACCACGACGAAGCTGGACCCGAAGACGGTGGCGCTGACGTTCACGTCGAACCCGAGCGGCCGGCAGCTCAGCGTCGGCGGCGCGGCCCAGACCACGCCGTTCACCCGCACGGTGATCGTCGGGTCGAACAACTCGATCAGCGCGCCGAGCCCGCAGCCCGGCGGACCGCTGGGCCTGAAGTACCAGTACAACAGCTGGTCCGACGGCGGCGCGCAGACGCACAACATCGTCGCGCCGGCGAGCGCGACGACGTACCAGGCGAACTACTCGCTCTGCCTGTTCTGCTGACCCACCCCCGACCGGCCGCGGACCTCGCCGTCCGCGGCCGGTCGGCCCCTCACAGCAGCCCGACGGCCACCGCCACGCTGAGCAGCAGGGCCGCCGCACCGGCGAACGCGGCGCCCGCCGTCAGCGCGGCGCCCGGCAGCGGTGAGCCGGCCAGGCGGCTGAGCACGCCCGCCGCGAGGGCGGTCGCGGTGGCCGCGCCCAGGATGGCGGCCAGGGTCAACAACGTCACCAGCAGTGGGTTGGGTGTCATCGGCGTTCCTTCCCGACCTCGTCGTCCGTCGCCTCCGACTGTGCGGCGCGACCGGGGTGCGCGGTGCCGGCCCGCTGACCGATCCGTGACATCCTGACCGGGCGCGCAGGAGGTGGACTTGGTCTCGCTGGACGATGTCGCCGCCGACCTCCGGGTGTTGCGCCGGCGTGGTTTCGGCGAACTGGGCGAACGCACCCTCGCGGCCCGGCTGCCGACGCTCGCCAGCGCGGCCAGGCGGGTCTACGACGTGCCCGCCGACCGCCCCGCCCCGGTGCGGCGGCTGGTCGTCGCGGCGGGCAAGCAGGTCGCGCCCGCGGAGCTGCGCCCCGCGGTGGACGACCTCTTCGGCCTGGCCGACACGTTCGGCCGGAACCTGTCCTACCGCCAGGACGCGGCCGCGGCGCGGTTCACCCCGACGCCCGCGCCCAGCACGTTCCGGCAGGCGCCGCAGTACACCCGCCGCCTGGTGGAGTCGCTGGCGGCGGCCGTGGTCGGCCTGGTCTCCGGCGCCACGCTGACCGAGCTGCGCCGCGACGCCGCCGTCCACCTGGTCGACCGCCCGGCCCTGGTCGAGCGGGGTCTCGCGCTGATCGGGGACGGTGCCCGGCTGCTGTGGGTCCGCGGTGAGCCGGGCACCGGCAAGACGGTGCTCGCCGACCAGCTCGCCGAACGCCTCGCGCACCCCGTGGTCCGCATCCGCCTGGGCAACTCGCGCGTGACGGACGAGGACCTGCTGCGGGCGGTGGGCGAGCCGCACGTGGACGGCGCGGCGCGCTGGGAGCTGTTCCGGCGGGGGCTCGCCGAGGGCGGTTCCACCGGCCTGGTGATCCTGGACGACGCCGACTCCCCCGCCGCCGTCTCGGCCCTGGGTCTTGAGGGGTCGCGCGTGCCCGTCGTGGTGACCAGCCGGACCGCGGGCCCGGAGGGCGTGCCCGAACTGGTCGTCGGCAACCTCGACCCCGAGGACGCCGAGCGGGCCGTGCGCGTCCTGCTGCCCGACCTGGGCGACGAGCACACCGCCCGGCTGGCGCGGCTCACCGGCGGCCGTCCCCTGGTGATCGGCCACGTCTGCCGGTACCTGCGCGGCGCGGCCCTCGACGCGGGCACCGTGCTGGACGGCTTGGAGCAGGACACCGGTCGGGCGCTGGACGCCATCGACGCGACCACCGACCGGGGCCTGACCCCGGTCTACCGCGCGATGCTCGCCGGGTTCGCCGCGCTGGGCGACGTGACCGCGGTGCTGGACACCCTGCTCTGGATCGCGGTCGAGGGACTGGTGCCCCGCTCGGTCGGCCGCGCGTTCCTGGCCCACCGCTTCCCCGGCCCGGTCGGCGCGGTGCTGGTGTCGACGGCGGAGGTCGTGCTGGCCCGGCACGGGCTCGTCGCGGTGCGGGACGACGCGTTCGTCCTGCACGCCCTCACCGCGGAGGTGCTGTGCCGGCTGCGCCGCGAGTCGATGGCCGCGGTCCTCTCCGACTTCTTCGACTTCCTGCGCCTCCCGCCGCCCGAGCGGCCGGTGACCGACGAACGCGGCCTGATGCACGCCGAGCTGACCGTCACCGCCGGTCTGGTGGAGGGTGGCGACCTGCTGTGCCTGGGGACGAACACCTGGATCTCGATGCGGCGCCGCGCCGACGGGTCCCGCTCGGTGACCGTCCACCGCCTGCACCCGACCGGTGTCAACGCCCGGGTGGACGGCGGGGAGAGCCGGGCGATGGAAGGCCGTGAGCTGGCGGAGTGGGACGGGTGGACCGGCGACTACGGCGAGCGGTGCGCCTGGATGTACGGCTTCCGCGCCGAACGGGACGCCGAGCCGACCGAGCACGGCGACGGCCACGTGCACAAGCTCCCGTTCCACCCGGAGGGTCCGGTCGTGGACCGGGGTTTCACGGAGGCGCGGTGCGGCAGGCGGTGGCGCGTCCGGCTCGCCCCGGCGCAGGCCGAGGGTCTGCCCGCGTGCCCCCGGTGCGCCGGGATGTCGTGGCGGGAACCGCTGCGCGCGTGGGCGGACCTCGGCGTGACCACCACCCGACGGCGGCTGCTGGCCGACTTCGGCGCGGCGGTCGCGGCGGGCGACGTGCCGCGGGCGCTGGAGCTGCGCGAGCAGGTGGACCGGCACGTCGAGCGGACCCGAGCGCTGCTCGTCGTGCCCCTGGTGCGGCAGCTCGCCGAGGCGGACACCGCGTTGGCGGGGCTCGTGCGACCGGACGACCCCGAACGCGCGCTGGCGTTGCACGTCCGTGCCGCGAACCGGTACGAGCTGTGCCTCAGCCGCGTCGACGGCGACGACCGCTACCGCGTCCTGGACGAGCTGGCCGGCGCTCTCGCGTCGCAGACCTCGCTGCTGCCGCACGCCTCGACGGCGCTCGACACCGTGCACGCCCGCTTGGTCGAGGTGCACCGGGAGCAGCTCACCCTCCGACCCGACGACGTGTGGGCGCGGGACCTGCTCGGCGTGGTGCTGGCGAGGCAGGCCGACCTGGTCGCCGCGGAGGACCCGGCCGCCACTCTCGCCCTGTTCGACGAACCGCTCTCCCTGCACCGGGACGCCCTGGCCCGTGAGGGCCGTGCCTCCTCGCGGCGCTTCCTGGCCGACCTCCAGTCCACCCGGGCCGGGATCCTGCGCCGACTCGGCCGACCCGACGCCGTGGCGGCGGCGCGGGAGGCCGCCGAGCACTACCGGGTGCTGGTCGCCGACGACCCGACCGTGTTGGACGACCTGATCGCCGAGACCTACCGGGTCGCGTTCGCGGACCGCGACAGCCAGTCACCCGAGGCCCTGGCCCGGTGGGAGGAGCTGGAGGCGAACGCGCGCCGGTCGTCCGCGTCGGACCCCGACGACCCGCGCAAGGCGCACGCGCTCGGGGTGATCCTGACCCGCCACGCGCACGCGTTGCGCGGTCAGGTGGACCCCGAGCGCGCGGCCCGGTTGCGAGCGGAGGCGACGTCGCTGCTGGTGGCGTTGCCGGATCGGCACCCCGACGACGTCCGGACGTCGAGCGACGCGGCCCGGACCCTCGCGCTCCTGGCGGAGGCCGAGACCGCCGACCACGATCCCGCGACCCGTGCGGCGCTCGCCCTGTTCCACCGCCACCTCCTCCACCGGCCCGACGACGCCGAGGCGGCGCACGCGGTCGGCACGGTGTCGGCGCTCCAGGCGTCCCGGCTGTGGAACACCGACCCGGAAGCCTCCGCGCACCACTACGAGCAAGCCGTGACGTGGTTCCGGACCAGCCTCGAACGGCGGCCCGGCCACCCGGCCACCCTCTACCACCTCGCGTTCGCGTCGCACGACCACGCGAACCTGGTCAGCGACGCTGATCGCAGCGGGGAGGCCGTGGAGGCGATCCGGGACGCCTTGGCGGCGTTGCCGGGCGACACGCGCCTCCTGCGCGCGCTCGCCGTGGCGTTGGCCGTGCAGGCGGACCTGTTGTGCGACAAAGGTGATCGCGAGGGGGCGGCCGTCGCGTGCGACGAGGCGTTGGCGCTCTGCCGGAGCTTCCCCGCCGACCTGCCGCACTCCCTCGACACCGCCTGGGTCCTCGCGGTCGGTGCGATCGTCCACGGCTCCGACGCGCTGCGCGCGGAAGCGGAGGAGCGGTACCTCACCTACCTGCGGACGTGGCCGGGCGACCCGCGCCCGCACTACGAGCTGGCCGTCCTGTACGCGGTGAGCGGTGACGCGCACCGGGCGATCGGCCGCCTCGCCCGGTGGTGGCGGACCACGTCGAAGACGCCCGACGTGCGCCGGTGGCAGGTGGCGGTCGAAGCCCGCCTCGACCCGGTGCGCGACGACCCCAGGCTCACCGCCCTGCTGGCACGCGAGAGCTGACCCCGGGGTCGCCCCTGGGGCCAGCCGTCACGAGCGGCGTCAGACGATCGACACCGGGAACCGGTCCCACACGCGGTGCGTGGTGAGGAGGGTCTGGACCTCGGTGAACACGTCCGCCGGGCTGTCGCCGACGACGATGCCCAGGTCGCCGACCGAGCACCCGGCCTCGACCAGGGCGGCCTCACCGGTGCCCCACACGCCGATCGCCTTGGCGTGCCGGTAGCACTCCTGGACCATCAGCACCACGCGCGGGTCGACGGTGGCGGACGGCGCGCCCGCCTTGGCGTCGCGGTTGGGCAGCGCGTCCGGGCCGGGCGGCGGCGCGGCGGCCAGCAGCAGCGCGTCGAACTCCACCGACCGGGCGGTGAGGAACGTCCGCTGGGCCATCAGCCCGTCCTCCAGCAGCCCGCCGCGCGCGGCGATCAGCAGCGGCACCATCCCGGCCGCCATGATCGTCTGGCGCAGCGTGTGCAGGCCGTCCAGGCTCGCCGGGTCGTTCGCGTCCACGACGATGCCGATCAGCCGGCCGTCCGTCGGCCACACCTGCCCGACCTGCGACACCGCCGGGCTGGGCGCGAGGTCGACGGTGTCCGGCACGGTCGCCTCCGGCGCGGGCAGCCCGAGACCTGCCGCCACCAGGGCGCACAGCTCGGCGTCCACGTTGGCCAGCACGCGCAGCTCGCGCTCCTTGATCGCCTGCTCGTAGCACTTGCCCAGCTCGAAGGTGAACGCCCGCACCAGGTGCTCCTTCTCCACCGGGCTCAGGCTCCGGTAGAACATCCGGGGCTGGGAGTAGTGGTCGGCGAACGAGGCCGGCGCGCGGCGCTCCTTCACCGAGTCCGCGACCGCCTGCGGGAACTCCACGTACGCGCCGGTCGCCACGCCCGCCATGAACGGGCAGCCGCCGTCCAGCGTGTTCGGCTTGTACGGCGCCACACCGCTGTGCACGGCGTGCTGGTGGAAGCCGTCGCGCAGCATGTCGTTGACCGGGGCGTGCGGCCGGTTGATCGGGATCTGGTTGAAGTTCGGGCCGCCGAGCCTGCTCAGCTGGGTGTCGATGTAGGAGAACAGCCGCGCGTGCAGCAGCGGGTCGTCGGTCACGTCGATGCCCGGGGGCAGGTGGCCGACGTGGAAGGCGACCTGCTCGGTCTCGGCGAAGTAGTTGGTGGTGTTGCGGTTGAGCGTGAGCATGCCGATCGGCTGGACCGGCGCCAGCTCCTCGGGCACGATCTTGGTCGAGTCGAGCAGGTCGATGCCCTCGAAGGTCTGCTCCGGGGTGTCCGGGAAGACCTGGATGCCCAGCTCCCACTGCGGGAACGCGCCGGACTCGATCGCGTCGAACAGGTCGCGGCGGTGGAAGTCGGGGTCGACGCCCGCGATCATCTGCGCCTCCTCCCACAGCAGGGAGTGCACGCCCAGCTTCGGCTTCCAGTGGAACTTGGCCAGCGAAGTCCCGCCCTCGGCGTTGATCAGCCGGAACGTGTGGACGCCGAAGCCCTCCATGGTCCGGTACGAGCGCGGCACGCCGCGGTCGGACATGTGCCACATCACGTGGTGCGTGGCCTCGGTGTGGGTGGAGACGAAGTCCCAGAAGGTGTCGTGCGCGCTCTGCGCCTGCGGGATTTCGCGGTCCGGGTGCGGCTTGGCGGCGTGGATGATGTCCGGGAACTTGATGCCGTCCTGGATGAAGAACACCGGGATGTTGTTCGCGACCAGGTCGAAGTTTCCCTCGGACGTGTAGAACTTCGTCGAGAAACCGCGGGTGTCGCGCACCGTGTCCGCCGAGCCGCGCGAGCCCACCACGGTCGAGAACCGGGTGAACACCGGCGTGGTCACGCCTTCTTGCAGGAAGGCGGCCTTGCACACGTTCTCGGCGTTGCCGTAGCCGACGAACACGCCGTGCACGGCCGCGCCGCGCGCGTGGACCACCCGCTCGGGGATGCGCTCGTGGTCGAAGTGGGTGATCTTCTCGCGCAGGTGGTGGTCCTGCAGCAGTGTCGGACCGCGGGCCCCTGCCTTGAGCGAGTGGTCGGTGTCGTAGAGGCGCGAACCGGTCGACGTGGTCAGGAACTCGCCCTGCTGCTCCCGCGCGTCGGCCGGGGCGCCGGTCTCCGCGCCGGTCGCGGTGCGGGTCTGGGGCGAAGCCTGGTCGGGCTTGCGGGGCAGCGGGCCCTGCGGCTCGTCCGGCGGGTCCAGCGGCGGCGGCGCGCTGCCCGGCGTGCCCGGGACCGGTGGCGTGACCAGGTCGGCGACCTTCTCCACCGCCTTCTCGAGCGCTTCCTTCACTACCTTGGCGGGTTTGATCGGGTCCACTTGCTCCTCCTCGTCGGCAGTCTTCCGCCGACTACCCGGGTTGGCGCGTCCTACACACCCTCGCCGCTGTTCGATCTTCACAGTGCTCCGCCGGCTCAGGGGCGAGCACGGCCTCGGGCACGGGTACGGGCTGGTCGCGCGCCCTCGCCGGGTAATGGCTCGACGGCGCGGTCCGGTTCCCCTCAGGATGCGCACCGTGACCGGTTCCCTCTTCGTCCCGCCCTCGGCGATCCCCGCCCTCGGGCCGCTCGCCCGGGCGGCGGTCTCGCGCGGGCTGAGCGTCGTGTCCGCGGTGCCGGACGTGCCGCCGGGTCCGGTGCACTACCGCGGCGGGCCGCTGTTCGCCGACCGCGTCGCCACCCGCCTGGGCCTCGGCCTGCTCGAACCGGCCGACGACTGGCTGCCGGGGTTGCCGCCGGAACTGGTCGGCAGGCGCATCCGCGCGACGACGCTCGACGCGGCCCGCGCCGGGCGGTCGCCGGTGTTCGTCAAGCCGCCGAGCAGCAAGAGCTTCACCGCGCGGGTCTACGCGCACGGGGGTGAGCTGCCCGCGGACCTGCCGGGCGGCACGGCGGTGCTGGTGAGCGAGGTGGTCGGGTTCGCCGCCGAGTTCCGGCTGTTCCTGCTGGACGGCGAGGTGCGCGCGGGGTCGCGTTACGCGACGTGGGGCAGGCTCGACCCGGCGCCCCTCGACGAGTGCCCCGAGGCCGGGCGGGTGTCGGCGTTCGCCGCCGCGCTGCCGGGTCTGCCGAGCGCGGTCGTGGTGGACGTCGGGTTGACCGGGCCGCCGGAGGACCCGCGCGCCTCGGTGGTCGTGGTGGAGGCGAACATGGCCTGGTTCAGCCAGGTGTACCTGTCCGACCCGGCGCGGGCGCTGGACGTGGTGCTGCGGTCGGCCGGCCCGGTCGCGGAGGTGCCACCCGACGACCGGTCGTTCCTGCGCCCGGTCTGACCGCTCCACTTCGGACCACGGTCCGATCCCCAACCCGGCGCCGAGTGGCAGATTCCTCGGCATGACCTTCCCCAACCGCTGGATCGCCGCGACCGCGCTGACCCTGGGACCGCTGCTGCTGCTGGCCGCGGTCGTGCTGAGGTGGCCGTTCCACTACTTCTTCCCCCAGCAACTGGCCGCCGTTGCCGAGCACCCGGCCCTCATGACCACCGCGCACACGGCGATGATCGCCGGCAACGTCCTGCTGGCTCCGGCCGTGCTCGCCCTGGCTCACCGGATCGGGCGAACCCACCCGGTGCCGGCGACGTGGAGCGCGGCACTGGTGCTGGTGGGCTTGTTCGAACGGACCTTCCACGCGGGCGTCGACCAGGCGGCCCACGGCTTGGCGCGGCGGCACGGCGCGGCCGTCGCGACCGACCTGGTCGGCCAGGGCTACCAGGACCTGCACCTGTTCAGCTACCTGTCGTTCACCATCATGGCCGGCTGGCTGGTCCTGGCGTTCGCGGCCTACCACAGCGGTGTCCTGGGCCGCGTCCGCGCCCTGGCGTTAGCCCTGATGTGCCTGCTGCCGCTGGGCGTCCTGAAGGGCACCGAGCTCACCTCGCTCATCGCCGTGCTCGGCTTGTGCGTGGCCCTGGTGCCCAGCGGGTTCCGCTTGGCGGCGGAAGGTCCCCGGCCCAGCCGCCGATCGCTCCTCCTGACCGCGACCGCGGCGCCCGCGCTCGGCGCGCTCGCCTACGTCAGCACCCTGGGCTGAGGCGCACCCGGTGCTCGGTCACGGCCGGCATCGAGGTCACCCGGTGAGGGGTCGGTGAGGCGAGGGGCATGGTGAAGCGCCGCATGGTCCAGATCGTGCGCACGGCCAGCGCTTCGGCGAGCGTCCGGCACGGTCGGATCTCCTGGTCCAGGCCACTGGCCTCGAACGGTCGGAGGACGTGCCGGTGGCGGGCGACCACGCGCAGCTGCACGCCGACCGCCCTGGCGGCGAGGAGACCCCGGTAGACCTCGTTCAGCCCGGCCGCGGCGAAGAAGCGGACCTCGCTCAGGTCCACCACCAGCGGTGCCGGTGTGGTGGCCAGGGCGAGCCCTACCGCGATCTCGTTCTTCAGCTCGCGGACGGTCGACGCGTCGACCTCACCGGCGACGCGAACGACCACGGCATAGCCGTGCATCTCGCGCTCCACCCGGAAGGTCTGGACAAACGGTTCTACTGTCAAGGGCCGCAGCCTCCTCGTGCTCGAAGAAGGCAGTGGCTGTAGGTTCAACCCGCTGCTCGTCCGACCGTACTCTCAATTGAGCAAATCCGCAGCTCACCCTTGTAGTAACGGTCTGTTGACAGGCGGTGGCCGTCGAGCGGCCGAACAGCGCGCCCGGCTTCCGCACGGAGCTGATGTCCGCCGCCGCAGTCACCGCCGACCGGCCGGTCCGCATCCACGATCCGGCCACGCCGGAGAACGGGCTTCAGCGCTGGGACGCGGCGGCGACCTCCGACTTCCGGGTGATGCCGTCCTTGATCGCCGCCGCGTAGTCCGCCGTCTTCCGGCCCGGCTTCGCGCAGGCCAGCACGTCGGGGTAGGACCACAGGAAGCCGCCGACGATGCCGGCGGACTCCTGCCACTGCCTCATCCGGTCCTCGACCTCCGCCGGCGAGTCGTCCCAGTCGCAGTCCGGGCCGTGCTTGCACCACAGGCCGGGGTCGACCGGCATCCCCAGCGCGTCCTGCCACGTCCGGGGGTCGTTGCCCGACCCGCCCGAGTAGCACTGCAGGTAGACGCGGTCCACCAGCGGGCCGAGTTGTCCCTTGACGTCCTTCCAGTACTCCACCTCGGTGAACGGGGTGAGGGTGAAGTTCCGGTAGCCGATGTCCTGCGCCATCTTCGCGAACGCGACCGTCGAAGCCACGTCGTAGCACGACTCGTCGTCGCTGCTGAGCGCGTCGACGTCGAGCAGGTCGTGCAGCACTGTGAAGTTCTTGTACAGGATGTTCCCGGTGCCGCCGCCCTCCCCGAGCAGGTCCCTGATGTTCTCCCAGTCCGACGCGCCGGAGGAGCCCACCGAGAGCTCGACGCGGTCGATCCGGGTGTTCACCGTGGTCTTCAACGAGTTGACCCAGGCGGGCCAGTCGGCGTCGCCGTCGTACGCCCCGCCAGACACGATCCGGCGTTCGTTGAGGTACAGGTCGCCTTCCTCGTGCACGTGCAGGCTCCAGAGGAACACCGTGGTGAACCCCGACGTCACCAGGTCGATCCGGGCCTCGTCCGTGCCCGGGTAGCCGGGTCCGTTGACGAAGAGGGCCGACCGGCCGGGTTCTTCCGACGTTGCGCGCATCGCTCCGCCTTTCCTGGGCTCCGCCGCCAGCGTATTTCCCGCTGTGGACGGTCAGGCGCGGCTGCGCGTCGAGCACCCGGACGTGTTCGCGAGGTCAACCCGTCGAGGAGAGCGGCTACGTTCCGTGCAGAACGGCAGTCATCAGAACGGTGGCCGTCACCCAGCGGTCGTCAACGCCTCGAAGTGGGCCTTCTGGGACGGGTAGTAGTCGTCGAACGCGGGCAGCGGCGCCCCGGCGCGGGAGGCGACCAGCATGTCCAGGTAGTACTCCCAGCCCGGACCGACCTCGCCGATGCCCTCCTCGGTCTCCAGGTGGTGCACCAGGCGCAGCTCGGTGGTGCCGTCCACTTCGGACAGCAGCAGCTCCAGCCGCCAGGTGCCCGCCTCGTCCACCATCGACAGCGCCAGCCGGCGGGGCGGGTCGCACGCGTCGACGCGGATCTCCACCCACGGCTCCTGCTCCTCGAACAGCATCTGCGCCTTCACCGTGCGCCCCGGCCCGGCCTCGCCCTCCCACGGGCCGAACCACCGAGCGGTGCGCTCCGGTTCGGTCAGGCTCGCCCACACGTCGTCGGCGAGCGCGCGGAACGTCCGGGTGAGCACCAGGTCGCTGCCCGCGTCGGTGCGGAACAGCCGACCGGTGGGGGTGGGGGTCATGCGGTGTTCTCCTTCGGTTCGTCGGCGCGGCGTTCCCGCCGCGTGCGGTAGACCTCGGTCTGGAGCGCGTCGAGGAGGTGTTCCAGGGCGGCCGGCTGCTCCGCCGGCACGGCGAAGTCCGCGAGCCACCGCGTCAGCGGCGCCAACCGGGAGGCGTCGAGCGCGTAGAGCCGCTGCCTGCCCACCAGTTCGTCGCGCACCAGGCCGCACTCCCGCAGCACCCGCAGGTGCCTGCTCACCGCGGGACGGCTGATCGCGAACCGCTCGGCGATCTGCCCGGCCGACAGCCGCCCGTCGGCGCGCAGCATCTCCAGGACCTCGCGCCGCACGGGATCGGCGATCGCGCTCGCCACCTCGTCCACGCCCTAAAGCGTAACCACTGAGTTACGCTTTAGGCAATGCCCTCCAGGAACGCGATCAGCGTCTCCCGGTACGGCTCGACGGTGGTCAGGTCGGCGTGCTCGTCCGGACCGTGCTGCCCGTCGCCGCCGACGCCGAAGATCACCGCGTCGACGCCGCGCTGGAAGTAGAACCGCGAGTCGGCCGCGCCGTGCTTGCGCAGCAGGTCACCGGAGTAGCCCTGAGCACGGGCGGCGCGTTGCAGGGCGAGCACGTCGGGGTTGTCCGGGTCGGCCCGGTGCGGCGGCTCGACGTGGTCGACCTCGACCGTGACGCCGGGCGGGCACAGGGCGGCGAAGTGGGCGGCGACCTCGTCCGGCGTGCGGCCGGTGAAGTCGGGGTCGTCGGGCGGGAACCGGACGTCCAGCCACGCGGTGGCGTCCGCCGGCACCTGGTTGAGCGCCTGGTTGCCGGTCGTCACGCGGGCGACGTTGACCGTGGTCCGCCACTCCTCTCCCGTCGCCACCGGGTGCGCGGCGAGCACGCCGTCCACCGCCCGCATGACCTTCAGCAGCGCGTTGTCCCCGAGCCACTGGTACGCGCTGTGCGCGGCACGGCCGACCGCGTTCAACCGAACGGTGATCAGCCCCTTCGACTCGGCGACGACGCGCAACGCGCTGTGCTCACCGATCACCACGAACGACGCCGTCACCCCCTGCTCCAGCTGGTGCAGGGTGCCGTCGCGCCCGCCGACCTCCTCGTCGGTCACGAGCTGGAGCCCGATCGGGTAGGGCAGCCGGGCGGCCACGTCGCGGAACACCGAGGCCAGCACCAGCGCGGACAGCTTCATGTCCTGCGTGCCGCGCCCGACGAGCCGATCGCCGTCCCGCCGGGGCCGGAACTGCTCGTCGGTGCCCGGCACCACGTCCAGGTGCGCGTTGAAGATCACCCTGAAGTGCGGCCGCGACTCTCCGGGGTAGACGAGCGCGCTCGGTTTGCCGCCCGACTCGAACCGCTCCGCGGTGAAGCCGGGGCCGACGAAGTCGAGCACGAAGTCCAGCGCCCGGCGCAGGTCGTCCGGCCGGTCGGCGGTCGAGCGGATGCCGAGCAGCTGCTCGGCCGGGGGCAGCAGGTCCATCCCGCCATCGTGCCCGCGCTCCCGGGCACGCGCACCGATCACGGCGCGTCGTGGACCGCCTGCTCGGCGTCCGCCACGGCGGACGGGCAGCGCGGCCGGGCGCGCAGCTCGACCACGGCCACCACCAGCGCCAGCGCCACGGCCACCGTCGCGCCGCCGACCGCGACCGCCGCCGCCATCGGGAAGTCCCGCCCGGACGCGCTCAGCACCGTGTAGAACACGCCGGTCAGCGCCGCCGTGCCGATCGCCGAACCGAGGCGCTGACCGGTCTGCAGCGCCCCGCCGGCCGCACCCGCCATCGACACCGGCACGTGCCGCAGCGTCAGCGTGGTGTTCGGCGAGATCACCCACCCGCCGCCGATCCCGGCGACCAGCAGCGCGGGCGCGACCGCCCACCCGGCCAGGTGCGGCGGCGCCAGCACCAGCAGCACGGCCGTCACGCCGAGCCCGACCACCACCATGCTCAACCCGGTGACGGTCAGCTTCCGGCCCCAGTTCTCCACCAGCCGCCCGCCGACCACCGCCGACGCCGCCGAACCGACCGCGAACGGCGTCACCGCGAGCCCGGACTCCAGCGGCGTGTACCCCAGGCCGGTCTGGAAGTAGAGCGCGAACACCAGCCAGATCCCGGCGAAGCCGATGAAGTACACCATCCCGAGCAGCGCCCCGCTGCCGTACCCGGGCGTGCCGGTGAACAGGCCGATGTTCAGCATCGGGCTCCCGCCCCGCGCCGCGAACCGCCGTTCCCACCGCACGAACAGCACCAGCAGCACCGCGCCGAGCCCGAACAACCACCACAGCTCCGCCAGCCCGCCCGCCTCGGCCAGCACCAGCGGCAGCATCACGGCCAGCACGCCGGTGCCCAGCAGGGCCGCGCCGACCAGGTCGAGCTGCCCGCGCCTGCCGCCGCGCGCCTTGGGCAGCAGGCGGGCCGCCAGCACCAGCGCGACCACGCCGATCGGCACGTTGACGTAGAAGATCCACCGCCAGCCCTCGTCCTCGCCCGCGACGGCCAGGATCAGGCCGCCGACGACCGGGCCGACCGCAGTGGAGATGCCGACCGTGGAGCCGAAGAAGCCGAACGCCCGGCCGCGTTCCGCGCCGCGGAACAGCTGCTGGATCAACGCCGAGTTCTGCGGTGCGAGCGCGCCCGCCGAGATGCCCTGCGCGAGCCGGGCGACGATCAGCACCTCGGTCGTCGGCGCCAGCCCGGCCAGGGCGCTGAACAGCACGAAGCCGCCCAGCGCGACCAGGAACATGGTCCGCCGCCCGATCGCGTCGCCCAGCCGTCCGGCCGGCACCAGGGCCAGGCCGAACGCCAGCGCGTAACCCGAGACGACCCACTGCACGCCGGCCGGGGTGGTGCCGAGGCCGTGCTGGATGGACGGCAGGGCGACGGACACGATGCTGACGTCGAGCAGGCTCATGAACCCCGCGACCAGCGTGACCGTGAGGGCCTTCCACCGTCGCGGGTCCGGCTCGCGGGCGCTGGTCACCACCTATTCGTACCCGCCGTCGCGATCAGCCGCACGCCGACGTGTGGCCACGACCGCAGTGGATACCCCCGGGCCATGGACGTGGAGCCGAACGAACCGTCGAACGAGGACCTGCGCCGCTTCGTGCTGGAGCGGCTGACCGAGGACGAGGAGCGGCTGGCCGGGGAGGAGCTGCCGCTGCTGGACGAGGCCGAGCGCCGGGGACGGCTGCGGATCCTGCGGTCCGACGACGGCCAGGACCTGGTCCTGGTGCCCGGCGAGGCGCAGGCGCAGGACGAACGCGCGCCCGTGCGGTTCGAGGAGAAGGCGCAGTGGGTGCGCAAGGTGGTGGAGGGCACCGACGACCGTTCCGTGCTCCAGCTGCTCGCCGCCGCCTACGACACCGACCACGGCTGGCAGGAGGAGTGGCGGACGTGACCGGTCCCGGCCACCCCGGCGACGACGACCTGCCGCCACCCGCACCGCCGCGCAGCGCGTTGACCCTGCGGCTGTGGCTGGCGGCGTTCGGGGTCGTCTTCAACGGGGTGGCCGCGTGGTTGTGCGCGCGGGCGGGGCTGACCTGGTTGGCCGTGCTGCTCGGGGTGCTCGCGGTCGTGCTGCTCGTGGACTTCGGCTGGGTGGCGCACCGCAAGCGGCGTGGCGACCCGGGCTGAGCTTCGCCGGCGCGCGACGACCGCCGGTCTGCTCCTAGCGGGTCAGGGCCGGGTCGGCCGCGCGCGGTGCGGGCAGGTCGTGGTGGCGGCTGATGTTGCGCTCCAGCAGCGCCTGCGACTCGGCGACGCCGATCGGTCCCTCCGGCAGCAGGCCGTCACGGCCCTTCAGCTGCGCCATCGCGTCCTCCATCGCCGCGTGGGCGGCGAACAGGCACGGCGTGCTGTAGATCGCCACGTCGACGCCCAGGTCGGTCAACTCGGGCAGCGACAGGCTGGGCGACCGGCCGCCCGCGATCTGGTTGAACAGCAGCGGCTTGTCGCCCGCCGCCCGCCGGACCCGGCGGATCACCTCCACCGAGGGCACCCCGTCGACCAGCACGGCGTCGGCGTCCGTCGCGGCGAACGCGGTGGCCCGGCGCACCATCTCGTCCTCCTCGGTGGCGTCGGTCCGCGCCACCACGACCAGGTCGGTCCGGCTCGACAGCACCAGGTCCAGCTTCTCCAGGTACTCCTCCAGCGGCAGGACCCGCTTGCCCTCGACGTGCCCGCACCGGCGCGGCCGCCGCTGGTCCTCCAGGACGACGCCGGACGCGCCGACCTGCTCCAGCGCGCGCACCACCTGGCAGGCCACCTCGGGGTCGACGTACCCGTCGTCGACGTCCACCAGCAGGTGCTGCCGGGGCAGCGCCAGGCGCAGCCGCTGGACGAACCCGACCACGTCCGGCCAGGCGATGAACCCGATGTCCGGCAGGCCGTAGTGGGACGCGGCGAAGCCGAACCCGGAGACGAACAGCCCGTCGTAGTGCCGGGACGCGACCGACGCCGACAGCATGTCGAACACGCCGATCAGCGGGGTCGTCCCGGGGGCCGCGACCGCCTCGCGCAGTGCCTTGCCGTATGCCATGCGACGAACGTAGGTGGACCCCTGGAAGGTAGTCGAGATATCGGAAGGATGATCCACTCAGGCCGCCCACCCGCCGCTCGGCGCTCGTGCCGCCCTCCGGGTGCGTTCGCCGCCGGTCTACGCCGGTGCGCCGGTGACCGAGCGACCCGCCGACCACTGCCCGGTACTCCGGTCATGACGGATGCCGCGCACCCGCTCGGCCCGCTCACCGGCGCCTCGGACGTCCCGGTGGAGCTGGAGGCGAAGACGACCGGCGTGGTGTTCTGCGGCGCGGGACCGGAGTCGGCGTGCCGACCGGGCCGGACAACCCGCGCGGCAACGCGTTCACCACCAGCACGACCGTGCTGGACCGCGAGTCGGTCGCGGCGCGCACCGCCGACACCGCGCACGGCCGCACGTGGGTGGTGCGCAGCGCTGACAGTCGCAACCGGCTGGGCAACGCGCACCTACCAGCTCGTGCCGAGCCCGGGGCCGACGCTGCCGGCCCAGCCGGGTTCGAGCGTGGCCGGGCGGGACGCGTTCGCCGCCAGGCGCCTGTGGGTGACCCGGTTCGCCGAGGACGAGCGGTTCCCGGCGGGCGAGTACCCCAACCAGCACCCCGGCGGGGGCGGGCTGCCCGCGTGGACGGCCCGCGACCGGGACCTGGTGGACACCGACGTGGTGCTGTGGCGAGTGTTCGGGCCGGCGCGCCTGCCCCGGCCCGAGGACTGGCCGGTGATGCCGGTGGACCGCAGCGGTTTCCGGTTCCGGCCGCTCGGCTTCCTCGACCGCGACCCGGCGCTGGACCTGCCCGACCCGGCCGGGTGCGCGCGCTGCCCGCCGGGGGCCTGCGCATGCGAGCGCTGATCACCCGGTAGATCGCGGACGAGCGCCCGAAGTCGATCGACTTCGGGCATCCAGTACTGCCTTTCAGCAGGTCACCGCTTCGCCAGAGGAGTAATTCAGTATTTCTACGGACCGGCCGGGCACCTGTCCGGGACCACTCTGTGCCGACCACTCCAGCGGCTGACAGGACGGTGGATCCGTGAGTGCTTCGTCCATCGGGGGCGTTTCGGTCGACCGGGCTCAACGGCGACGTCACGGCGTTCGGACCTGCGACCCGCTGCACGCGGCGGTGCTCGCCGAGCACTACGACTTCCGGCTGCACCGGCACGTGCTGGACCTCGGCGGGCTGTCCACCGCGTTCCTGGCCGAGGCCGCGGCCAAGCACCCGAAGCTGACCGGCGCGTTCGTCGGCACGCCGCAGTTCCTCGACGTGGCGCGCGGGACGGTGCCGGCGGAGGTCGCCGACCGGATCACCTTCCACGAGGCCGACCCGCTGACCGACCCGGTGCCCGGCCACTACGACGCCGTGCTGCTGGAGCACGTGATCCACCGGTTCGACCCGGAGCGGAACCAGGCGATCATGCGGGCCGCGCGGGAGGTGGTCGACCCCGGCGGGCGGCTGCTGGTGCTGGACTTCCTGCTGCTGGCCGAGGACGCCCGGCGGCTGGACCCGGTGCTGGCGGGCGAGCACCTGGTGATCGACGGGACGGTGGTCTACCCCGAGGGCGAGGTGCACGACTGGCTGACCGGCGCCGGCTGGGAGGTGCTGGAGACCCGGCCGCTGCCGGGCAGCCCGCGCGTGGTCATCGCGGAGGCCGTGTGACGGGCCGAGGACGACGTCTCCCGCCTCACCGCCGCCGTGCCGCGGCGGTTCGGCGCGGGACCGGGCGGGGAGGAGGTGCCCGATGCCGTTGCACCCCGAGGCCAGGGCGGTGATCGACGCCGTCGACGGGCTGATCCCGGCGCCCACGACGGCCGCTGGGATGCGGGCGGTGTTCGCCGAGTCGTGGCGGCCCTCCCCCGACCCCGAGCCGGTCGCCGCCGTGGTGGACCGGACGATCCCCGGACCCGGCGGGCCGCTGCCGGTGCGCGTGTACACCCCGTCCGGTTCCGGGCCGTTCCCGGTGCTGGTGTGGTTCCACGGTGGCGGCTGGGTGATCGGGTCGCTGGACGAGAACGACGCCGCCTGCCGGGCGCTGTGCAACGCGGTCGGCGCGGTGGTGGTGTCGGTGGGCTACCGGCTCGCGCCCGAGCACCGCTACCCGGCGGCGGCCGAGGACGCCTACGCGGCGGTGCGGTGGGTGGCCGGGCACGGCGACGAGATCGGCGCGGACGGCTCGCGGCTGGCCGTCGGCGGCGAGAGCGCGGGCGGCAACCTGGCCGCGGTGGTGTGCCTGATGTCGCGCGACCACGACGGCCCGCCGATCGCGTTCCAGCTGCTCGCCGCGCCCGTCATCGCGCCGCCGGGCGACCGCCAGTCCTACCTGGACTTCGGCGTCGGGCACTTCCTGAGCCGCGAGAGCATGGAGTGGTTCTTCGAGCAGTACCCGCGGTCGCCGGAGGACCTGACCGACCCGTACCTGGCGCCGTTGGAGGCCGAGCACCTGGGCGGCCTGCCGCCCGCGCTGGTGATGACCGCCGAGTTCGACCCGCTGCGCGACGAGGGCGAGGAGTACGCGCACCGGCTGCTGGACGACGGCGTGCCGGTCACGCTCGTCCGCTACCCCGGCCAGATCCACGGCTTCTTCGCCCTACTGGTGGACCAGCTCACCGTGTCCGCCGAGGCCCACGCCCGCGCCGCCGCCGCGCTGCGCGCCGCTTTCACCGCCTTGGAGGGCCGATGACCCCCTCCCGGCGCCGACCGCGTGTCGTCGGGGGCACGCGGTCGGCGCACGTCCGTTGACCCGCAGCGCACCGGTCGTGCACGCGGGGTGACCCCTGTTGTCGGGTCACATCACGCGCCGTAGGTTGGTCCGCCTACCCGTTCACCCGAGGAGGCTCACCATGGACACCATCCGGGTGGCCTCGGCGATGCGGATCGGCGCCGCCCTCGGCAGTGCGGCGGACGTCGAGTGGGACGAGGTCTTCGCCGGGCTGCGGCTGGCCGTCCCGCTGATGTGCGCGGTGCAGGTGACCGGGTGGGACCCGGTGGCGCGGCGGTTCCTGGTCATGGCCGAGCACGGCTACAACCGGGCCATCAGCCAGGAGCTGGCGCACGAGCTGCCCAGGACCAAGTGGGGCGGCCAGCTGTTCGACTCCCCCGTGCCGCTGCTCATGGACGACATGCCGCACAACTTCCGCGACTCGCCGCACTACCAGGAGCAACTGCGGCCCGCCGGGTTCGAGGACGGCCTGTCCGCGGCACTCAAGCTCGGCCCGGAGCAGGTCGTCGGGGTGGTGCACCTGAACGCGCCGGAGCGCTCGGCGTTCGACGAGGACACCCGGCAGTTCATCGCCGAGGTCGGTCGCGCGCTGGCCCGCCGGGTCGATCCGCTGCGCCACCCCAGGTTCGACGCCTGGTTCGGTCCCGAGTGGACGGCGAGCTGGCTGCTGCCGGTCCAGGCGCCGGTGGCGGGCCGCTCCCCCGCGCCGCTCGCGCACGACCCGGAGCTGCGGGCGCTGGCCGAGCGGTTCGCCGCGCTGGGCGTGCGCACGGTGCCGTTCCTGTGGCCGGGGCGGGACGGCTGGCACCGGGTGCGCCTGCTGCGCGTCGCCGACGGCCCGCGCAGCGGCGTGATCGCCGCCTGCACGGCGTTCGAGAACGCGCCGGCCCTGACCGCCCGTGAGCTGGACGTCGCCACCGGCCTGGTGGCCGGGCTGAGCAACCAGGCGATCGCCGAGGCGCTGGTGGTCAGCCGCCGCACGGTCGAGACGTACGTGGAACGCCTGCTCACCAAGCTCGACTGCCGGTCCCGGGGCGAGGCGGCGGGCGTCGCGGCGCGGGCGGGCTACCTGCGCCCCTCCCCGGCGGGCCTGGGCGAGCTGGGCCGGTTGACCAGGGGTGCCGACCCGAACTGGGGCTGACCGGCCGGTGAACGGGCCGCCGACGGCCCTGTCCGGCCGGTGACCACGCGTTGACCTGGAGTTTCGGATTTCCGCGAGCCGACCGGCCGCGGGTAGCGTTCGCGCCCGCTGAACCGGTCGTCCGAACCGGTCGTCACCGTGGGGGGATCTCCGGAAGTGTCGTCACGAAGAGTGCTGCCCACCGCCGTCGCGCTGGCCGGCGTCGTGCTCCTGGCCGGGTGCGGCGGGGCGTCGCCGGCGAGCCCGCCGCCGTCCACGACGTCCAGCGCGGTGTCGGCCGCGCCCGTCGCCCTGGGCGACTTCGTCGCCATCCCGCGCACGCAGCTGTCCCTGCGCGTGCCGGAGGGCATGGCGGTCAACGAGGACCTGCCGGGGTTGGGTCAACCGGGCACCCGCAACTCGGTCGTGGTGATGGACCTCCCCATGGGGGGCCGGGACCCGAAGGTCGCCCTGGAGGACATCGCCGGCGGGTTCAGCGGGTCGAAGGCCGCCGACCGCGGGATGGAGATGGGCGAGGTGCGGCACCTGACGATCGCCGACCGCCCGGCCATCCTGACGTCCGGCGTCCAGCGCGTCTCCGGCAGCACCTACACCAAGGCGATCGCCGCGCTGGCCGCGGACGACAGCGTGGTGATGGTGACCGGCACCCTCGAAGAGGACAGCTCGGTGACCGCCGACGAGCTGCTGGAGGTGCTGTCCGGCGCCCGGTGGAACGGCGAGGCCGTCGTGGACGACCGCCGCCCCGACCTCACGCCGGCCGAGGGCTACCAGCGCCGGGACGCGCCCGGCGACTCGGTCCTGTTCACGCTCGGCGGCGAGGCTGGTCCGGGCGTGCCGAAGCTGCTCGCCGCGCAGTCGCTCGGGCAGGCCCCGGTCGCCGAGGACCAGCGGCGGTCGTTCGCCGTCGCGCGGTTCGAGGCGCTGCCCGCGAAGCCGTCGGTGGGGGCGGCCACCGAGGTGGCGATCGCCGGGCTGCCCGGCTGGGAGCTGACCGGCGAGGGCGACTCGGGCGCGGTGGTCTACACCGCGATCGTGTTCGACGACGACGGCTACTTCGTCGTCGCCGGCGACTTCGACCCCGCGGCGCACCCGGACCAGCTGCCGGCGTTCCGCGAGATGGCGCGGTCGCTGGTGCGGCCCTGACCGACATCGGCGACGGCCCGGTCACCGCCGCGAAGGCGTGGTCCACGCGGCGGTGATCGGGTCGGACCGCGGTGATCGAGTCGGACCGCTAGGCCGCCGACAGGGCGGCGATCACGTCGTCGGCGGTGACCGGGACCGAGAACATCGGGAAGTCGAAGCGCAGCGCGTTGTCGTGCTCCTCCTGCGAGGTGGCGGCGACGCAGTCGGTCAGCGTGACGACCTTGTACCCGTTCTCGTAGCCGGTGCGCATGGTCGACTCGACGCAGCAGTTGGTGAGGAACCCGCCGAGCACGATGGTGGTGATGCCCTTGCTGCGCAGGATGAAGTCGAGGTTCGTGCTGGCGAACGTGTCCAGCCCGCGCTTGCCCTCGACCACGATGTCGTCGCCCTTGGGCGCGAGGTCGTCCACGATCGCCGCGCCCCAGCTGCCCTTGACGAACGCCTTGCCGTCCACGACGCCCTTCAGGATGCCGTAGGGGTGGGAGGAAATTTCGTTGTAGCCCTCGACGAACGTGATGGGCGCGTGCATGACCGTCACCCCGGCCGCCCGCGCCGCCTCGACCAGCGCGACCGTCTTCGGCAGCATCCCGGTGGTGTCCATGACGTCCCTGACCGCGTCGTGCAGCGCACCGCCCGCGCTGGTGAAGTCGTTCTGGTACTCGATGAGCACCACGGCGGTCGTCTTCGGGTCCAGCACCAGCTCGGTCATCGTGTCTCCCCAGTGTTCAGCGGCGTTCGCGGACCCGATTCAACGTCCCCGCGCCCACTCGCGCAATGCGGCGTACGGGTTCACTCCCGATCGGGCTCCCGCCCCCCGAACCCCTGGAATGGCCGGTAAATCATTTGCCCGGACAGGCGACCGCTGGGCATGATGAGCGCACACCGAGCAGAGGAGGGGTCATGGACAACGCGCGACGACGCCGCCCGCTCATCCCCTGCTCCCCACCGTGACCTGTTGAGGGTTCGGACCGGGGAGCCGCCCGTCGGGTAACCGACCAGGGCGGCTTTCTCTTTGCGCACGACCCGGGAAAGCGAGTCGAACGACCATTCGACGTGCCGCACCCGTGAAATACCGGCCTCCATAGCTCAGCAGGACGGAGCGCGCCGCTACGAACGGCGAGGTCCCAGGTTCGAGTCCTGGTGGAGGCACTGCTGGAACCCGAGGCCACCGCGGCTCGCCCGGACGAACCGGGCGGGGCGCGGTCGGTGGTTCCAGACCAGCAACGCCCGGCGCGGTCGGGCGGGAATAGCCGCGGGGCACATTCCCGGTCAGTCGGAATGGCCCTCGCGCGACACATATGTGAACCGTCGAGAGCATTCCTCCGGCCACATATGTGAACCTCGAACCGGGCCCGCGACGAGCCGTTGACACGTCGGTGACATGCGCTACGGTGCGATCAGAGAGCGCTTTCCCGAAAAACCTGCACTCACCCCCTCATGCGGGAGAGGAATTACCATGCCCACACCTGTCGGGAACAGGCGCGCCCTGCTGAAGGTCGCCGTGGCCGCCGTCGCGCTGGCCACGACCGCGGTCGCGGTGCCCGGCGCCACGCCGGCGCTGGCCGCGACCACCGCGGACGGGTTCGCCTCGGTCAACGCACTCGGTCAGAACGGCACCACCGGCGGCGCGGGCGGCGCCGTGGTGACCGCCACGACGACCGCCCAGTTCCTGGACTACATCGCCCGGCCGCAACCGCTGGTCGTGCAGGTCCGGGGCACGATCACGCTGCCCACCGGCAACTCCGACGGCATGCACCCCGTCGCCTCGGACAAGACGATCATCGGCCTGGGCCCGGACGCGCGGCTGGTCGGCGGCGGCCTCAACATCGGCCTGCCGGTCGACGACGACGTCACCAGCCCGCCGGCGAACGCGGTGCACAACATCATCATCCGCAACCTGGCGCTGTCCGGGGCCACGGACGACCTGATCAACGTGCAGATGTTCAGCCACCACATCTGGATCGACCACAACGACTTCTCCAACGGCGACGACGGCGCGATCGACATCAAGCGGGGCAGCGACTTCGTCACCGTCTCGTGGAACAGGTTCCACGACCACGACAAGACGCTGCTGCTCGGCCACGACGACGACAACGGCGCGCAGGACATCGGCCGGCTGCGGGTCACCTACCACCACAACTACTTCGACGGCTCCGACCAGCGCAACCCGCGCGTCCGCTTCGGCGAGTCGGTGCACGTCTACAACAACTACTACCGCGACAACAGCTACGGCGTCGCCTCGGCGATGAACGCGGGCGTGGTGCTGGAGGGCAACTACTTCTTCAGCGTGAACAACCCGGGCCGGGTCGACTTCAGCGGCGACCTGGGCCGGATGGTGGCCCGCGACAACATCCTCGTGGACTGCAACCACGAGGTCGAAGTGCGCGGCTCCGTGGTCGAGCCCCGCACCTACTACGCCTACTCCCTCAACCGCGCCGCCGACGTGCCCACGGTGGTGCCCGCCGGCGCGGGCACCGGTCGGATCTGACAGGAGCACCCGGACAATGAGCGACATCACCAGGCGCAGCCTGCTCGCGGGCGCCGCCGCGACGGCGCTGACCGCCGTCACCGCGCGGGCCGCGTCGAGCAGCCCGGTCACCACGAACCCGGTGTGGGCGGCGCCGTTCCAGATCGCGGACGGGTTCGCCGGCACGAACACGCTGGGCCAGAACGGCACCACCGGCGGCGCGGGCGGGCCCGTGGTCACGGTGCGCGACACCGAGACGTTCCTGGACTACTGCGACCGCAACGAGCCCTACGTGATCCAGGTCGACGGGATCATGACGTTCAGCAGCAAGCAGGCCCTGCGCTCCAACAAGACCGTCATCGGCCTGCCCGGCGCGGAGATCCGCGGTGGCGGGCTGGACATGTACCGCAGGCAGAACGTGATCATCCGCAACCTCCGGTTCACCGGCGCGGACGACGACGCGATCAGCATCCAGCAGTCCTCGCACCACATCTGGATCGACCACTGCGACCTCAGCGGCGGCGCGGACGGGCTGATCGACATCGTCCGGGGCGCGGACTTCATCACGGTCTCGTGGAACCACTTCCACGACCACAGCAAGACCGCGCTGCTCGGCCACTCCGACTCCAACTCGGGCCCGGACACCGGCAAGCTGCGCACCACGTTCCACCACAACTACTTCAACGCCACCGAGCAGCGGCACCCGCGGGTGCGGTTCGGCGAGCCGATCCACGTCTACAACAACTACTTCCGCGACAACCGGCTCTACGGCGTCGCGTCCACCGAGAACGCGGGCGTGCTGGTCGAGGCGAACTACTTCGAGAACGTGCCGCACCCCATCTACTCCGGTTACGACGAGAGCGGCCCGGGGCGGGTGGTGCAGCGCGACAATGTCTTCGTCAACTCGGGCACGCCGCAGACGCTCGGCACGGTCGTGGAGCCGCGCACCTACTACGCCTACACCCCCGACAACCCGTCGACCCTGCCCAGCACCGTGCCGGCCGGTGTCGGCGTCGGTCGGATCTGAGCCTGGAGGACATCGCATGAGCCCCCTCAACCGCCGCAGCCTGCTCGCCGGCACGGCGCTCGCCGCGGTCACCGCCGCCGTGCCGCGCGCCGCGTGGGGATCGGCCGCCGCGCTCAACGTCGCGGACGGGTTCGCCGGGGTGAACGCCCTGGGCCAGAACGGCACCACCGGCGGCGCGGGCGGCCAGGCGGTCACCGTCACCACGGCCGCCGCCCTCGCCGACTACGTGGGCCGCAAGGAGCCGTACGTCATCTCGGTGTCGGGTCGGATCGAGGTCGGCGACGACATGTTGACCGTGGTCGCGAACAAGACGATCACCGGGATCGGGTCGACCGCCGAGATCACCGGCGGCGGGCTGCAGCTGGGGTCGACCACCCGGCCGGGCAACAACGTGATCATCCGCAACCTGCGGTTCACCAACGCCTCGGACGACTCGATCAGCGTCACCAACTCCGCGCACCACGTGTGGATCGACCACTGCGACCTGTCCAACGGCTACGACGGCCTGCTGGACGTCAAGCGCAACTCCGACTACGTGACGGTGTCGTGGAACCACTTCCACGACCACAGCAAGTCGGCCCTGCTCGGCCACTCGGACAGCTACACCAGCGACAAGGGCAAGCTGCGCGTCACCTACCACCACAACTTCTTCGACGGCACCGACCAGCGGCACCCGCGCGTGCGGTTCGGCGAGCCGGTGCACGTGTACAACAACTACTACCGGGGCAACTCGCTCTACGGCGTCGCCTCCACCATGGACGCCGGGGTGGTGGTCGAGGGCAACTACTTCGAGAACGTCGCCCACCCGATCCTGTCCGGCTACGACAAGAGCGGCCCTGGGCGGGTGGTGGAGCGCAACAACATCTACGCGGGTTCCGGCGCGCCGGAAACGCTCGGCGCCGTCGTGGAACCGCGCACGTACTACAGCTACACCGTGGACGCCCCGGCCTCCGTGCCGAGGATCGTCACCGCCGGCGCGGGCGTCGGCCGGGTGTAGGACGGGCTCGGGTGACAACGCGAAACCCGGCTCCCGGAGGACTGGGAGCCGGGTTTCGCGTCATCGGCCTACTGGAAGATGACGTCGCTGCAGAAGTAGTACGACTGGTCGGAGTGACTGGCCTGCCAGATCGCGTAGACGACGTGGCGGCCGGTGCGGCTGCCCGCGTTCACCGCGACCCGGTAGTGGTCGGACGGCGCGTAGCGGCCGGTGGTCGCGACCAGGTCGAGGTGGTTCCAGCCCAACGCCGTGGTCGTGGCGTTGAAGCCCTGCTTGGTCACGTACACCCGCAGGTAGTCCGCGCCGTGCCTGGCCTGGTCCCAGATGTCGAGGGTGAACTGCCGCGGCTTGGTGACGGCCTTCCACTGGCCCGGGTTGTCCAGGGCCGCGTACCGCATGCCACCGGTCCGGCCGCCGCTGCACAGCTGGCCGTTCGGGATGGCGCCCTGGTGGTTGCCCGCGACGCCTTCGCGGTACAGGCCGTTCCAGTTCCACATCGCGGTGGTGTCGGCCTGCCACGCCTGCCAGCACATCGGGTCCTGCTGGGCCATCGTCGGGTTCTGGAAATCACTGCCCCAGCGCTGCCAGCAGCCGTAGTTCCGCGACGGCGGGTCGACGGTCGACCCATGTGCGGAGGCGATGCCGGTCAGCAGGCTCGCCATGAGTCCGCCGACGATCGCTATCGTCGCGAAGAACCTGGCGAGCAGGCTTTTGTTCGCAGGGATGGACATGAGCGCCACTCTCCTCCTCGTTGAGGATGACCATGTTTGGCAGATGACCATGGATAAGCTGGGAGCGCTCCCAAATCGCACTGTAACCAGCTGTGCGCGGAAAGGGGAAGGGTTGGCGGACAACGACTTGCATTCGACGCGCATTCGACCGCAATTCGACGCGAGCACCCGGCTAATCCCGTGCCCGCGAGCGTCGGACACCAATCCGGCACAGGGTCGTCGGGCCGGAACGCGCCCGAACCCGGCGGTGCCGTTACTCCGAATAGCCGATCACGGCTCGATGAATGGCTGACAATTCACGCGCGTGGCGCGCTCACCGATCGGACACCGGGTCGGTGTCAGGAGCTGTTCGCGGTGCCGGGGACACCCAGGTGTCGGGTGAAGAACCGGATCGAACTGTCGATCTCGAAAGACGGAACCCGGAAGTGGCTGCCGGGGTTGGCGTGCAGGGTCTTCTCGGCCGAGCCTAGGGCGTCGAACAGCTTCATGACGGAGTCCCGTGGATTGCCCTCGTCGTCCCACTGCAGCACGAACTCGACCGGGATCGTGATCCGCGCCGCGATGCGGGTGAGCCAGTCGCTCCCGACGAGGCCGAGGACCGCGGCCGTGATCCGGGGTTCGGCCGCGACGAGGCGGATGCCCATCTCGCCGGCCTGGGACAGGCCGTAGTACCCGACGGGCCCGCTGTCGCCGACGCAGTCCAGTTCGCGGAGCGCGTCGAGGGTGGTCCGCCAGTCGGGCACGAGCTGTGACGCCACGGTCTCGTTCAGAGCGGGCCACTCCGGGCCGAAGGGCTCGCCCGCGGCCTCTCGTTCCTGGATGGTGGCGACGAGTCGCCGGATCTCCGGGTGCTCGGGCCTGTCGCCGGTGCCCGGCGCGTCGATCGCGGCGACCGCGAAGCCGCAGGAAGTGACGTAGGGGAAGGCCCGGGAGACGACTTCCCCTCCCTTCTTGTGCTGTCCGCCGCCGTGCCCGATCAGGACCAGCGGGCGGGGGCCGGAGGCCGCGGCGGGTGTCCAGAGCACGCCGGGGATCTCCCCGATGGTGAAGAGCTGTTCGCGGATGGCGCCATCAACGGTGTCCGAGGTGATGCGCATGGCGGCATTCAATCGGCTTCCCCCCGACGTGGCGAGCCGATTACCCGGATGATCAACACCATTGGGTCGTTCTGCGGCAACGGCATGTGGGTGCGTTCCGCTACTCGGTGACGAGAGCGCCGAGCGCGGGCCAGGGCGGGCCTTCGCGGAGCAGGGACAGGATGTCGCGGCCGTGCCCGTGCCCGTCCGGGAATTCGTCGCGGACGTCCCAGCGCCAGGCGGCGACCAGCGCGAGCACCAGCCGACGGCATTCCGCGAGCAGGACCTGGTCCAGGCCCGGGTACCGCGCGCCGACGTCTTCCGGTGCGTGGGCCACGTCGAATTCGACGGGTCCTCGGCAACACGTCTCGAAGTCGATGAACAGCAAACCTTCACGGGTGCCGAGGAGGTTGCCGGGGTGCGGTTCGCCGTGCAGCAACTGCTCGACGGCGCCGCGGCCGAGGATCCGTTCCCGAGCGTCGCGCAGCGTGTCGAGGAGGAGGCGCCGGTCGGCCTCGGCGAGCGCGGGGGTCTGTTCCCGGTGTGCGACCAGGGCTTCGGCCTGCGCGACCCGGTCCAGGAAGTGGGGGCTCGCGATCGCGACGTCGCGCATGCCGGCGTGCAGGCGCCGGAGCGCGTCGGCGTAGGCGCCCGGGTAGTCCGGGCCGGGGGCCACGACGTCGTAGTAGGTCCACAGGGTCACGGCGAAACCGTCGCGCTCGTAGACCCGCGGCTCGACCCGGGGCTCCAGCGCCGCGACGGGACTCCCGGCCGCGGCGAGCCGCCCGGCCAGCTCGACCTCGAACGCGGCCACCTCCCGCCCCGCCCGTGCCACCCGGGCGAAGACACCACACGGCGCCAGGCGCAGGGCGAGCAGGTTCGAATCCTGCAGCACCACCGCCTCGTCGACCCGCAGGCCCAGCTCACCGGCCAGCGCCACCGCCGCAGCCCTCGCACGCGACACGACCCCCGCCTCCACAACCGGAATCCTCGCACGTACCCGCCCGTCGGCAGACGCGGACGTTCACGACCCTCCCGATGCGGTGAAGAACGCCCGGATGTCGTCCACCACGACCTCCGGGACCTCGAGGGCGGCGAAGTGGCCGCCCTTCTCGAAACGGCTCCAGTGCACGATGTTGGAGTTGTCCCGTTCCGCGAACACCTTGATGGTCTGGAAGTCGTCGGCGAACACGGCCACGCCGGTCGGGGCGGCGTTCACCGGGGCGGGCTCGGTGGCGGGGGCGGCCGCGTTGTCGAAGTAGGAACGGGCCATGCCCGCGGCGGCGTTGGCGAACCAGTTGACGGACACCTCGGTGAGGATGGTCTCCAGCGGCACCAGGGACGTGCCGTTGCCGAAGGAGTTGAACAACTCGCTGTAGGCGAGCATCCCGATCGGCGAGTCGCTGAGCCCGGCCGCGACCGTCTGCGGCCTGCTGGCGTTCATGGTGTTGTAGCCGCCGACCTTCTGGAACCACCGCATGTGCTCCAGGCCGGCGTAATCCTGCGGTTCGAGTCGTTCGAACTCGGCGGGGTCGCCCGACGGGAAGGAGAACAGCTGCAGCACGTGCAACCCCAGGAAACCCTCGGGGGCGAGGATGCCGAGTTCGCGGGCGACCATCGCGCCGTGGTCGGAGCCGTGCACGCCGTAGCGCTGGTAGCCGAGCCTGCGCATGAGGGTGTCGTACGCGCGGGCCACGCGGGCGGTGGTCCAGCCCGGTTCGGTGACCGGGTTCGAGAAGCCGAAGCCGGGCGCGTCCGGCACGACGACGTGGAACGCGTCCTCGGCGCGCCCGCCGTGGGCGACGGGGTCGGTGAGCCTGCCGATCACGTCGAGGTAGTCGACCGACGAGCCGGGGTAGGTGTGCGCGAGCAGCAGCGGCGTCGCGCCCTCGTGCGGTGATTCGACGTGGATGAAGTGGATCGGCTGGTTCTCGATCTCGGTGACGAAGTGCGCGTGGGCGTTGATGCGCTCCTCGGCGGCCCGCCAGTCGAACGCCCGCCACGCCGCCACGGCCTCGCGCAGGTAGTGGTTGGGGGTGCCGTGCTCCCAGGTGTCGCCCGGCGCCGGCTGCGGCAGGCGGGTGCGGTCGAGGCGACCGGTCAGGTCGTCCAGCTCGGCCTGCGCGACCTCGATGCGGAAGGGGCGGATCTCCGTGTTCGTCATGGCACAGACGTTAGAGTGCCTATAGGAAAGGTTCGTTCCTATAAGGGGGAGGTCGTCGCAGTGGCCGCGAACACATCGGCGCGGCTCCTCGCGCTCCTGGCGCTGTTCCAGTCGCGCCCGTCGTGGAGCGGCGCCGAACTCGCCGAGCGGCTGGGCGTCACGAGCCGCACCATCCGCAACGACGTGGAACGCCTCCGCACGCTCGACTACCCCGTCGAGGCCACCCGCGGCGCGACGGGCGGCTACCGGCTCGGAGCGGGCGGCAAGCTCCCCCCGCTGCTCCTGGACGACGAGGAGGCGGTGGCCGTGGCGATCGGGTTGCGCGCCGGCCGCGGGATCGCCGGGCTGGAGACCTCCAGCGCCCGTGCGCTGGCCAAGCTCGAACAGGTCCTGCCGCCACGCCTGCGGCCGACGGTGGAGGCGCTGGCCTCGGTGGTCGACCACGCGCCGGAGAACACCGACACCGACGCCCCGGACCCCGAGGTCGACCCCGCCGTGCTGCGCACCATCGCGACCGCGATCCACGACGTGGAGTGGTTCCGCTTCGACTACCGCGACGCCTCGCTGCTCGTCGAGCCCTACCGCCTGCTCGCCTGGAAGCGGCGCTGGTACCTCGTGGCCCGCGACCCGTCCAGCGGCGAGTGGGACGCCTACCGGGCGGACTGGATCACGCCACGCATGCGCACCCACCGCCGGTTCGCCCCCACCGCCCTCCCCGACGAGGACTACACGAGCTTCACCATGCGCCGTGTCGCGTTCACCGGCTGGCAGGTGCACGCGCGCCTGCGGGTCGACGCGCCGGCCCAGGCCGTCCTCGACCGGATCCACCCGGGCGTCGGCGTGGTCGAGACGGTCACCGACACCACCTCGGTCCTCGTCACCGGCGCCGACTCGCTGGACACGATCGCCGCCTACATCGGCATGCTGGGCATGGACTTCACCGTCGAGTCGCCCGGCGAGCTCAGACCACTGCTGCGCACCCTCGCGGAGCGCTACGCCCGCGCCTGACCACCGGTTCCCGGCGGGAGCGGGGCATCGGCGAGCCGGCCCACCTGCGCGGACCGTCCGATCGGGCGGTGGCTTGACGAAGTCTTGACGTTGGCCCGGCGGGCGACTTAGGGTCCGGCATCTCGAAAATTGCCGGATCTAAGACGAAACTTTCGAACGCCGCCGTCGCAGTCGTCCGAGAAAGCGAAGAACCGCAATGAAGCCGATCCGCCTCGTCACCGCCGCGCTCGCCGCGATGGCGCTGACCACGCCGCTGGCCCCGGTCGCCTCGGCCGCCCCCGCCGGCGACCTGTCACCCGGCCACGCGAAGAAGGACACCCTGCGCTGGGTGGCGCCCAAGGGGTTCTACATCGGCACCGCCGCAGCCGGTGGCGGTCACCACGAGTCGCAGCCCTACCCCGACCCGTTCACCAAGGACCTCGAGTACCGCGAGGTGCTGGCCAAGGAGTTCAGCTCGGTCTCGGCCGAGAACCAGATGAAGTGGGAGTACATCCACCCGGAGCAGGGCCGCTACAACTTCGGGATGGCCGACGCCATCGTGAAGTTCGCCCAGCGCAACCGCCAGGTGGTCCGCGGGCACACCCTGCTGTGGCACAGCCAGAACCCGGCGTGGCTGGAGCAGGGCGAGTTCACGCCCGACGAGCTGCGCAAGATCCTGCGCGACCACATCAGGACCGTGGTCGGCCGCTACAAGGGCAAGATCCAGCAGTGGGACGTGGCCAACGAGATCTTCGACGACTCGGGCAACCTGCGCACCACCGACAACATCTGGATCCGCGAGCTCGGCCCCGGCATCATCGCCGACGCGTTCCGCTGGGCGCACCAGGCCGACCCCAAGGCGCAGCTGTACTTCAACGACTACAACGTCGAGGGCGTCAACGCCAAGAGCAACGCCTACTACGCGCTGATCAAGGACCTGCTGGCGCAGGGCGTGCCGGTCGACGGCTTCTCCGCGCAGTCGCACCTCAGCACCCGGTACGGCTTCCCCGGTGACCTGCAGACGAACCTGGAGCGGTTCGCCGACCTGGGCCTGGGCACCGCCATCACCGAGCTGGACGTGCGGATGGACCTGCCGGCGGACGGCGTGCCGACCGCCGAGATGCTGGCCAAGCAGGCCGACTACTACAACCGGACGCTGACCGCGTGCCTCAACGTCGAGGGCTGCGACTCCTTCACGATCTGGGGCTTCACCGACAAGTACTCCTGGGTGCCGGTCTTCTTCGAGGGCGAGGGCGCGGCGACCGTGATGTGGGACGACTTCACCCGCAAGCCCGCCTACGACGCCATGCGGTGCACGCTGGCCAAGGCGTCGGTCGCGCGCGGCGAGCGCCACCCGCACCTGCCGGCCTGCGCCAAGTAGCACCGGCGCGCCACCGGTCGCGTCACCACGAGCCGTCGGCCCCCGTTCGGATGAACATCCGGGCGGGGGCCGACCTCCATTCGCCATGATGGGCCGATGGCGACCCTCGTGGCCTTCCACGCCCACCCCGACGACGAGGTGCTGCTGACCGGCGGCACGCTCGCCCGCGCCGCCGCCGAGGGCCACCGGGTGGTGGTCGTGGTGGCGACCGACGCCATGGGCGTCGCGTCCTCGTCCGAACCGGACCGGTTGGCCGAGCTGCGGGAGAGCGCGGCCGTGCTCGGCGTGCACCGGGTCGAGCACCTGGGTTACGCGGACAGCGGCCACGGGCCGGTGCTGTACCCGGACCCGCCGGGCCGGCGGCGGTTCGCCCGCGCCGACACCGACGAGGCGGCCGGTCGGCTGGCCGCGATCCTGCGCGAGGAGAACGCCGACCTGCTGCTCAGCTACGACGCCAACGGCGGCTACGGCCACCAGGACCACGTGAAGGTGCACGAGGTGGGCGCGCGGGCCGCCGAGCTGACCGGGGTCCGGGTGCTGGAGGCGACGATGCCCCGCCACGCGGTCGAGCGCCTGGCCCGCCTGGTCCGGGCGCTGCGCATCCCGTTCCGCTACGACGTCGACACCCTGCGCGCGGCCTTCAGCCCCGCCTCGGCCATCACCCACCGGGTGGTCGTGCGGCGCTTCGCCCGCCGGAAGCAGGCCGCGCTGGCGGCCCACCGCTCGCAGGTGCACGGACGTGGCAGGCTCTCCCCCGTCTTCCGGTTGCTGGTCGGCCTGCCCGCGCCGGTGTTCGCGCTGGTCCTGGGCTGCGAGTGGTTCGTGGAGGCCCGGCCGCGGTGCGCTCAGGTCCACCGTCGCCGCACGGAAGGGTGAGACGCAGACCACTGCGCAGCGGGAACACCTGACGCGTCCGGACCGTTGGAAGCTTCGGTCGGTGCGGTCCGTGTCCCCGGGCCTCACCCAGCGCCGTCGCGGAATACCGTCAGGCTGGAGCCGCGTCGAGCCATTCGCCGAGAGGCGACCGCCGCGCCGACCCCTCAGCTCCCCCGCCGCGCTCAGGCGGCGACCGGCCTCAGTAGGCCAGGAACAGGATCTCGTCGCGCGAGTAGTCGTGACCCGGGTGGTTCTCCTTGAGGTGCTGCTGGGTCTTCGTCACCAGGTCGTCCTCGTCCTGACCGGTGATGTGCTCGCCGCAGGGGCAGGTGATGTTCCGCTTCATCGCAATCCTCCGCTGGTGATCTCTCCCCGTCGACTGTACTGAAAAGCGGGGGCGGCGCGGTCCGGAGGAGTTCGGTGGGACGACGGGGCCGGCCCCGCGGCGTCGTTGCCGCGGGGCCGGCCCGGCCGAGGCGTCAGCCGGCGTGCGCCTCGAACTCGGCGAGCTGCGCGGCGGGCCAGCCCGTGTTGCCGGTGAACGTCAGCCGCAGGTACCGGTGATCGGCCGACACCGGGATGCTCACCTGGTTGCCCGACGCCGGGTCGAACCGGTGCCCGGCCGACGCGACGAGCTGGCCGTACGCGCCGCCGTCGACGCTGCCCGACACGCTCAACGTCTGGGTCCGGGCGGCCCACGCGGCGGCCGGCGGCAGCTTCAGCACGATCCGGTTCACCGCGACCCGGCTGCCCAGGTCCACGGTCAGCGACTGCGGGAAGGCGTTGTTCGGGCTCTCCCAGTAGGAGTTGGCATCGCCGTCGACCGCGTTGGACGCCGGGAAGCCGCCGTTGGCCGAGCCCTGGACCGGCTTGCCGCGCGCCACGTTGCCGGTGGGCGGCGGGGTGGTGGTCGTGGTCGTGGTGGTCGGCGCCTGGCCGGCGTAGACCTCCAGCTCGGCCAGCTGGGCCGCGGGCCAGGCGGTGTTGCCGGTGAACGTCAGCCGCAGGTGCCGGTGGGCGCCGGAGACCGGGATGGTGACCTGGTTGCCGGACGCCGGGTCGAACCGGTGGCCGGTGGGCGCCACCACCTGGCCGAAGTTGGCCCCGTCGGCGCTGCCGGACACGCCCAACGTCTGGGTCCGGGCGGCCCACGCGGCGGGCGGCGGGAGCTTGAGCACCAGCCGGCCGACGTTCTCCGACCGCCCGAGGTCGACGGTCAGCGACTGCGGGAACTGGTTGTTGGCGCTCTCCCAGTAGGTGTTGGCGTCGCCGTCGACCGCGGCGGACGCCGGGAAGCCGCCGTTCGAGGTGGACGCGGTGACCGACTTGCCCCTGGCCAGGTTGCCACCCGGCGGAACGGTGGTCGTGGTCGTGGTGGTGGTGGTGGTCGTCGTGGTCGGCGGGTTGGTGGGGTCGGTGTACACCGGGTCCGGCCACGGGCCGCAGTACGGCGTGCCGTCCCAGCCGGAGTTGCCCGTGCCCCGGGTGATCTGGAACCCGTTGTCGCCCAGGCAGCTGTAGATCCCGGCCCGGCCGAGGCCGGTCGCGGTGACGTTGGTGAACGACGCCGAGCCGGGCGACTGGAGCTGGACGCCGAACGTGCCGGCGCCGTTGATCCGCACGCCGTTGAAGTGGACGTTGGTGATGGTGCCGCTGATGAACTGGATGGCCTCGTAGTTGCTGTCGACCAGGTCGGTGTCGGTGACGTCGATGCGGCCGTTCATCGCGCCGTCGCGGGCGTCGAACCACAGCGCGCCCACGCCGAACTGCCAGTTGGAGTCGAGCACGCCCGCGCGCAGCGTGGTGTTCCTGGACAGCGTGGTCGTGCCGGACAGGGGCACCGAGGAGAACCGGTTGCCGACGTGGATGCCGCCGCCCTGGTCCTGGGTGTCGGCCACGACGTTCTCGGTGGCGGTGTTGTCCCGGCCGCCGTAGATGGCGATGCCGTTGGCCTTCATCGGCACGACCACGGTGTTGCGGCGGATCGTGTTGCTGTGGTCGGCCTGCTGCTCGGACCAGAACGCGATGCCGTCGTCGCTGATGTTGCGGAACAGGTTGTGCTCGATCAGCACGTTGCTGATGCCGCGGTGCAGGTTCATGCCGTCGGCGAGCTGGTCGACGACCTTGTTGCCGCGGATGGTGAGGCCGGAGAACGGGCCGTCCAGCCACAGGCCGACCTTGGTGTGCTGCAGGAACATGCCGGAGATGACCGAGCCGCCGCCCAGCGCGCCGCCGATGGCGTTGGTCTGGTCGCAGTCGACCCGGTTGGTGACCTCGCCGATGATCGCGAAGTCGTGCAGGCCGACGCGGCTGCTGACGCCGGAGTTGCCGCCCTGGCCGCAGCTCGACGGCTCGCCGAGGCCGTAGAAGCCGACCCGGTCGCCGGTGACGACGCTGTGCCAGTGGCCCGCGCCGCGGACGGTGACCTGGTCGACGGTGATGTGCTTGGTGACGGTGAACCGGCCGGCCGGGATCCACACCTCGCGGCCGGACGCCCTGGCGGCGGCGACCGCGGCGTCGAAGGCGGCGTTGTCGTTGCCGCCGTCGTTGGGGGCGGCGCCGTGCTCGGTGACGGAGACGGAGTTGGCGGGCCGGGTGGCGGGCGGGGCGACGAGCTCGAAGTCGGCCAGGTCGATCGTGTAGGACGGCGCGGTGTCGCCCGCGTCGACCTGGAGCTTCACCTTCGCGCCCGCCGGGAGGGTGCGCGGGAACAGGGCGCGGGTGGAGTCGTAGAGGTGGTGCGGCTTGCCCTGGTTGGGGTCGTTGGCGTAGGGGTAGCCGCCGTAGCGCCAGGCGTACTTCGAGGTGAGCGTGAGGCTGCCGGTCTTGGCGCCGTCGAGGTAGAGCGACAGCGGCGCGGTGATGCCCGCGCCGCCGTTGCCGTCCGGGACGCTGTAGCGGATGTCGATCGAGTTCGCGGGCTCGGTGAGGGTGAACTCGACGTACCTGCCCTGGCCGGACAGCGTGACGGCGCGGCGGCCGGACGCCTCGCCCTCCAGCGTGCCCTGGCGGCGGCCGGGGCCGATCTTCGCGCCGTTGGTGGCGGCGTTCTCGGCCTCGTGCTCGACGAAGGGCACGTCGGCGCCGCGTCCGGGGACGTCGAACGGTGACGTGGCGACCGCCGCGGCGGCGGGCTGGGTGGGCTGGGCGGCGACCTCGCCGGGTGCGGCGGCGACCGTGATCGCGGTGAGCAGGGACGTGGCCACCGCCGCCGCGCCGAGCGCCAGGGGACGCCGGAGGGTGGGGTTGACTCGCATGGGTTCAGCCCTTCGTTGGACGGGACCTCAAGGTGCGGGCAGGGATGTCACAGGGTGTGGCGTGGCGCACACCATAAGCAGCCCGAACGAGTGACCGCAAGATGTCTACGACATCGCGCAAATCTTTGACTACCGGTCGGCTGACCTCATGCAGCGGTTTCACCGGACCGACAAGCGACATGGCCAGCGCTTTCGGCGGCTTCGCGCGGTTCCGGGGTCGTTGTTCGACGGACGGCCGCGCAACCGGCTTGCGTTCGCTTGCGCGCGTCGGTGTCCGCTTGCGCGCGTCAGTAGGCGCCGCTGAGCTTGCGGTGGTCCCAGGACACCACGGACGTGGGCGTGAAGCGCAGCCCGACGCGCTTCACCGCCTGCGCGGCCACGAACGCGTCGAGCTCGGGCCCGCTGTGCCCGGAGTAGCGCGTCGCGACCGCCGCGCCGATGCGGGCGACCTCCGCCCGCTCCTCGACCAGCCGCACGTCGCACTCCATGGCGACGCCGCGCAGCTGGTCGTAGGTCTCCCCCGCCTCCAGCTGCAGGGTGGCCCGCGGGTCGCGGCGCAGGTTGGCGACCTTCTGCGAGGCGCGGTAGGTCCAGCCGGCCAGCTCGCCGTCCCGCGCCACGAACCACAGCGGCGCCAGGTGCGGCCTGCCGTTCGGGCCGATCGTGGCCACCGTGACGACGCGCTGCTCCTCCAGGAACGCGCGCACCTCGTCGGTCGTCATCGTGATCAGGGCCCGGCGCGACATGCGCGTCAGGATAGGCGGCTGCCCTCGCGCTCGGTCGGCGAGCCGGGTCCGGCGGCGAGGTCGCCGACGAGGCCGCGGTCCAGCAGGTCCAGGAACACGTCCACCAGCTCCGGGTCGAACCGGGCGCCGCGACCGGCCCGCAGCTCGCGCACCGCCTGCTCGTGGGTCAGCGCCCGCCGGTGCGGCCGGTCGGCGCGCATCGCGGCCCACGTGTCGCACACGGACAGGATGCGCGCCTCGATCCGGATGTTGTCGCGGGTCAGCCCGGCCGGGTAGCCGGCGCCGTCCCACCGCTCGTGGTGCTGCCGGATGACCTGGGCGACCTCGCCGTGGTCGGGCAGCACGCCCACCATCCGGGCGCCGCTGTCGGGGTGCTCGTGCAGCAGGTGCCACTGCTGGTCGGTCAGCGGGCCGGACTCGGTCAGCAGGTCGTCGGGCAGCACGATCATGCCGACGTCCAGCAGCCGTCCCGCGCGGTGCGCGGTGCGCACCTCGGCCGGGTCCCGCTTCAGGTGCTCGGCGACGGTCCGCGCCCACTCGGCGATGGCCAGACTGCGCCCGGGACTCGCCACGCGCAGGTCGACCAGGTCCGCGACCTGGTTCAGGTAGTCCACCGCGACGTCCTCCCGGTGTTCGGTGAGCGATGTGCCGCCGGCGACCGCCCGGTCCCGGCCAAGGTCCTTGGCCAGGTACAGCGCGCGGTCCGCGGCGGACACCAACGCGGACGCGGTGCCGTAGTGCGGCGCGAACGCGGCGGTGCCGGCGGAGAGCGTAACCGTCACCGAGCGCCGACCGCTCACGGCGATCGGGTGCTGGGACACGCCGTGCCGCAGCCGTTCCGCGAGGCGGCTCGGGTTCTCGCCGTCGGCGCCGGTCGCGATCAGCGCGAACTCCTCGCCGCCGTACCGGGCGAGCACCCGGCCCTCGCCGGCGACCGCGCGCAGCCGGTCGGCCACCTCGACCAGCACCCGGTCGCCCGCCGGGTGCCCGAACCGGTCGTTGATCGACTTGAACCGGTCGACGTCGAGGATGACCACGCCCAGCGGCGCGCCGGTCCGCCTGGCCTTGGCGATCTCGTCGGCCAGCCGCGCCTCGAAGTACCGGCGGCTGCGCAGCCGGGTGAGGCTGTCGGTGATGGCGAGCCGGCGCTGGTCCACGGCCAGGCCTGCGAGGCGGGTGGCGGTGAGCGCGAACAGCACCGCGCAGCCCGTCGCGATCACCGGGATGTCGCGGCGCACGCCCTGGGCGTTCTGCACGAGCAGCAGCGCCGGCCCGATCAGCGCGCCGGTGGACAGCACGGCCAGCCGGGGCCAGCTCAGCCGCAGCGCGGGCACGTCGGCGGCCTGCGCGATGCGGCCCATCGACGGGTGCAGCGCGCACGCGCCGAGCGCGAGGTTGCCGGTCAGCCAGATCGCGTCGAGGAAGTTGCCCGCCGTGTAGCTGAGGTCCAGGCGTTGCAGCACGTACACGGTGTCGGCGGTGAGGATCGCGGCCAGCCACAGGGCCAGCAGCACGAACGACGCGTCACGGCGTCCGGCGCCGAACAGCAGGCGCAGCGAGACCAGCAGCAGCACCAGGTCCATCAGCGGGTAGGCCAGCGACACCAGTTCGACCAGCAGGGGCGTGCCGAGGCGGGTCTGCGGGCCGATGACGAACACCCAGGACAGCAGGCCCGCGACGACGGTGAGCGAGGCGGCGTCGAGCAGGCCGGGCAGGTCGCGGTCGGGGCGGCGCTGCCGGGTGAGCATGAGCAGGCCGACCACGACCAGCGGGTAGTGGCCGAGGTAGAAGACGTCGGCGACGGACGGGTAGCCCGTCTCGTTCAGCACGTAGTGCGAGACGTAGAACGTGGCGTCGGCCAGGGCGTACACCAGCTGGCTCAGGCCGAGCACGAACCAGGGCGCACGGGCTTCGGGGCGGTTGCGCCGCACGCCCCACCAGACGGCGAGGGCGGCGGACGTGCTCACCGCGCAGTAGACGACGACCCGCAGCGGGATCGTGCCCACGAAGATCGGCAGGGCGTAGTAGACCGCGACCGATAACAGGCCGAAAAGCAGGTATCCGGTCCACACCCGGTGCTGCTTTTCGATCGGGATTCCGCGGTTCTTTACCGACGTGGCTCCGGCGACGCGCAATCCCGGCTCTCCCCACTGAGGCAACGCTGACGTTCGGCACGGCTGAGTCATGAGACCGGTGAACGGGAGTCCCAGTCAATCCCTGTTGCCGAGTCTTCATCCTCCCATGCCCATCCGCCAGTCGTGGACGGGCTCTATAGAGTGCCTATTGGCCATGCCGCGGTCACCGGTGACGTGCGGCTCCGGGCGGGAGGGGGAACGGTGGCGAAGGACGCGAAAGCCCTGTTGGAGCGGGTGCGCGAGGAGCTGAAGGGCGAGGGTGGGACGAACCGGCTGGTGCCGTTGATCGCCGCCGGCGAGGCGCCCTTGGGCACGTTGCGGGCGTTGGCGGCGGAGGAGCACCGCATCGTGCAGAGCGACTGGCGAGCGTTCCTCACGTTGGCCGCGCAGTCGACCGAACCGGCGCAGCGGGAGTTCTTCGCCGCGGTCGCGGGTGGTGAGGGACTGGCGTTGGCCAAACTGGCCGATTTCGCCGCCGCGACCGGCCTGACCCCGGACGACGTGGCCGAGTACCGGCCGTTGCCGGGATGTCAGGCATATCCGTCGTACGTGGCCAGGCTGGCGTTGGACGGCAATCCGCACGACGCCCTCCTGGCGATTCTGGCGAACTTCGCGGAATGGGGCGGCTATTGCGCGGCGATCGCCGCGGCGCTGCGCGAGCACTACGGTTTCGACGACGCGGGCTGCGCGTTCTTCGACTTCTTCGCCGAACCCGCGCCGGAGCTGGACGCCCTGGGCCTGCGCGCGCTGGACCAGGTTCTCGCGACCGGCTGGCGCCCCGCCGCCGCGATGCCCGCCGCCCGCCTCCTGCACTCCTACGAACTCCTGTTCTGGAACACCCTGGCCGACCTCCCCTGACCACGAGAGTCCAACCTCCGGCTCGCGAGAGTCCAACGTCCAGGACCACTGAGTTCTACGTTCAGGCGCCGCCGAGCGTTCAACTCGGGGTGCGTGAGCGTTGGACTCTCGCGAGCTGAGCGTTGGACTCTCGCGGGGTCAGTGGGGGACGGAGGGTTGGGCGGTCCAGTTCTCGGGGAGGTCGGGGCGGCCGAAGAGGTAGCCCTGGGCGTAGGCGCAGCCGGCGTTGCGCAGCCAGTCGGCCTGGGCCTCGGTCTCGATGCCCTCGGCGACGGTGTGCGCGCCCAGGACGTCGGCCAGGTCGATGATGCAGCGCACGACGCCCGCGGTGCGGCCGGTGTCGTCCAGCGACCCGGTGAACGACTTGTCGATCTTCACCACGTCGAACGGGTACCGCTGCAGGTAGCTCAGCGACGAGTACCCGGTGCCGAAGTCGTCCAGCGCCACCCGCACGCCGGTCTCCCGCACCTCCATCAGCCCGCGCATCGCGGCGCCGTCGGCCCAGACCGACTCGGTGACCTCGATGGTCAGCCGCTCCGGCGGCAGGCCGGTGGTCTTGAGCACCCGGTCCAGCGACGGCAGGAACCCGGGCGCGGACAGCTGCCGGGTGGACACGTTCACCGTCACGCCGAGCGCGCGTCCCTGCTCGCGCCACCGCATGGCCTGCTCGCACGCGCCCGCCAGCACCTTGTTGCCCAGCGGCACGATGATCCCGGTCTCCTCGGCCAGCCCGATGAACTCGCCGGGCCCGAGCAGCCCGTGCCCCGGCCGCTGCCACCGCACCAGGGCCTCCGCGCCGGCCGCCGTGGACGTGGCCAGGTCCACGATCGGCTGGTAGTGCAGCACCAGCTGCCCCTCGGACACGGCCGCGCGCAGGTCGACCTTGTCGCGCTGCCGGGCCAGCACCCGCTCCCCCATCTCGGGCTGGAACAGCCGGATGCGCGCGCCGCCCTCCCGCTTGGCCACGTACATGGCGGTGTCGGCGTCGCGCAGCAGGTCCGCCGTGCCGACGCCGGGCGAGGACACGGCGATGCCGACGCTGGCCCGGATCACCGTCTCGTGCCCCAGCCCGGTCAGCGGCCGGGCCAGCTCGGACAGGACGCGGGTGGCCAGCCGGGCCGCGTCGCGGACGTCGTGGCCGGCGGCGAGCACGGCGAACTCGTCGCCGCCCAGCCGCGCGGCGGTGGCCACGGGTCCGATGGCGCGGCCGATCCGCTCGGCCGCCGACACCAGGTACCAGTCGCCCGCCTCGTGGCCCTCGGCGTCGTTGACCTCCTTGAAGCCGTCGAGGTCGATCACCAGCAGGCCGACTGCCTCGCCGGCGCGCAGCGCCTCCTCCACCAGGTGCAGGAAGTGGGTGCGCCCGGCCAGGCCGGTCAGCTCGTCGCGCTCGGCGCGGGTGCGCAGCGCGTCCTCCCACTCGCGGCGCTTGCTCACGTCCAGCGCGGTGACGAGGGTGTGCGGCTCGGAGACGTGCTCGACGGGCACGGCGTGCACCGCCAGGACGCCGGTCGAGCCGTCGGTGCGGCGCACCTCGACCTCGACCTCGACCTCGACCTCGGCGGCGCGGCAGCCCTGGTCGCAGGTGGCGATGTCGGGGCCGTGCGGGCAGGGCACCCGGCCCGGCCGGTCGGGCGTCCACGCCAGCAGCTCGCGGGCCCGGTCGTTGTGCAGGCGCGGCGAGCCCTCGGCGTCGAGCAGCACGAGCCCGACCGGGCTGGCCCGCACGACCGCCTCGACGGTGCGGTGGGCATCGCCGACGAGCCGGGACGAGCGGGACGTCTCGTGCAGCGCCATCGCGCCGACCACGAGCCCGACCAGCGGCATCAGCGCGGCCAGGACGAGCGGGCCGGACACCGCGGCGGGGGTGGCGGCGAACCACACCGCGCACCCGCTCAGGTAGCCCAGCAGCGCGGGCAGCGCTTTGAGCGGGAACAGGCCGTGGTCGCCGCGCAGCGCGCGCCGCACGGTGACCGCGAACAGGAAGGCGATGACGGGTTGCGGGTTGGGCAGCACGAACGCGCCGCCGTGGGCGACGACGCACTCGACCGCCGCGACGAGCCAGCTGTCCCGCTTGGGGCGCAGCCACCACGACACGAGCACGAGCGGCACCAGGGCGGCCAGGACGAAGTGGCCGGGCCCGGTGCCGACGAAGAACAGCTGGAGTGTGAACGCGACGGCGCTGAGCCAGGCGTAGATCTCGGCCAGCTTCCTGGTCCGGCGTGGTCCGGTCTGATCGGGTGATGAGAGCGGATCGTCCACCACGCTGCGGAGTGGACGAGCCACGCCCGGTTACCCCCAAGTCAAACGGCCTGTGATCGACGCGTTGCGTCACCGAAGATGGAACTATCCATATCGGTGTGCGCGTTCTCAACCGCCATTCGGGTGAGTCCATTATGGACTCCGCTACGCAGGGCAAACCGCGCGCGTTCAGGGGCCGGGAGGCGTCCCCTCGGCCGAATCGCCGCCGGGGAGCGGGTCGGGGGTCTTCTCGGCGAGGTCCGCGGCGAGCGCCTTCGCCTCGTCGATGTTGCGCTGGGACTCGGCCAGCCGCTCGTCCTGCGCGGCCGCGTCGGTCAAGTCGTCACCGGTCGGGCTGTCACCGGTCGTGCCGACCGGGTTGTCGTCGGTCGTGTCGATCTTCTCGTCAGGCATGCGACCAGGGTTTCCGCCCGCCCCGGGGCCAAACCGGGCCGGACTTGGACACCGGCCGCGCGGCGGGTTACCGTCGATAAGAGCCCGCTGGTTCGTAAAGCCCGTCGAGGAGCACCCGATGTCGAGCACGACGACCGCGCCACCCCGTCCGTCCGCTCGGCGGCGCGTCACCTTCACGGCGGTGCTGGTGACGGTGACCCTGTTGCTCTTCTGGGTGCCGTGGACGGCGCTGCTCCCGCCGTCCGCGCGGTGGCCGTGGCCGGTGCAGGCGGTCGGCACGGCGTTCTTCGCGATGGTCACGGTGGCGTTCCCGCTGCTGATGGTCCGCGCGCACGGCCGCCGGCACTCCGACCGGGTCTCCCGCGTCGCGCACCTGCTGCTCGGCGTGGTGTGGGTGTTCTTCTCGTGGGCCGTGATCGCGCACGCGCTGCGGCTCGTGCTGGCGGTCGCGGGGGTGGAGAACCCGTTCCGCGCCCGGTTGCTCGCGGTGGCGCTGCTAGTGGTCGGCACGCTCCTGGTCGCCTACGGCATCCGCGAGGCGCGCAGGGTGCCGCGGGTGAAGCGGACCGACGTGGTGCTCCCCCGGCTCGACGAGGCGTTCGACGGGCTGACCATCGCGGTGCTCGCCGACACCCACTACGGCGCGATCGACCGCACGAAGTGGTCCGTGGGCACGGTGGCGGCGGTCAACGGGCTGGACCCGGACGTCGTGGTGCACGTCGGCGACATCGCGGACGGCACGGTGGCGCAGCGCCGCGGTCAGGCGGCCGCGCTGGGCGACGTGCGGGCGGCGCACCGGTTCTACGTCTCGGGCAACCACGAGTACATCGGCAACGCCCAGGCGTGGCTGGACCACATGGCCGAGCTGGGGTGGACGAGCCTGCACAACCAGCACCGGGTGCTGGAGCGCGGCGGGGCCCGGTTGGTGTTCGCGGGCGTGGACGACGTGACCGGCGCGTACTCCGGCGAGGCCGGGCACGGCGCGGACCTCGACGCCGCGCTGGCGGGCGTCCGGGCCGAGGACCCGGTGGTGCTGCTGGCGCACCAGCCCAGCGAGATCGGCAAGGCGGTGGCGGCGGGCGTGGACCTCCAGCTGTCGGGGCACACGCACGGCGGCCAGATCTGGCCGTTCCACCTGCTGGTGCGGTTGCAGCAGCCGGTGCTGGCGGGCCTGAGCCGGCACGGCGAGCGGACGTGGCTCTACACGAGCCGGGGCGCGGGGTTCTGGGGTCCGCCGCTGCGGGTCTTCGCGCCCAGCGAGATCTCCCTGCTGACCCTTCGCACCGCCTGACGGGATCGCGTTCCGGGGACGGGCCGACGCCCCACTCGTTCGTGCGACAGGCGTTGATGGCGGGACGTCGTCGTCGCACGCTCCACAGGAGAGGGACGGCCGGGCCCTCGGAGCCGACGCCGAGAAGGCGGCCTTCGCCGCCGCGGCGAAGACGTTGAAGGCGCAGGCCATCGGCCGCAACTACGACTGGTTCGTGCGCACCCACATGTCGTACTCCAACGCGGTGGACGGCCACCGGTTCGCGCACATGTCGCCGTCGTTCCTGCCGTGGCACCGGCAGTACCTGCTGGAGCTGGGGAAGGCGTTGAAGGCGCACGACCCGGCGGTGGACCTGCCGTGCTGGGACCGGGCGGCCGACCCGGTCGACCGCCGGCGCGCCGTTCACCCCGGACTTCACGGGCGGCAACGGGTCGGGCGGGAACGGGCCGGTCGCCACCGGGCCGGTCGCGGGCGCCGTGAAGTGGCGGATCAACGTCAGCGCCACGTCCTCGACGGCGTTGCGGCGGGCGATGGCATTGCGCGGCTCGCTGCCGACGGTGTCCGACGTGGACACCGCGGCGGGCGTGTCGACCTACGACGTGCCGCCGTGGGGTTCGGCGTCCAGCGGCGGGGTGCGCGACCGGGCGGGCGGGCACGTGGCGCGGGTCGACTCGCCCAACGACCCGGTGTTCTTCCTGCACCACTGCAACGTCGACCGGGTGTGGTCGCGCCGGCAGGCGCGCTGGGGCTTCGGGACCGCGCAGCACCTGCCGGGCGGGGGCGTCGCGGACGTGGTCGACGTCGACGAGGCGCTGCGACCGTTCGGGGTCGCGGTGGCCGCCACCCTGGACCACCGCGGCGCCTGCACGTACGGGTGAACGGTCAGTAGGCCCGGTTGCCGGAGGCGGGCGGGTCGTAGTCGTAGTCGTCCTCGGGCACGTCGAACGGCAGGGGCCGGTTGGTCCACGAGTCGACCAGCACCACGATCCCGGCGATGACGATGACGACGACGCCGACCCAGGCCAGGCCGCCCCAGATCAGGATGCCCGCGATCAGCACCAGCGGCAGGACCATGAACAGGCAGAACGGGTCCACTCGCCCGAAATGCCGCCGTCCTCCGGAACTCGCCATCTACGCCCTCCCCGTCAAGCACCTCGCCGGGTGAACTTACGCGACGGGTGGGGGTGGGTGGTCACCCGGGCGTCACTCACCGCGTTGTTCCCGGCCGGGGTAGCGACCGGCGGAGCGCTCGGCCACCGTGGCGAGCACGGCGAGCAGGACCATCCCGGCGCCGAGGCCGAGGTGCAGGAGGTTGTCGGCGGGGTTGACCGGGGCGAAGTTGGCCGGGCCGCCCTCGTGGTCGATCGAGTGGACGACCGAGCCGTAGATCCACAGCAGCAGGTAGGCGAACCCGCCGGCGACGAGGAACAGGCGGGACGCGCCGCGGGTGGCGGCGGCCAGGACCCCGGCCACGCCGAACAGCAGGTGCAGGGCGTTGTGCAGGACCGACACCTGGAACACGCCGAACAGCTCGGCCCCGGAGTGCGGGCCGGCGAAGGTGATCCGGTCGAGGTCCGCGGTCGCGCCCGGCACGAAGCCGAGGACCCCCACCAGCAGGAACACCACGCCCACGAACAGGGCGAGCGCCTGGACGGGGCGGCGACGGGCGCCGACTCGTTCGGCCGAGGTGGTCATGGCAGCTCCTCCGATCACGCTGTTGGGCTTGGCGTACCCGGAGGGGGTCCGGTGAAACGACGATCACTCGCTTCCGCACGTGCGGCGCTACACTGGCCGTCGTGCCGAATCTGCGGATCAGCGAGGCCGCTTCCCTGCTCGGGGTGAGCGACGACACAGTGCGCCGGTGGGTGGAGCAGGGCCGGTTGGCGTCGGTGCGGCTCGACAGCGGGCGCAAGGGTGTCGACGGCCGGGAGCTGGCGGTGTTCGCGCAGCGGCTGGCCGAGGCGCCGGAGCCGGGGGTGACGGTGGCGGCGTCGGCGCGCAACCGGATGCGCGGGATCGTCACGCGGGTGGTGAAGGACGGGGTGATGGCGCAGGTGGAGCTGCAGGCCGGGCCGTTCCGGGTGGTGTCGCTGATGAGCCGCGACTCGGCCGACGAGCTGGGCCTGGAGGTCGGCAGCGTGGCGGTGGCCTCGATCAAGTCCACCCACGTCGTGGTCGAGGTCCCGGAGGCGTGATGCGCGCGCTGGCGCTGGTGGCGCTGCTCGTGGTGGCCGGGTGCGGCGGCACGGGCCCGCGGGAGCGGGTCACGGTGTTCGCGGCGGCGTCGCTGACCGGGACGTTCACCGTGTTGGGCGACGAGTTCGAGGCCGCGCACCCCGGCGTGGAGGTGGTGTTCAACTTCGGCGGCAGCTCGGCGCTGGCGCGGCAGCTCGGGCAGGGCGCGCCGGCGGACGTGTTCGCCTCGGCCGCGCCCGCGAACATGGCGGAGGTGGCGGACGCGGGCGGGACGGCCGCCGAGCCGGTGGTGTTCGCGCGCAACCGGTTGGAGATCGCGGTGCCGCGCGGCAACCCGGCGGGGGTCGCGGGGTTGGCCGACTTCGGCGACGAGGCGGCGAAGGTCGCGGTGTGCGCGGAGCAGGTGCCGTGCGGCGCGGCGGCGCGGCGGGTGTTCGCGGCCGCCGGGGTGACCGCCCGGCCGGACACGGTGGAGCAGGACGTGAAGGCGGTGCTGACCAAGGTGCGGCTGGGCGAGGTGGACGCGGGGCTGGTGTACCGGACCGACGTGCGGGCGGCGGGCGGCGAGGTGGAGGGCATCGGGTTCGCCGAGGCGGACGACGCGGTCAACGACTACCCGATCGCGCCGCTGGCGGGCGCGCCGAACGCGGCGGGCGCGCGGGCGTTCGTGGAGCACGTGCGGTCCGACCGGGGCCGGGCCGTGCTGGCCGAGGCCGGGTTCGACGTGCCGTGAGGTCGACCCGCCGTCGGACCGGGGGCGGGCTGCCCCCGGTGCTGGTGCTGCCGGCCGTGCTGGGCCTGGCGTTCCTGCTGGTGCCGCTGGCGGGGCTGGTGGCGCGCGTGCCGTGGCGGACGCTGCCGGCGCGGTTGGCGGACGCGGAGGTCGGCGAGGCGCTGCGGTTGTCGCTGGTGTGCGCGACGCTGGCGACGGCGCTGTGCCTGGTGCTGGGCGTGCCGCTGGCGTGGTTGCTGGCGCGGGGCGAGGTGCCGGGGCGGGGTGTGCTGCGGGCGCTGGTGACGGTGCCGCTGGTGCTGCCGCCGGTGGTGGGCGGGGTGGCGCTGCTGTTCGTGCTGGGGCGGCGCGGGCTGGTCGGGCAGCACCTGGAGGCGTGGTTCGGCGTGTCGCTGCCGTTCACCACGGCCGGGGTGGTGCTGGCGGAGGCGTTCGTGGCGATGCCGTTCCTGGTGATCTCGGTGGAGGGGGCGTTGCGCGCGGCCGACCCGCGGTACGAGGAGGCCGCGGCGACGCTGGGCGCGTCGCGCTGGCTGGCGTTCCGGCGGGTGACGCTGCCGTCGGTCCTGCCGGGCGTGGTGGCGGGGACGGTGCTGTGCTGGGCGCGGGCGCTGGGCGAGTTCGGGGCGACGATCACGTTCGCGGGCAACTTCCCGGGCGAGACGACGACGATGCCGCTGGCGGTGTACCTGGCGCTGGAGACCGATCCGGAGGCGGCGATCGTGCTGAGCGTGGTGCTGCTGCTGGTGTCGGTGGGCGTGCTGGCCGCGTTGCGCGACCGGTGGATCAGCGGGCCGACGTGACGCTGCGCGCGGTGCTGGAGGTGGCGCGCGACCGGTTCCGGCTGGTCGCGGAGCTGGTGGTGGAGCCGGGCGAGGTGGTGGCGCTGCTCGGCCCGAACGGGGCGGGCAAGACCACGGCGTTGCGCGCCCTGGCGGGGTTGCTGCCGTTGACCGGCGGGCACGTCCGGGTGGGCGGGCGGACGTGGGACGAGCCGCCGGGAGTGTTCCTGCCCGCGCGGCAGCGGCCGATCGGCGTGGTGTTCCAGGACTACCTGCTGTTCGCGCACCTGTCGGCGCTGGAGAACGTGGCGTTCGGCCTGCGGGCGCGGGGCGCGGGGCGGGCGGCGGCGCGGGCGGAGGCGGCGCGGTGGCTGGACCGGGTGGGGTTGGCGGAGCACGCCGGGGTGCGGCCGCGCGCGTTGTCGGGCGGGCAGGCGCAGCGGGTGGCGCTGGCGCGGGCCCTGGCGACCGGCCCGGAGCTGCTGCTGCTGGACGAGCCGCTGGCGGCGCTGGACGCGGCGACCCGGGTGCACGTGCGCGCCGAGCTGGGCCGGCACCTGCGGGACTTCCCCGGGCACGCGGTGCTGGTGACGCACGACCCGGTGGACGCGATGGTGCTGGCCGACCGGCTGGTGGTGCTGGAGCGGGGCCGGGTGGTGCAGGAGGGCACGCCGACCGAGGTGGCGCGGCGGCCGCGCACCGACTACGTCGCGGACCTGGTGGGCCTGAACCTGTACCGGGGCACGGCGGAGGGGACGGCGGTGGCGCTGGACGGGGGCGGGGCGTTCACCGTCGCGGAGCCGGCGTCGGGGCCGGTGCACGTGGTGTTCCCGCCCACGGCGGTGGGGCTGCACCCGCGGCGGCCGGCCGGGAGCCCGCGCAACACGTGGCGCGTGGCGGTGGCCGCGATCGAGCAGCACGCGCACACCACGCGGGTGCGGTTGGACGGCGCGCCGCCGGTGCTGGCGGACGTGACCACGGCGACGGTGGCGGAGCTGCGGTTGCGGCCGGGTGACGTGCTGTGGGCCGCGGTGAAGGCGACGGAGACGCACGTCTACCCCCGTCTGTGATCACCTGATCACTCCCCTTTAGCTGCCCTGCTTGACACTTCACCCCGGTCGGTGTTCACTCGGCGTCGTACTGAGTGACTGACCACTCACACCTGGAGGACGGATGGGCGAGACGCCGACGGACCGGGTCCTGGAGGTCGTGCTGCCGGGCGTGGTCGAGCCCGACGGCCTCGAACTGCGCCGCCGCGAACGGCCCGCGCCCGGCGCGGGGCAGGCGCTGGTGCGGGTCGAGGCGTCCGGGGTGTCGTTCGCCGAGCAGCAGATGCGCCGGGGCAGGTACTACGACCAGCCCGCGTTCCCGTTCGTGCCGGGCTACGACCTGGTCGGCACGGTCGCCGAGGTCGGGCCGGGCGTGGACCCGGCGCTGGTGGGCGGGCGGTTCGCGGCGCTGACGAAGGTCGGCGGCTGGGCCAGCCACGCCGTGGTGGACGCCGCCGACCTGGTGCCGGTGCCCGACGGCGTCGACCCCGCCGAGGCGGAGGCGCTGGTGGTCAACGGCCTCACGGCGTGGCGGATGCTGCACGACGTGGCGGGGGTCGCCGCCGGGCAGACGGTGCTGGTGCACGGCGCGAACGGCGGCGTCGGCTCGACCCTGGTGCGGCTGGCCCGGTTGGCGGGCGCACGGGTGATCGGCACCGCGTCGCCGCGCCACCACGACGCGGTGCGGGCGCTGGGCGCGACCCCGGTCGACTACCGCGACGCCGACCTGCCCGCCAGGGTGCGCGCGCTGGCGCCCGGCGGGGTGGACGCGGTGTTCGACCACGTCGGCGGTCCCGGGATCGTCGACTCCTACCGGCTGCTCGCGCCGCGCGGCGCGCTCGTCGCCTACGGCACCGCCTCCACCCGCGACCGGCGGGGGTCGGCCCGGCTGCCGGTGCTGGCGCTGTTCGCCCGGCTGCTGTGGTGGAACGCGCTGCCCAACGGCCGCACCGCCACGTTCTTCAACGTCTGGGCGGGCAGGCGGGCCGCGACCCGCTTCCGCGCCCGCCTGGCCCGGGACCTGGGCGCGGTGTTCGGCCTGCTGGCCGAGGGGTCGCTGCGGCCCGAGGTGGCCGCGCGGGTGCCGCTGGAGCGGGTCGCGGACGCCGTGCGGCTGGCCGAGTCGGGCACGGTCACCGGCAAGGTCGTGCTGGTCCCCTGAGCCCGCCGGTCCCCTGACCCGTGCCGTCCTTCGACCGCGCCGGTCCCCCGGCCGGCCGGGGTCACATGCGGTCGGGGGCCTCGATCCCCAGCAGGGACAGGCCCAGGGTCAGGGCGCGGGAGGTCAGCCGCGCCAGCACGAGGCGGGACCGGCGGGTGCGGTCGTCCTCGGCCTGCGCGATCGGGCAGCTCTCGTAGAACGCGGAGAACGCGACCGCCGTCTCGTACAGGTAGGTGCACAGCTTGTGCGGCGCGTACTCCTCGGTCGCGGTGGCCAGGGCGGCCGGGAACTGCAGGACCTTCACCGCCAGGGCGCGTTCGGCGGGTTCGGCCAGGACCACCGGGGTGCCGGGTTCGGCGTCGTGCCCGACGCGGCGCACGATCGACAGCACGCGCGCGTTGGCGTACTGGAGGTAGACGGAGGTGTTGCCCTCCATGGCCAGCATCCGGTCCCAGGCGAAGACGTAGTCCTTCTCGCGGTCGCCGGACAGGTCGGCGTACTTGACCGCGCCGATGCCGACGGCGCGGGCCACCCGCCCCTGCCCCTCGGGGTCCTGTTTGGACCGTTCGCCGACGACGGCGGCGGCGCGGTCGACGGCTTCGCGCAGCAGGTCGACCAGCTTCACCGTGCCGCCGGCGCGGGTGCGCAGGATCTTGCCGTCCTCGCCGAGGACGGAGCCGAACCCGATGTGGGCGGCGCGGTGGTCGTCGTCGAGCCACCCGGCGGCCCGGGAGGCGGCGAAGACCATCCGGAAGTGCTGGGCCTGGGGCGTGCCGACGAGGTAGAGCAGGTCGGTGGCGCCGCGGTCCCGGGTCCAGTAGCGGGCGGTGGCCAGGTCGGTGCCGGCGTAGCCGTAGCCGCCGTCGCTCTTGCGCACGATCAGCGGGAGGGGTTCGCCCTCGCGGTTGGTGAAGCCGGGCGGGAACACGCACACGGCGCCGTCGCTGACCTCGGTGAGGCCCTTGGCCTCCAGCTCGTCCACGACCTCGTCCAGGAACGGGTTGTAGAAGCTCTCGCCGTAGTAGTCCCCGTCGGTCAGCTTCACGCCCAGCAGCTCGTAGACGGTGGCGAAGTGCCGCTCGGACTCGCGCACCAGCTCCCGCCACAGCGCCAGGGTCGGCTCGTCGCCGCCCTGCAGGGCCACGACGCGGTGGCGGGCCCGGTCGGCGAAGGCGGGGTCGGCGTCGAACTTCTTGCGCGCCTGCTGGTAGAAGCCGTCGAGGTCGCCGATGGAGTGCTCGCCGGAGGTCCAGCCGAGGTCGACCAGGTGCTCGATGAGCATGCCGAAGGGGGTGCCCCAGTCACCGAGGTGGTTGTGCCGGATCACCTCGTGGCCCGCGAACTCCAGCAGCCGCACCACGGCGTCGCCGATGATGGTGGACCGCAGGTGGCCGACGTGCATCTCCTTGGCCACGTTGGGGCTGCTGTAGTCGATGGCGTACCGGCGGGGCCGGGCCTCGGGCACGCCCAGCCGGTCGTCGCCGAGCAGGCGGGAGGTGTGCTCCTGGAGCCAGTCGCGGCGCAGGGTGAGGTTGACGAACCCCGGTCCGGCGACCTCGGGCGGCTCGACCAGGTCGGCGGCGTCCAGGTGCTCGACGAGGGCGGCGGCGACGTCGCGGGGCGGTCGGCCGAGCCTCTTGGCCAGGCTCATGGCGACGTTGCACTGGTAGTCCGCGCCGCGGCCGGGGGCGGCGGGTCGGATCAGCGCCTCGACGGGGGTGATGTCCACGTCGAGCGCCGCCTTCAGCGCGTCGGCCACCCGCAGGCCCAGTTCGAGCCCGATGTCTCCAGCCAGCACCCGGTCATCCTCCATCGCGTCCGGAATCGATCGGGCGATTGTCCGGCACGGCGCCTTTCGGCGCGAAACGACTTTGCTGCTCGCGGCGGCGTGGGGGGCGACGGCGTACTCGTGCGACGACCGGTTCGAGCGGCACGCGGCCGAGGCGCCGGGCGGGGTGGCGGCGCGGCTGGTGTCGTGGTCGGCGGGCGAGCGGTTGGCGCGGCCGGTCGGGGTGCAGGTGGCGGACCGGTTCGCCGCGTACCGCGAGCAGTTCCCGCTGGTCGTGCGGGACGTGGCCGCGATCGGCGGCGCGGTGGTGGTCGAGGGCGCGGCGCTGCTGCCGGAACTGGTGGCGGGGTTGGGTGTGCCGGCGGCGCGGGCGGCGTGGCTGGTGCCGACGCCGCGGTTCCAGGTGCGGCACTACGCGCGGCGGGCGTGGGCGCGGGAGCTGCTGCGGGACGCGCCGGACCCGGGCGGCGCGTTCCGGCGGTGGATGCGGCGCGACGCGCGGTTCGCCGCCGCCGTCGCCGGACAGGCCCGCGACCCGGGCCACCGGGTGGTCGTGGTGGACGGGTCGCGGTCGGCCGCCCGGATCGCCGCGGACCTGTTCGGGGTGGACCGGCGTGGGGCCGGCCGGGTCAGGGGCGTTTGAGCAGCACCAGCGCCTCCCACGGGTGCAGGTCGGCGCGGCCGGTGGTGATCCGCGCCTGGCCGAGGTTGGTCAGGACGACGTCGGCGGCGGTCCAGCCGGGGTCGAGGTCGACGGCCTGCGGCGCGCCGCCGAGGTTGGCCACGACGAGCAGCCGGTCGCCGTCGAGGGCGCGTTCGTAGGCGTAGACGTGCGGGTGGTCGGCCAGCAGCATGCGGAAGTCGCCCAGGGCGACCACGGGCTGCTCGTGGCGCAGCGCGATGAGCCGGCGGTAGTGGTTGAACACCGAGTCGGGGTCGTCGTACTGGGCGGCGGCGTTGAGCCAGGTGTGGTTGGGGTTGACCGCCAGCCACGGCTCGCCGGTGGTGAACCCGGCGTGGGGGCTCGCGTCCCACTGCACGGGGGTGCGGGCGTTGTCGCGGCCCATGGCGCGCAGGCCGCGCAGCACCTCGTCGGGGTCGACGCCCGCGGCGACGGCCTCGCGGTGGTGGTTGAGCGATTCGACGTCGCGCAGCTCGTGCACCCCGGCGAACGGGGCGTTGGTCATGCCGAGTTCTTCGCCCTGGTAGACGTAGGGCGTGCCGCGGTGCAGGTGCAGCACGGTGGCCAGCGCGGTCGCGGACTCGCGCCAGTGCTCGCCGTCGTCGCCGAAGCGGGACACCACGCGGGGCTGGTCGTGGTTGTTCCAGTACAGGCTGTTCCAGCCGACCTCGCCCAGCGCGGTCTGCCAGCGGCCCAGCGACGCCTTGAGGTCGCGCAGGTCCAGCGGTTTGGGGTCGAACTTGCCGCCCGGGCCGTGGTCGAGCGAGACGTGCTCGAACTGGAACACCATGTCCAGCTCGCGCCGGGCCGGGTCGGTGAACAGCCGGGCGTCCGCCCACGTCACGCCGGGCATCTCCCCCACCGTCAGCAGCTCGCCCGACCGGCCCTCGAACACCTCGCGGTGCATCTCCCGCAGGAACTCGTGGATGCGCGGCCCCGTGGCGAAGTGCGGGAACCCGTCGCCCAAGCCGCCGACGCCGGTGGTGGCGCCGTCGGGCAGGGCGGGGTCCTTGGACAGCAGGTTGACCACGTCCATCCGGAAGCCGTCCACGCCCCGGTCCAGCCACCACCGCATCATCGCGTGCACGGCGTGGCGGACCTCGGGGTTCTCCCAGTTCAGGTCCGGCTGCTTGCGGTCGAACAGGTGCAGGTAGTACTCGCCGGTCGCCTCGTCGAGGGTCCACGCCGGGCCGGAGAAGAACGACGCCCAGTTGGTGGGCTCCGCGCCCGGCTGCCCGACCTCGAACCCCTCGCGCGGCGGGCGCCACCAGTACCAGTCGCGCTTGGGGGCGTCCCGGGAGGAGCGGGACTCCACGAACCAGGGGTGCTCGTCGGAGGTGTGGTTGACCACCAGGTCCATCACCAGCTTCATGCCCAGCTCGTGGGTCCGGGCCAGCAGCCGGTCGAAGTCCTCCAGCGTGCCGAACACCGGGTCGATCGCCTGGTAGTCGGAGATGTCGTAGCCGTTGTCGGCCTGCGGGGAGGCGTAGACGGGCGACAGCCAGACCACGTCGACGCCGAGCCGTCGCAGGTGGTCGAGCCGGGCGGTGATGCCGGGCAGGTCGCCGACGCCGTCGCCGTCGGAGTCGGCGAAGCTGCGCGGGTACACCTGGTAGACCACCGCGGAGGTCCACCACGGCGCCGCGGTCGTGGTCGCGCGCGTCTGGTCGGGAGTCATCGGCCATCCTCACCCGGGTCGTCGGTCGTCGCCCAAGTTGACCATCCCGCGCGCGGCGGCGCACCCGTCGGGGCGGCGGCGCGGTCCCCTGTGGACGGCGAGCCGGGCCGGGCAGCACGTTCACCGTCGTGGTGCCGCGGGTGGGGTCGGCCGGGGTGGCGCGCCGGGCGCTGGTCAGCCGCGGCACGATCGGCCAGGCGATGGGCGTCCTGATGGCCGCGCACCGCTGCGACGCCGACGCCGCGTTCGGCCGGCTCACCGCGATGTCGCAGCGCCGCGACGTGCAGGCGCGCGACATCGCGGCCGGGCTGTCCGACGGCCGGGCCCCCGCGGTCAGGGGCGCGCGGCCGCCCCGGCGGGACCGGCCGTCCGGGAGGGCACGCGCAGCAGCACGAAGTCGACCTCGACGCGCACCCGGAAGCCCAGCGACTCGTAGAGCCGGATCGCCGCGGTGTTGGACGCCGAGGCGTGCATCATCGGCCGCTCGCCGCGGGCCCGGATCCCGGCCGCGACGGCGTGGACCAGGCGGGTGGCCAGGCCCCGGCCGCGGTGGGCCGGGTCGGTGCACACGGCGCTGATCTCGGCCCAGCCCGGCGGGCGCATGCGCTCACCGGCCATCGCGACCAGGGCGCCGCCGCGCCGGATGCCGAGGTAGCCGCCCAGCTCCACGGTCCGCTCCCGGAACGGCCCCGGCTGGGTGCGGGCCACCAGCTCCAGCATCTCCGGCACGTCCGCCGGCCCCAGCGGCACGGCTTCGGCGTCCTCGGTGGCGACCACGCCGTCGTCCACCAGCTGCACCGCGTCGACCCGCTCGACCGGCTCCCACCCGGCGGGCGGAGTGAGGGCCGTGGTGACCGGCACGACCCCGCCCGGTCCGACCAGCGTCGACAGGTCCGCCCACAGCCGGTCGTCGGGCTCGTCCGGGATCGCCACGAACGGCGCGACGTCCGGCGGGTAGCGCAGCAGCTGCCCGTGCCGTTCGGCGAAGCGGGCGTGCGGCCCGGTCAGCGACGTCCAGGCCGGGTTGTCCAACGGCGAAACCATGCGTCATCCCCCGGGGTTGCGGATCGACCGGATCATGCGGGCCGCCGGGACCGGCTGTCCAGCGGCCCGCCGGACCGGTCACACCACCTCGCCGTCCTCCAGGTGCAGGCGCTCCCCGGCGAACCCGGCCCGCGTGCGGCGGTCGTGCGTCACCACGACCAGCGCGCCCGGGTAGTCGGCCAGCGCCCGGTCCAGGTCCTCCACCAGGCCCGGCGACAGGTGGTTGGTCGGCTCGTCCAGCAGCAGCAGGTCCACCGGCCTGGTCACCAGCCGGGCCAGCTCGGCCCGCCGCCGCTGCCCGTAGGACAGCTCGCCGATCCGCGCCCGCAGGTCGCGGCGCTCGAACAGGCCCAGCGACAGCAACGCGTCCACGTGCTCGTCCGGGTGTCCCGGCAACCCCTGCGCGAACGCCTGCAGCAGGGTCAGCCCCGGCGGCCACGCAGCCTCCTCCTGCCGCAGGTGGCCCACCCGGACCGGCACGTCGACCACCCCCGAGTCCGGCCGCAGCTCACCGCCCAGCACCCGCAGCAGCGTGGTCTTGCCCGCGCCGTTGGGGCCGGTCACCAGCAGCCGCTCGCCGGGCCGCACGGCCAGCCGCGCCAACCGCAACCGGTCGCCGACCCGCACGTCCGACAGCACGGCCACCCACTGCGCGTCCGCGCCGCCACCGCCGAGCCGCGCGGCGAACCGCAGCGGTTCCGGCGGCGGCGCCACCGGGTTCACGGTCAGCCGCGCCAACCGCTCCTTGGCGTTGCGCACCCGGCTCATCGCGCCGTGCCCACGACCGCGGGCGCGGAACGGGCCGGCCGCGAACACCGCCAGCGGCAGCTTGCGCGGGATCTCGCCCAACGCCCGCGCGTGCGCCGACAGCAGGCGACGTTGGCGCGCCACCTCCGCCCGCCACTCGCCGTGCTCGCGCGACCGCCGCGCCCGCAACGCCGCCTTGGCCGCCAGGTAACCCCCGTAGCCGTCGCCGAAGCGCGCCACCCCACCGGCCTCGACCTCCACGATGGTCGAGGTCACCCGCTCCAGGAACACCCGGTCGTGGGTGATCGCCACGACCGTCCCGCGGTGCCGCATCAGGTGCTGCTCCAACCAGGCCACCGCCCGGTCGTCCAGGTCGTTGGTCGGCTCGTCCAGCAGCAGCAGCTCCGGCGACGACGCCAGCGTGGCCGCCAGGGCCAGCCGCGACCGCTCGCCGCCGGACAGCGTGCCCAGCGCGCGCCGCCGGTCCAACCCTGGCAGCCCCAACCCGTTCAGGGCGACGTCGACCCTCGTGTCGGCCTCGTAACCCCCTCTCGCCTCGTACTGCTCCACCAGTGACGCGTAGTGCTCCGGATCGGCGCGCGGACCCGCCAGCTCGGCCTCGGCCAGGCGCATCCGGGCCTCCAGCTCGCGCAGGTCGGCCAGCGCGAGGTCGACGGCGTCGGCCACGGTCGCGCGCGGCGGCAGGTCCAGCGTCTGGGCCAGGTACCCGATCCCGCCGGGCGCGACCACGGTGACCTCGCCGTTGTCGGCGGCCACCCGGCCCGCGACCACCCCGAGCAGGGTCGACTTGCCGGAACCGTTGTCGCCGATCACGCCGACCTTCTCGCCGGGCTTGACGGTCAGCGAGACCGCGTCGAGCACGACCTGGCCGTGATAGCTCTTGGTGACGTTGTGCAGGGCTAGTTGCGCGGTGCGCAAGGCAGACTCCTGTTCCCGACGGGGACACCGCCGAGTCATCGGTGCGGAGGGTGTGGAGAAGTGCGCTCGCGGAGCGGAGCTCTACGCGGGCGCGGGACCGATGATCACAGGAAGTACAACATCGCCGACGACTGTACCCGGTTGATCGACAACGGGGAAGGTGACCGGCGACACAGTCGGATCACCGGTTTGAGTCGTATAGACTCAAACTATGTTCACCAGGGACGAAGCCCTCACCCAGGTCGAACAGGCGGACACCGCAGCCGACCTGTTCGGCCCCTTCGACCCCACCCGCCGCAAAGACGCCCAACGCCTCCACCGCCGACTCGCCACCGCCCTGCACCCCGACCGCACCGCCCCCGACGACACCAGGGCCCACACCGCCTCAGCCCGACTCACCCGCCTGCACCACGACTGGCAGCACACCAGCACCACCACCGAACTCCGCACCACCCGCGCCACCTACCGCCTCACCCGACGACACGCCATCGGCAGCGTCACCAACCTCTACCTCACCGACGGACCCCACATCGTCAAAGTCGCCCGCAACCCCACCCTCAACCCACTCCTGCACGCCGAGTGGGACGCCCTCCGCCGACTCGACCACCTCACCCACCACCACCCCTGGCTACGCCCCTACTACCCCCACCTCCACGACACCTCCGGCAACACACCCCGCGGCACCCACGCCTTCACCGTCCTCACCCCCCTCACCGACGGCTTCGCCACCCTCACCGACGTCAAAACCGCCCACCCCCACGGCCTCGACGGCCGCGACTACGCCTGGATGCACCGCCGACTCCTCCGCGCCATCGCCGGCGCCCACGAGATCGGCCTCGTCCACGGCGCCATCACCACCGACAACGTCCTCATCCACCCCGCCCACCACGGCATCGTCCTCGCCGGCTGGACCTTCGCCGTCACCACCGGCGAACGACCACTCGCCACCGACCACACCACCCACTACCCACCCGAAATCCACAAAGGACAACCCGCCACCACCGCCACCGACATCCACATGGCCCACACCCTCATGCTCGACCTCCTCGCCCCCGACGAAACCGCCCAACGCCGATTCGCCCGCGGCTGCACCCAAGACGACCCCCACCGACGACCCGACGCCGTCGACCTCCTCACCGAATACGACGACCTGCTCGAACACCTCTACGGCGAACGCACCTACCGACCCTTCGCCCTACCACAGACAGGAGCCTGACATGGGACACGGCAAATGGGACGACAACGCCTACGCAGCGGCCAAGACCTTCCGCGCCGCCAAGGGCATCGACGACTTCGGCTACACCGCCGCCATGCGCTCACGCCCCGCCACCCACTGGAAAGCAGACCCCACCCTCGACCCCAAGAACGTCACCACCCGCGAATGCCGCGACTCACCCGACCACGCCGACTCCACCCCCATCGCCATCCTCTTCGACGTCACCGGCTCCATGGGCCGCGTCCCCCAGATCATGCAGCGCAAACTCGGCAAGCTCCACGGCCTCCTCCAGCGCAAGGGCTACCTCACCGACCCCCAACTCCTCTTCGGCGGCATCGGCGACGCCGACAGCGACCGCGTCCCCCTCCAGATCGGCCAGTTCGAATCCGACAACCGCATGGACGAACAACTCCGCACCATCTTCCTCGAAGGCAACGGCGGCGGCCAGAAGAGCGAATCCTACGAACTCGCCGCCTACTTCATCGCCCGCCACGTCACCACCGACGCCTGGCAGAAGCGCGGCCGCAAGGGCTACCTCTTCCTCATCGGCGACGAACTCAACAAACCACGCCTCGAAGCCCGCCACATCCGCCGCATCATCGGCGACGACGTCAAGCAGGACATCGACCCCGCCTCCATCTACCGCGAACTCGAACGCAAGTGGCACGTCTACTTCGTCCTGCCCAACCAGTCCTCCTACTACAACGACCCCCAGATCGCCGACCACTGGCGCGACCTCCTCGGCCAGCACTTCCTCAAACTCGACGACCCCGGCGCCGTCTGCGAACTCATCGCCGCCACCATCGGCCTGGAAGAACGCGTCGTAGACCTCGACCAAGCCATGGTCGACCTCGCCGAGATCGGCTCCACCACCGAGAGCGAAGCCGTCGGCAAAGCCCTCGTCCACGTCGGCGCCAACACCACCCCCACCAACCCCGCTCCCCCACAACTCGACGGCCCCGACACCGTCACCCTCACCTGATGAACAACCACACCATCGTCATCGGCCTCGGCTTCGGCGACGAAGGCAAAGGGGCGGTGGTGGACGCACTCTGCCACCACCGCCCCACCACCGCCGTCATCCGCTTCAACGGCGGCGCCCAAGCCGCCCACAACGTCGTCACCCACCACCGCCACCACACCTTCAGCCAATTCGGCTCCGGCACCCTCACCGGCACCCCCACCCACCTCTCCCACCACGTCCTCGTCGAACCCATCGCCCTCGCCACCGAAACCCGCCAACTCGAACAACTCGGCATCCCCGACCCGCTCCGACTCCTCACCATCGACGCCGACGCACTCCTCACCACCCCCATCCACGTCGCCGCCAACCGAGCCCGCGAAGACGCCCGCGGCCACGCCCGCCACGGCAGCTGCGGCAAGGGCATCGGCGAAACCACCTGGTACAGCCTCCTCACCCAACGCCACGCCACCACCGGCGACACCGTCGAGGACCAAGAAGTCCTCGGCACACCCGGACCACCACCCACCGTCGGCGACTGCGCCAACCCCACCACCCTCCGCACCAAGCTCGACACCCTCGCCCGCTTCTACGAACCCCTCACCGGCCCCACCACCTCAGTGGACGAACTCGTCCACCTCTACCGCGACTTCGCCGCAGCCGTCCGCACCACCACCGGCGACGAAGTCGGCCGCCTCGCCGACCAGGGCGACCTCGTCTTCGAAGGCGCCCAAGGCGTCCTCCTCGACCAGCACCACGGCTTCCACCCCCACACCACCTGGTCCACCGTCACCCCCCACAACGCCCGCGCCCTCCTCGGCCACCGCCACGCCACCGTCATCGGCGTCACCCGCACCTACCAGACCCGCCACGGCGCGGGCCCCCTCCCCACCGAAGACCCCACCCTCCTCACCCGCTTCCCCGAACACCACAACGACACCGGCCACTACCAGGGCGCCTGGCGCACCGGACACCTCGACGCCACCCTCCTCCGCTACGCCATCGACGTCTCCGGCGGCGTCGACGGCCTCGCCGTCACCCACCTCGACGCCCACGACCTCAAAGTCGCCACCGCCCACGACGCACCGCTCACCGACCTGCCCGACCCCGTCACCTGGCTCGAAGAACACCTCGACGTCCCGGTCCTCATCACCGGCAACGGACCCGACCGGGAGGACTACACCGTGCGGACGCCCGCCCACCGCTGACGTGCGGGAGAATCACACCATGATCGAGTCGACCCCCGTGTCGGTGGACGTGCTGGCCCTGCGCTTCGACCCGACCGCCCGCACCGTCCTGCTCGGCATCGCACCCCGCGCCCTCGACCCGTTCGCAGGCCGGCTCGCCCTGCCCGGCGTCCTGCTCGGCAAGGGCGAACGCCTCCGCGACGCCGCCCACCGCGCCGTCACCGGCAAGCTCGGCCTGCCGGGGACCGCCATCACCGCCACCGGCCAGCTCACCACGTTCGACGAACCGTCCCGCGACCCGCGAGGCCCGACCCTGTCCATCGCCCTGTGGGCCACCGTCGACCCCGCCGGGTTGACCGGCGACGGCCCCACCTGGACACCGCTGGCCGACGTGCCACCGCTGGCCTTCGACCACGACCGCATCGTCCACGACTGCCGCCCCCTCCTGGCCGGCCACCTGTGGCGCGACACCGCGTTCACCGCAGGGCTCCTCGGCCGCGAGTTCACCACCGCGCAAGCCCTCGACGTCACCGAGTCCCTGACCGGCGACCGCCCCTACCCCGCCAACCTCGGCCGCACGATGGAACGCGTGCCCGGCCTCGAACGCACTGCCCAGCACGCCGCCGCCCTACCCAAGGGCGGCCGGCCGCCGTCGGTCTGGCGCTGGACGTCCTGAGCGGTTTTGGTCCTGTCGCACGACTTCACCCGTCGAGTGGACTGGTTTTGGTCAACACTGAAGTAATCGAGTCCACAGACATGATTTTGCCCGGTGCGAACGGGTACCCCCTGGTCGTCCACCCGACCGAGGAGGCCGAGATGCACCCGCTCCCCATCCCCTTCGCCCCGTGGGTCTGGCGCAACGTCGCCGAGGTCTTCGACCGGCGCGACACCAGCTCCCCCGAGGCGGGCGAGGCCACCGACCCGGCGCAGCGCCAGGAGCGCCCGGACATCGGCCTGCTCGGGTACGGGGTCGAAGCGCTCGACGGCCCGATCGGCGAGGTCGACGAGGCCAACGCGCGCGTGCCCGCCGACTGCCTGCTGGTCGACGCGGGCACGTGGCTGTCGCAGCTGAAGGTCGTGCTGCCGGTCGGCGCCGTGGCGAGGGTCGACCACGACGCCAAGAAGGTGCACGTCGACCGCACGCAGGACCAGGTGCGGCACGCGCCGGAGTACGACGCGGACACCTTCGACGCCGACGACTACCGCCGACGCCTCGGCGACTACTACACCGAGAGCTACCGCACGACACCGGCCTGACGCCGGGGTCGGCGTTCCAGGAGCGCCACCGGATCGACACCCGGACTCGTGCCCGGCGGACCACCACCGCCGGGCACGAGCGCGTCAGGCGCCGAGTTCCACGATCCGCGCGGCCACCTCGGCCGGCGCTTCCAGCGGCAGCATGTGGCCCGCGTTCTCCACCACCGCCGACTCGCCGCCGACCGCCGCCGCCAGCGCCTCGGCGTCGGACTCGCGCACCAGCCGGTCCTCGTCGCCGACGATGGCGATCACCGGCCGCTCCCCCGCGACGGTGAGCGCCGCCTCCCGGTCGTACCGGTCCACCGCGGGCCGGAACAACGCGATGGTCTCCGGCCAGTGCGACCACACCATGTCCGCGGTGAGGTCCACGTCCTCCTGGCGCGGCTCGTCGCCGAACAGCCACCAGCGCAGCCCGGCCGTCTTCGCGGGCTCGATCCTCTCCCGGACCGCGCGCACCAGCGGGCCGAAGGCGCGCTCCAGCTCGCGGACGAGCTTGCCCAGCGCCTTGGGCCAGGCCAACGACGTCTCCCCCAGGTCCGTCGCGGCGGTCGACACGAAGACGATGCCCGCCACCCGCTGCCGGTAGAGGCGGGGACGGCGCTCGGCCATCGCCATCGCGGCCATGCCGCCCATCGAGTGGCCCGCGACGACGACCCGACCCTCGGGCGCCAGCCGCTCGACCAGCTCGCCGAGGTCGTCGCCGAGCTGTTCGATCGTCGCGGTCCCCTTGTCGGCGGGCGAGGACGCTCCGTGGCCGCGGTGGTCGTAGGCGATCACCCGCGCGGACGCGGGCAGCGCCGCCACCACCCGGTGCCAGCTGCGGTGGTCCAGCGCGTAGCCGTGGGCGAGCACCACGGTCAGCTCGGCGTCGGGCGGGCCGCTGCGCACCACGTTCAGCTCCGTGCCGTCCTCCAGCCGCAACCGCTCGGTCGCCATGCCGCTGCCCCTTCCGTCGTCGGACCCGTGCCCGACCAACGAGCGACGACGGCGGGCGTTACGACCAGCCGGGGCGGCGCAGCAGCCGGAGCCGCTGGTCGAGCAGGGCGGCGAACTCGTGCGGGCGGCCGACGACCAGTTCGACGTCCCGCCCGGCGGCCCGGACCACGACCACCTCGCCGGCGGGCTCGCCGCGCGCCTCGGCCACCCGCACGCCGGTGATGTCGCGCAGCGGCAGCTCGCCGCCGGAGAAGTCCGGGTTGGACGGTCCGGTGGTCACGTGCCAGCGCAGCAGCTCGCCGTCGAAACCGGCGTGGGCGGGCACCGGGTGCCCGGTGGGGTTGCGCACCTGCCGCGACCCGCTGCGCACGCCGAGCGTCGTCCCGGCGATCGCGTCACCGGCGCCGTCCAGCAGCAGCGCCCTCGCCCGCGCCAGGAGCGGCGCGGCGACGGCGGCGGCGACCACCGTCGGCAGGACGAGCAGCGGGTGCAGGGTGAGCAGCCAGAGGCCGAGCGCCTGCGCCAGGGCGGCGCAGGCGACCAGGCCGGTCCACCAGCCCGTCCGGCGCGCGAAGACCCGGCGGACCAGGAACCACACCGGCGTCGCGAGACCGACCAGCAGCAGGACCCAGGACGGCGCCACCGGGCCCGGCCACGGCGCCACCAGCGCGACCACCAGGCCGGTCAGCGGCGGCGCGAGGAAACCGAGCAGCACCAACGGCCGCGCCCGTGCCCAGCGCCGCTCGAAGTCCGCGCGCACCTCGGCGTGCACGCCGAACGGCAACCGCACCCGCACCACCTCCGGGGGCAGCGTAACGTCACCGCTCCTCCACTTTCGGGTACACAGGGTGACGGCCCACCATGCGACTCGTCAAAGTGCGCCCAGGGATTTGGAAAGCGCTTACCGCAGCCGGGCGCACCGATCAAGAGCCTAGAAAGACCATGCCCTGCGAGAAATTCTGTTAACGCTAACCAGATTGCACCCGGCGCGATGGGCCACCACCGCTCAGGTGATCAACTTTCTCATTTCGCCAAAGCCGGTGCGCGATCGCCTTGCGGTCGGACCGTCGATGTGTTAGCGCTCTCATACAGGGTCGGGTTACGGTACCGTTCAAGATGGTCCACAGTGGACCTGCGGGGTCGCGCAGGTACTATGATCGCCCGATGGTCACCATCGCCGACGTCGCCCGAGCGGCCGGGGTTTCGCCCAGCACCGTGTCCTACGTGCTGTCCGGGAAGCGCTCGATCTCGGAGACGACCAGGCGCCGGGTGCACCACAGCATCCGCAAGCTCGGCTACCGGCCCAACGCGGGCGCGCGGGCGCTGGCGAGCAGCCGCACCAACGTGCTGGCCCTGGTCGTCCCGCTGCGCGCCGACCTGAACGTCCCGGTGGTCATGCAGTTCGTCACCGCCACCGTCGCCGAGGCCCGCACCCACGACCACGACGTGCTGCTGCTGACCGCCGACGAGGGCGCGGAGGGCCTGCACCGGGTCGCGGCCTCCGCGCTGGCCGACGCGATCATCGTGATGGACGTCGAGGCCGCCGAGCCGCGCGTGCCGGTGCTGCGCGAGCTGGCCCGGCCGGCGGTGCTGATCGGCGTGCCGGACGACACCCGCGACCTGACCTGCGTGGACCTGGACTTCACCGCCGCCGGGTCGGAGTGCGTCACCCACCTCGCCGACCTCGGTCACCGCGACATCGCCCTCATCGGTCCCTCCCCCGCCGTCTACGAGCGCGGCACGAGCTACGCGGGCCGGTTCCTCGGCGGGTTCCGCAAGACCGCCGCGAGCCGCGGGATCGAGGCCACCGCGCTGGCCTGCGTGCCCACCTACGACGGGCTGCGCGAGTGCCTGGACGGGCTGCTGGCCGGTCGCGGCCCGGTCACCGGCCTGGTCGTGCACAACGAGGCGATCCTCGGCCCGCTGCTGTCCGAGCTGGCCCGCCGGGGCAGGCGGGTGCCGCGCGACATCTCGGTGCTCGCGGTCTGCCCGCCGGACGTGGCGCGGGCGCAGGCCGTGCCGCTGTCCTCGGTCGACCTGCCCGCCGTCGAGATCGGCCGGCTGGCCGTCGAGCTGGCGATGCGCCGGCTCGACGGCCCGGCCGACCCGGAGGTCCGGCTGCTGCCGCCGCGGCTAACGGCCCGTGGCAGCACCGGTCCGGTGGTTGCCTAGGGTCACCAGGCGCACCGGTCCCGGATCACCCTGCGCCGCACCGGTGGAGATCACGGCGAAGGTGAGCGTGTTGTGGTCGCGCAGCACGCCGGTGGGCAGCACGAACTCGCGCTGCGGGCCGGCGGCGTTGAGGTACTGGCCCATGTTCCAGCCGTTGACGAAGATCAGCACCCGGTAGTCGCGGTCGGTGGTGTCGTCGAACCGCAGGCCGAGCGAGACGTCGTGCCCGCGCGGCAGGTCCAGGTCGAAGGTGGTGCGGTACCAGGACACCCCCGGCGCCAGCGCGCCCGGCGGGCGGTGCCAGGTTCCGGAGCCGGGCAGGTGCCAGCCGGCGCGCTCGCCGTACAGGCCGCCGGTGTTCATCGGGCCGCGTTCGCCGTCCATCGCCCGCGAACCGCGGATCTGCCACGAGATCGGCGCGGTGGAGCCCTCGACCACCACCCCGAACAGGCCGCGCGGCTGCTTGTGGCGCACGTCGTCGGCGGTCCAGTCGTCGTTGTGGCCCATGTTCTCGACCAGCACGGTCAGCGTGGCCCGCTCACCGCCGGCCAGCAGCCCCTCGGGCACGGCGAAGTCGCCGCGGCCCGGGTCGGGGTTGACCGGTTCGGAGTCGGCCTGCGTGCCGCCCGCGGCCGAGCCGAGGTAGCGGCCGTTGAGCCAGACCAGGTAGACGCCGCGCCTGCCGGTGACGGCGTTGACGCTGATCGCCTTCTCGGCGCCGGTGGCGGTGAACCGGCCGCGGTACCAGACGTTGCCGTTGTGGTGGCCGTACTCGTCGGAGTAGAGCACCGGCAGCGTCCTGGGCTTGATCGGGCTCGCGGTGGTGGTCCGGTCCGCGGTGGTCCAGCCGGACTCGGCCATGCCGGGCGCCTCGGCGCGGTACCGCCACCCGGTCAGCTCGGGCAGGCGCACCTGCCGCGGACCGGGCAGCGAGCCGACCAGGGAACCGCTGGACGTGCGGCGCGCGGACACCGGGCGCCCGCCGACCGACAGGTGCCGGACCGGCGCGAACACCTCCACCTCACCCGCGCGGTCGGTGTCGGCGCGCAGCCGCAGCCGGTCGCCCTCGACCTCGGCTCCCCTGGCCAGCGCGGTGCCGAGGACCAGGACGGGCCCGGCCCCGGTGTCCAGCTTCCAGAACCGCGCGGCGGTCTCGTCGGTGCCGAGCATGAGCAGCACCGGCTTGCGCCCGCCGCCGGAGACCAGCACCCGGGCCAGGCCGGTGTGGGTGTAGTCCAGCCGCAGGTCGCCGTTGTCGTAGCTGCTGCGCACCTGGCCGTCGAGCACCTCCACGGTCGGGGCCGAGTCGTACCGCAGCACGGTCGAGCCCTGCTCGCCGTCACGGCCGTAGAGCACGGCCACGTCGCGACCGGACACGTCGACGTGGGTCAGGACCTCCGAGTTCGACCACACCAGCCGCTGGCCGCCCAGGTCGTACCCGGCGACCAGGATCTTGGCGTCCCGGCCGTCGACCCGCACGGGCACCCGGTAGCTGCCGTCCGGGGTGGCCCAGTCCAGGGTGGTGGACACGTCGGTGTCGGTGCGCCGGTCGGCGTGCCGCACCAGGACGAACTGGGTGCCGGTGTCCGGGTTGGACCGCGCCGCCGTGCGCACCGCCGGGTCGGCGGGGGTCGGCGCGGTGGCGGCGTCGGTCTTCAGGATCGGCGCCACGGTCGTCATGAAGTAGCCCTGGCGCTTGAACTCGTCGTACTTGGCGGTGAGCTGCCGCGACTCGGTGATCGCCGCGCCGTAGTCGTAGGAGGTGTAGACGTCGTTGGGCTGCGGCAGCCAGCCCCAGGACGTGCCGCCGAAGGCCATGTAGTAGCCGAACATCGTCGCGCCGCTCTCCACGACGTTCGACTTGTAGAACACCTTCATGTACTCCGGGCCGGTCAGCTGCCGGCACTTGTCGTACCCGGCGTCGTTCAGGTCGATCGCACCCGCCTGGTACTCGGCGGCGTACACCGGCGCGGTGTCGTTCAGCCGCCGGGTCACGCCCTCGGCCGAGCCCCACGCGTCGGGTTCGCGGCAGTTGAACAGCTGCGGGTAGTCGTCGACGCCGGGGATCTCCACGGCGCCCTCGCCGGACGACCAGTTGGCCAGGTACCCGCCGCAGCAGTTGTTGTGCACGATCGGCACGTCGACGCCCGCAGCCCTGGCCTGGTCCTGGAGGTCCTGCATGTAGGCGGTGTCGACGTTGACGGCGTACTCGTTCTCGACGTTGTAGGCGATCACCGAGCCGCCGCGCGACACCTGGTGCCGCGCGATGATCGGGTTGAGGTGGCCGAGCCAGTCGCGGTAGGCCGCGGTGTAGCCGGGGTCGCTGGACCGCGCCCGCCCGTCCACCGCCTTCAACCACGCCGGGAAGCCGCCGCCGCTGGTCTCGGCGTTGATGTACGGACCGGGCCGGGCCACCACGTGCAGGCCCAGCTCGTCGGCCAGCCGCAGCAGCCGGTCCACGTCCCGCACGCCGGTGAAGTCGTAGACGCCCGGAGCGGGCGAGTGGTAGCCCCAGTGGAAGTACAGCGACACGCCGCTGAACCCGGCCGCCCGGACCTTCTCCAGCACGTCGCGCCACAGCTCGGGGCTGGGCAGCCGGAAGTAGTGGAACTCCCCCGACCACAGCATGACCCGCTCGCCGTCGACCATCAGCGAGTGCTTGTCGTAGGACACCACGGGCCGCTCGGCGGTCTCGACCGGCGCCGCGGTCACCGGAGCGGTGGCGGCCAGGGAACCCAGCAGCACGAGCACGACCGCCAACAGCCTCATCGGACGCCCCGCAGGGTCAGGGCCCCGGAGCCGGCGCTGACGAGCACCCCGTCGGGGTGCGGGCCGACCTCGCCGCCGTCCACCGCGTCGACCCCCTCCGCGCCGATCAGCAGCACCCGCCACCGGGACGGCGCGCCGTCGGCCTCGACCCGGACCACGTCGCCGTCGCGGTGGGTGTGGAACGTCGTGCCGCCCACCACCGTCACGTGCTCGCCGTCGGCCAGGCGGTACACCCGGAGCGTGACGCCCTCGGCGTAGTCGTAGTCGGGCCGGTCGTCCACCGCGCCGACCGGCAGGACGGTGTCCGGTCGGACCAGGACCGGCGCGGTGAGGAAGTCGCAGCGGTCCCGCACCCAGCGCGGGCCCTGCACGGTCTCCCCCGTCAGCAGGTGCGTCCACACACCCTCGGGGACGTAGTAGGACACGTCGCCCCCGTCCGAGAACACCGGCGCGACCAGCAGGTCGTCGCCGAGCATGTACTGGCGTTCGAGGTTGGCGCAGCCGGGGTCGTCCGGGAACTCCACCACCATCGCCCGCATCACCGGCACGCCCTCGGCGGCGGCCTGCCGCGCCGCCCGGTCCAGGTACGGCATCAGGCTCAGCTTGAGCTTGACGAACCGCCGCAGCACGTCGACCGACTCCTCGTCGAACAGCCACGGCACGCGGTAGGACGAGCTGCCGTGCAGCCTGCTGTGCGAGGACAGCAGGCCGAACGCGATCCACCGCTTGAACAGCGCCGCCGACGGCGTGCCCTCGAACCCGCCGATGTCGTGGCTCCAGTAGCCGAACCCGGACAGGCCGAGCGACAGCCCGCCGCGCAGGCTCTCCGCCATCGACTCGTAGGTCGCCTCGCAGTCGCCGCCCCAGTGCACCGGGAACTGCTGCGAACCGGCCGTCGCCGACCGCGCGAACACCACCGCGTCGCCGTCGCCGCGCCGCTTGCGCAGCACGTCGAACACGGTCCGGTTGTAGAGGTGGGTGTAGTGGTTGTGCATCCGCTCCGGGTCCGAGCCGTCGTGGTAGACCACGTCGGTGGGCACGCGCTCGCCGAAGTCGGTCTTGAAGCAGTCCACCCCCTGCTCCAGCAGGGCGTCCAGCTTGGCCGAGTACCAGGCGCGGGCGGCCGGGTTGGTGAAGTCGACCAGCGCCATGCCCGGCTGCCACAGGTCCCACTGCCACACGTCGCCGTTCGGCTTGCGCAGCAGGTAGCCCCCTGCCTTGCCCTCGGCGAACAGCGGCGACCGCTGCGCGATGTAGGGGTTGATCCACACCGAGATCCGCAGGCCGCGGGCGCGCAGCCGGTCGAGCATCCCGACGGGGTCGGGGAACGTGCGCGGGTCCCACTCGAAGTCGCACCAGTGGAACTCGCGCATCCAGAAGCAGTCGAAGTGGAACACGCTCAGCGGCAGGTCCCGCTCCAGCATCCCGTCGATGAACCCGGAGACGGTCTGCTCGTCGTAGGACGTGGTGAACGACGTCGACAGCCACAGGCCGAACGACCACGCGGGCGGCAGCGCGGGCCGCCCGGTCAGCGCGGTGTACTTGCGCAGGATCTCCCGCGGCGTCGGCCCGTAGACCAGGAAGTACTCCAGCGCCTGGCCCTCGACGCTGAACTGGACCTTCGACACCGCCTCCGAGCCCACCTCGAACGAGACATGCCCGGGGTGGTTGACGAAGACGCCGTACCCCGCGTTGGTCAGGTAGAACGGGACGTTCTTGTACGCCTGCTCGCTGCTGGTGCCGCCGTCGGCGTTCCAGATGTCCACCGTCTGGCCGTTCTTGACCAGCGGCCCGAACCGCTCGCCCAGCCCGTAGACCGCGTCGCCGACGCCCATCGTCAGCTGCTCGCGGACGTGGTGCGCGCCGTCCACGGTCATGAACCCGATGCCCTTGGCGCCGCTGCTGGTCAGCCGGCGGCCGTCGGCGGTGAAGTCCACCCGCCACTCCTCGCCGCGGCACACCCGCACCGACAACGCGCCCGCGGTCATCACCACGCCGGCGTCGTCCTCCACCACCTTCGCCTCGTGCCCGCCGTCGGCGGTGAGGGCGAACGCCGGTTCCCTCGGCGCCCCACCGGAGAAGTGGGTGACCTTCACCCCGATCACGTCGGCCATCGGCGAGGTGAGGCCCAAGGTGACCGCCGGCCCCTTGAGGGTGTCGCCGCGGTGCCGGATCGGGCGGGTCGAGGCGTGCACGACGACCTCGCCGTTGCCCGTGGTGACATCACGCACCTCGACCGGATGAGCGGCCTCGACCCCGGGCCGAAGCAGCCAGTACCCGTCGCTGAACTTCACTTGACTGCTCCTGCCGTGATGCCGCGGGTCAGCGCGCGTTGGAAGATCAGGAAGAAGGCGATGGCCGGGATGATCCCGAGCAGCGCCGAGGCGCTGGTCATGGTGGCGTCCATCATCCGCTGGCCCTGGAGCACGCCCAGCGCCACCGGCACGGTCTGGTTCTCGTTGGAGATCAGCAGCACCAGCGGCAGGAAGAACTCGTTCCAGGTCCAGATGAAGAAGAACACGAACAGCACGCCCAGGGTGGGCCTGCTGATCGGCACCACGACCCGCACCAACGCCTGCCACTTGTTCGCACCGTCGATGCGGGCGGCCTCCAGCAGTTCGCGCGGGAAGCCGCCGAGCGTCGAGGTGAGCAGGTAGGTGCCGAAGGCGGCCTGGACCACCGTGAAGATGATGATCACGGCCAGCTTCGTGTCGTACAGCCCGGCCTCGTTGGCCAGGAAGTACAGCGGGTAGACCAGCGCCTCCTGCGGCAGGGTGTTCGCGATGAGGAACACCACCAGGATCCACAGCCTGCCGCGGACGCGGCCGATGCCCAGCGCGTAGGCGTTGAACACCGAGACCACCACCGCGAGCACGGCCACCGACCCGCTGATCACCAGGCTGTTGAGCAGCTTCTCGCCGAAGTCGACCCGGTCCCAGAACGCGATCACGCCGTCCAGCCACACCCCGTCGGGCAGCTCCAGCGGCCCGCCGGTGGAGTACTCCTCCGGCGTCTTCACGGCGTTGAGCGCCACGATGGCGAACGGCGCCAGCATGGCCGCGGCGAGCACGACCACCGACCACAGCACCGCGTGCCGCCTCACGAGCGCTCGCCCCGGTTCTGCACCCGCAGGAACGCCCACGTCAGCACCAGGATCAGCACCGTGAGCACGGTCGCGATCGCCGCGCCGTACCCCACCCTGGTCTTCTCGAAGAAGTTCTGGAACGAGTAGTACGACGGCACGTTCGTCGCGCCGCCCGGACCGCCCCTGGTCAGCACGTAGATCGGCGCGAACACCTTGAGCGCGGCGATCGTGCAGGTCAGCAGCACGACGAAGGTCTCGGGCCGCAGCTGCGGCACGGTGACGTGGAAGAACCGGCCCCACCACGACGCGCCGTCCAGCTCCGCGGCCTCGTGCAGCGCGGGGTCGATCCGCTGCATCCCGGCCATGAAGATCACCACCGGGTAGCCGACCTGGATCCACAGCATCACGCCCATCACGGTCCACAGCGCCAGGTCCGGGTCGCCCAGCCAGTTCCGCGCCAGCACGTCCAGCCCGACCGCGCGCAGCACCTCGTTCAGCGCGCCGTCCCGCGGCGCCAGGATCCAGCTCCACACGATCCCGGCCACCGCGATGGGCAGCACCTGCGGCAGGTAGACGCACGCCCGCAGCACGGCGGCGGTGCGCGCGCCGAAGTGCTTGCCGATGTAGTCGAACAGGGTCGCGGCGAGGACGAGCCCGATCAGCGTCGGCAGGACCGCCATCGCCACCACCAGGCCGACGTTGTGCCGGAACGACGCCCAGAACGCGCCGTCCGACATCAGCCGGGCGTAGTTGTCCAGGCCGACCCACTCCGGCTCGCCCGCGCCGGACCACTCGGTGAGGCTGATGCCGATGTTCATCCCGAACGGCACCAGGATCACCACGAGCAGCAGCAACCCGCCCGGGATGAGGAACAGCAGGTACGACCCGCGGTCGCGGATCGCGGTGGGGACCACGCTCATTTGCCGACGCTCGCCAGGTTCTCCTCGTAGTAGTCGGCCATCTCGGTCAGCACCTCGTGCGGCCCGAGCTGCCCGGTGATCAGCTTCTGCACCGACGAGACCTGCATGTCGTAGAAGCCGGGCGCGGGCCAGTCCGGGTAGAACGCCAGCCGGTCGGCGTCGCTGAGCGCCTTGAAGTCGTCGTTGAGCTGCTTGGTCCTCGGGTCGGTGGCGGGCGCGGCGCTGGGCGCGACGGCCACGCCGCCCGCGTCGCGCAGCTTGTCCTGGATCGCCGGTGACATGGTGATCTCGATGAAGTCGTAGGCGAGCTGCTTGTTCTTCGACCCCTTCGGCACCACCCACAGGTTGCCGCTGGACCCCGACGTCATGCCGGGCCACGGCACGGACGCCCACTCGAAGTCCTTGACCTGGGCCTGCACCCGGCCGTACCACCAGCTGCCGCTGATCATGATCGGCTGCTCGCCCCGCATGAACGACAGCCCCATGTCCTCGGCCTTCACCCCGGCCGAGTCCTTGCTGATGTAGCCCTCGCGCAGCCACTTGGCGAACGTCTCCGCGCCGAACACCCACGTGTTGTCGTGGAAGTTCACGTCGCCGGTGTAGCGCTGGAACCGGTCGACCCAGTCGCGGTCGGCCTTGGTCAGCGCCAGCTGGTAGAACAGCTGGTGCGCCGGGTACTCCGCGCCGCCGAGCGCGATCGGCGTGATGCCCGCGTCGACGAACTTGTCCATCGCGGCGGTCAGCTCGTCCAGCGTCTTCGGGGCGGCGAGCCCCTGCTGGTCGAACATGGTCTTGTTGTAGTAGACCATCACGTACTCGGCGTAGTTGGGGATGCCGTACCACTTGCCGGAGCCCATGACGCCGCGCTCGTCGTACTTGGCGGTGGTGTCGATGCCCGGTCCGAGCTTCTTGTCCCACCCGCGCTTGGCGACCTCGTCGCTGATGTCGGTCAGCACGCCCTGCTTGGACAGCAGGCCGGTGGTCGCGTTGCCCTTGTTGTACTCCAGGATGTCGGGCGCGTCCTTGGAGTTGAGCACCATCGAGGCGGTCTTCTGGATCTGCTCGAAGCCCTTCTCCTCGAACTGCACCTTCACGCCGGGGTGCGACGCCTCGAACTGCTTGATCGCCTCGGCCCAGGCCACGCCCATGGCGCTGTCCGGTCCCTCGTAGTGCCACAGCTTGAGGGTGTTCGGGTCGCCGGCGTCCTCCGGACTTCCGCAGCCGGCCACGGCCATCAGGGCCGCCATCGCGGCCACCAGGAGTCGCTTGGGCATCAGGATGATCCCTCCACGGTGAGGTTGTCGATCCGGGCCTTCCCCCTGAAGACCAGGTACACGTCCTGCCGACCGGCCGCGGCGCGCAGCGGCGTCGACACCCGGGTCCAGGAGTGCTCGTCGGCCGTGGTCGGCACGGCGAGCGCGCCCACCAGCCGTCCGGCGGGGCCGCCGAGGCGGACCTCCACCGTCGTGGGCGCGTCCGGGTTGGCGACCCGGGCGGTCAGCGACCGGGCCGACCGGCGGAGGTCGACGTCCTCGAACGCGACCCACTGGTCGGGAGCCGTCGCGGCGACGGCGGTGCCGCGCTCCTTGGTGGTTCCCACCAGGGTCACGCCGGAGTAGTCGTCGAAGTTCTGCGCCTGCGTGGTCCGGCGCAGGTCGCGCGGCGGGATCGTCTCGCCGCGAACGGCGATGGTCCGGGTCAGCGGACCGACCTCGATGTCGTGCGGCGCGCGCTCCACCACCCGCCGCTCGCGGGTGACGTCCCAGAACGACAGGTCGGCCGCGCGGACGGTCAGCTCGACGGTCCTGGTCTCGCCGGGCCGCAGCTCCACCCGGTCGAACGCGCGCAGCTGCCTGATCGGCTGCGGGACCCGGGACTGTTTCTGGTGCGAGTACAGCCGCACCACCTCGGCGCCCGCCCGGTCGCCGGTGTTGGTCACGTCCACGCGGACCCGCACCTCGCCGGACGCGTCGACCACCGCCCGGTCCACCCGCAGGTCCGAGTACCCGAACGAGGTGTAGCTCAGGCCGTGGCCGAACGGGTACAGCGGCGTGCCGCGGAAGTGCTGGTAGGTGTGCCCGGACTTGGCGATGTCGAACCGGAGCTTGTCCGGCAGGTCCGCGTCGGACCGGTACCAGGTCTGGGTCAGCCGGGCGCTCGGGTTGTGGTCGCCGAACAGCACGTCGGCGATGGCGTGCCCGGTCTCCTGGCCCGCGTGCGTGGTCCACAGGACCGCGGGCAGGTCCGCGGTGTCCCAGTCGCCCGCGTACGGGTAGCCGCTCTCCAGCACGACGATCGTGCGGGGGTTCGCCCGGCGCACGGCGTCGACCACGGCCCGCTGACCGGCGGGCAGCGCGGTGGTCGCGCGGTCGTCGTCCTCGCGGCCGTTGATGAACGGCATGCTGCCGACCACCACGACGGCGGCGTCGGCTCCCCTGGCCGCCTCGACCGCGCTGTCCACGCCGCTGCGCACGACCTCGCGCCCGAACCTCGCGGCGTTCTCCGGGGTGGCGGCGCCGAGCGCGAGCCTGCCGTCCGCGCCGACCACCGCGTACCTGTTCCCGAACCACGGCTCCCGGACGTCGTTGCCCGCGTACTCCAGCACGGACGAGCCGTCGGGCTGCGCGACGAGCTTGAACTGCTGCTGGACGTACCAGCCGGTGGGCTGCGCGGCGTTGTTCACCAGGCTGCGGCCGTCGCCCAGGGACACGGTCCTGCCGTTGGCGACGGCCCGCAGCGTCACGGTGTCCTCGCCCCAGTCGAACACGTCGAACCCGGTCGCGTCGGTCGGCGTCGCCTCGGTGGCGGTCAGCGCGGCGCCGGTGGCCGACGGGGAGGCGCTGACGTAGTCGCCGGTGGCCAGGTGCTTCAGCCTGATCCGGTCGACGCCCTCGCTCGACGTCACCTCGGCGCGTTCCCGCACGCCCTGCGCGGGCGTGACGCGGTAGGGCATGGAGCCGGAGTACCAGTCCTCGTACAGCGTGTCGGCGAGCTGGCCGACGACGGCGACCCTCTTCGCGTCCTCGGTGGACAGGGGCAGGGTCTTGCGGTCGTTGCGCAGCAGCACGACCTGCTCGGTGGCGGCCTCGCGGGCGAGCCGCCGGTGCTCCGGGGCGTCGATGACGTCCGGCGTGATGGCCGCGTACGGGTTGCGGCCGACGGGGTCGAACTCGCCGAGCCGGAACCGGATCGACAGCACGTGCCGCGCCGCGTCCTCGACGTCGGCCGCGGTGATCAGGCCCCGGGCCAGGGCCGCCTTGATGGCGGTGGTGGTCGGCGCGGAGTCGCGGTCGTTCTCGGTGAAGCTGTCCAGACCGGCCCGGATCGCCGCCGCGTCCGCTTCGACGGCGGTCGGGTGGTACCGCTGGGAGCGGGTCAGGTTCGTCGCGCCGCCGGCGTCGCCGACGATCATCAGGTCCTCGTCGGTCCACGACCGCACCACGTCGTCCAGCTCGGGGGCGACGTGCGTCGGGCGGCCGTTGACCAGGTTGTAGGAGGCCATCACGCCGGTGGCGGCGTTCGCCGAGATCGCCGCCTTGAACGCGGCTTCGTCGTAGTCCTTCAGGACGCGCGGCGGGATGATCGAGTCGACGGTGGTCCGGCGGTCCTCGACGTTGTAGGCCAGGTAGTGCTTCAACGTCGGCGCGGCCTGGAGGTAGTCGGGGTGGTCGCCCTGGACCCCCCGGCCGAAGGCGGTCGAGATGCGCCCGGTCAGGTAGGGGTCCTCGGAGTAGCCCTCCTCGTTGCGGCCCCACCTCGGGTCGCGCAGCGGGTTCACCACCGGCGCCCACAGGTTCAGGCCGTTGAACGCGGGGTCGCGCGCGTGGAAGCCGCGCGCCTCGCGACCGGTGACCGCGCCGACCCGTTCGACCAGTTCGGGGTTCCACGTGGTGGCGAGGCCGAGCGCCTGCGGGAACACCGTGGCCTCGCCCAGCCACGCCACGCCGTGGAGCGCTTCGGTGCCGGTCTTGAACGCGCCGATGCCCAGCCTCGGGATGGCCGGCTGGTACTGGTGCAGCAGCGAGACCTCCTCGTCGACGGTCAACCGGTCGAGCAGGTCGGCGATGCGCGCGGCGCGCGGCAGGTCGGGGTCGCGGAACGGGAGCTCGCGCGCGTGCGCGGGCGAGGGCGCCGACAGCAGGGACACGACCAGCGGCAACAGCACCCAGCGGCGCACCTGCGACACGGACGTCCCCCTCGTCTCGGGGAAGCGACGGCGCCTTCGCCATCGAAGCGCTTCGACTCTGCACCGTAGAGGGCCGGGCGCGACGTGCGCAACGGGTTGTGGGCGCGCCATGTTAGCGCTAACCTGCGCTGCTCGTGGACGACCCGCCCGCGCGCACGGGCGGGTCGTCCACCTCTGCGGTCAGGCGGTGAGCAGGGCCAGGCCGTAGGTCGACAGGATCTCGTTGATCGGCTGGAACCAGGTCCGACCACCGGACGAGCAGTTGCCGTAGCCGCCGGACGTGACGCCCTGGGCCTGGTCGCCGGTGATGAACGAGCCGCCCGAGTCGCCGCCCTCGGCGCACACGCTGGTGCCCGCCATCTGGTGCACGTCACCCTGCGCGTAGTGGATCGTCTCGTTGCGGGACTGGATCACGCCGCAGTGCCAGCGGGTCGTGGAACCGGAGCGGCAGACCGAGGTGCCGACCGGGGCCTCCCACGAGCCGCGCACCAGCGCGTCGCTGACCGTGCCCCAGCCGAGGACGACCGGCGCGTTCCACCAGCCGCCGCCCGTGCGGACCCATGCGTAGTCGTTGCCGGGGAAGGAGGAACCGGCGAACTGGCCCTGCCAGGACCGGTCCCAGCCGTACACCTGCGCGCCGGTCCGCCCGCAGTGCCCGGCCGTGACGTAGCCGCCGTGCACCGAGAAGCCGATCGAGCAGCGGACGTTGCCGGTGTAGTACGGGTCGCCGCCGACGGTGCCCGCCGCGAACGGCACGGGCGCCGTGACGCCGGCGGTGTTCACCTCGATCGGGCCGAACCGCCTGGCCTCGGCCAGGAACCGCGCCACCGCCGCCTGCTGGACGCCGGGCTGGACGTTCACCACCACCGCGCCGCTGCGCGGGTCCGGGTGCCAGCTCGTCACCGCCGACGGCACCAGGCCGGCCGCGGACAGGCCGTCCACCCGGTCCTTCACGCGGTCGAGCTGCGCGGCCGTGCGGTCGACCAGCAGGGCTCGCGCGCCGGTGGCCTTCACCCGCTCGGCCGCCGCCCGATCGGTCACGCCGACCACCAGCACGCCCTCGTCCCGGTCGAACCAGCTGCCGCCGAACGACTCGCCGGCCGCGGTGCGGGCGGCGGGGGCCGTGCGGGCGGCGGTGTTCTCCTGCTCGATGCGGACCAGGGCCTGCTGCTCGGTGAGGCCGAACGCGGTCCGCATCGCGGTCACCAGCCCGGGTGACATCGGCTGCGCCGCTTGTGCTGCCGGGGCCACCACCAGGCCGCTGACCACCAGCGCGGCGGCCACACCGACCTTTGTCAACGTTGTCATGCGCACGCGATCCTCCTTGTCCACAGGGCGACCCGCGACCGGTGCGGGCCGGTCGCGCGCCGAGGCAAGAGTGAGAGCGCTCTCACACCACTGGTTCAGACCATGCCAACCCAGGAGGTTCCCCGTCAATCCCCTCGGTCCTAGAGCTCGAAGACCGGGTGGATGGAGTAGCTGCTCGCGTTCCAGGACTCGGTCGGGAACCCGCCGCCCTCCCCGTAGCGGTAGACGCCGGCGTCGCGCGGGATGACGAACGGCGCCCGGATCACCGTGCCGATGTGGAAGTCCTCGGCCGCGACGTACCCGCCTTCGGGCGTGTAGTACGAGACGACGTACTCCGCACCGGTGCTCACCGGGACCGGCGTGGTGAAGGTGATGGGCAGGAAGGGCTGCGTCACGGTCGCCTCTTCCTGCTGGTGCAGCAGCGCGCCGCCGGGACCCCAGACCCGGACCGTGATCGGCCCCTGGTACGCGCCCCGCTTCAGGTGGACACCGGTGAGGCGACCGGGCCGGTCCACCCGCACTCGCGCGCCCAGCTCCACCGGCAACCGGTCGACGTCCGCGACGGCGGACTCGTGCACGTGCGAGGTGCAGGGGCAGTAGACCGGCGCGAGCACACCGGGCGTGCCGACGTGCAGGACGAGCGGCTGGGAGCCGACGGTCCAGTCACCGTTGTAGGCGGCGCGCACGGTGACCGTCACGTCGCCGGGGGCCGTCGGCGTGTAGAGGAAGCGCCACGGCCAGTTGCCGTCCACGGGTAGCCAGGTGGCCCCGTTGTCCAGCGTGATCTCGGTGGCGTCGGCGTTGGAGCCTTCGCCGACCCCGGAGGTGCCGGTGATCAGCAACGGCTCCCCCACCTCCACGTGCGCGCCGGTGTGGGGCGTGCTGAACCCCGTCCAGGCGAGCCCCGCGGACGCCACCGGCGTGCCGAAGAACATCGAGGCCAACGCGACGACAACCACCACCGGTCTGCGCAACCGAACCATGAGCCCTCCCGGGCGATCAACGGGGACAGCCATCCCACCCCCGCCTGATGATCGCCCGATCCGGCCGTGGCGCTACGCGGGACGCCCAGAACACTGCAGGGCCTTCAACTCGATGGAGCGGATCTGCCGCCGGCTGCCCCGTCCGCGCCGAGTGGCTAGTCCCACCGTGGTTGCCACTCGACGCCGTCCGGCCATCCGCCGCCGTTGCGCAGGAACTCGTGGGCCGCGCGGCGTGCTTCGGCCAGCGGGATCTCCGCGTCTGCGGGGAACTCGGTGTCGGAGCCGGTGAAGTAGTAGGTGGGAGGCGGCTCTGCGGTGTACGGCCCTTTGCTGATACAGCCGTCAGGCTTGTCCGGCCCGAAGTAGTAGAGAACTCCCCGCCCGGTTCTGGCGTCCAGACCCACGTCCAGCAGCACGTGCCCCGGGTTGTCCGCTGTCAGCAGTTGGACGGTGGTGGGCATGTTCCAACCCACGACGGTGTCCAACACAGTGTCCAGCTCGGCCGAGGTGCGCACGGTGGTAGGCCCTTCGGCGTTCCGGTCGAACCATGCTTCTAGCGCCACCACGGGCGTGCACCTCCTGTGTACTGCTTGCGGAATCGTTCGCCTTTTTCGTTCGTGCCGTGCACGATGAGTGTGGCCCCTTCGGGGAGCAGGATCGGCACGAGGCCCTTGAGTCGAACGTCGGCTGCATTGACGTACTCGTCCCTGCCGCTGACGATCGGCTCGGCGGTGCCATTCGGGCCGAACCGTCGACCGTGCGTTTTCTGGCCGGTGTTGCCCACGACGGGCGGCTGTCGCTCGGCTGACCGATGTTGCGGCTGGACGGGCTGTGGGGCGTTCAGGCCCGGTGGCGGGGTGCCCTCGCCCGTGAGCGCGGTCAAGGCTGCCTGCGCCTGATCCATGCCCGCTCCGAGGATCTTCCACAAGTCGGTGATGCCGTCTTTCACCGCTGCGAACCGAGCCAGCACCTTTTCGGTGTCCGACTCCAGATGCACGGCCCCGCGCAGGTTCGCGGCCAACAGGTCGTGCGCCTCTTCCGCCAAGTCCTGCGCCTGCCCCAATGCGTCCCGGCACTTCGACGCCTGATCGCACGCCCGGGACACGCTCTTGGCCACTTCGCCGATCGACGCCACTCCGTTCCTTCCCGGTCTCAGCATCACCTGGTGTGTTCCCAACCCGTGAACCGCCCACATCACGAGAAAGTGCTTAGGGAGCGTCACGTAGGACGCTCGGGCGGGGGTCAGCAGGCGGAGGTGCCCCAGGGGCCGGGGGTTGAGTGGTCGGCGGGGGCGTTGATCTCGTAGGCGCAGGTCGGCACGGCGGTCAGGTCGTGGATGTCGGAGATGGTCAGGATCGCCAGGGGGCGGGTGGCGCCGGTTCGGGACTTGGCGAAGTCGATCGGGCCGGTGGCGCCCTCGAAGTCGTTCGGCTCCCGCAGTTCGTGCGCGATGGCGGCGCGGTGGGCGGGGCGGCGGGGGCCGGTGGGGGGTGACGGGTCCTCCGGGTTCGGCACCCGGTCCCGGGTTTCGTTCTCCCGCACGGCTTCCACGAACAGGCCGGCGGCGTCGTAGGCGAGTCCGATGCGCTCCCCCGGCCACGGCATGTGGTCGTCGGACTCCGCGAGCAGCCGGGCGAACTCCGCCACGCGGCTCGACCCGGAGGTCCGCTCGCGCACCCTCCGGTGACCCGTGCAGAACGCGGTGAGCGGCGGGGCGGCGGAGCCCGCGTCCGGCGCGTCGGGCACGCCCCTGGTCACGCAGTCCGGTCCGGACAGGACCACCCGGTGCCCCATCGACACGTAGGACACCGCGACGTTCTTGAACTGGTTCTGCAGCCGCAGGTCGCTCTGCGCGACGAACCTGGACGTGGTGTCGTCGCCGACGACCTCGGGCCGGTCGTTGCCGCACTGCTCCACGACCTCGGAGAGGAACCCGGCGAAGTCCCCCTCACGACCCGCGTAGAAGGCGATGTTCCCCCGACCGCAGACGATCTCGACCTCGCCGACCCGCCGGTCCCAGGGCCGGGTGGCGCCCTCGTCCGCGTCCAGCGCCTCCAGCAGCTCGTCGACCAGGCTGTCGAGGTAGTTGTCGGTCAGCGGCGGGTGGTAGACGGTGACGGGTTTGCCGACGTGGCGGGCGTGCTCGGCGATCAGCTCGGCCTGCACGCGATTGCCCGGCACCAGTTGGAAGTACAGCGGCGACCGGTTGCCCAGCACCTCGCCGGTCAGGGTGGTCGCCACCACCGGCGCGCCCAGGTCGCCGAGCGCGCCGATGGCGCTCTCGGTCGCGTCGACGGTCAGCCCCATGCCGATGACGCCGACGATCGTCGGGTCGGCGGCCAGCAGGGGTTCCAGCAGCTCGTCCACGACGGTGCGGGCGGCGGCCATGCCGTCGCCGCCGTTGACCACGACCACCCGCAGCAGCGGCCCGGTGGTGCTGGACTTGTTCCGGTCCTCCTGCTGGATCAGCAGCCCTTCCAGCTCTTCCGCCGTGGACGCGTCGGCGCCGGGGTCGGACACCGGGTGGGTCAGGTCGGCGAAGTAGGCCACGCTCACCAGCGTCCGGTCGCGGTTCTCGTCGTGCAGCCGCTCCGCCTCGGCGTTCAGCTCGAACACCGCCAGCTGGGCCGCCCGCAGCCGCCGGTCCTGGCCGAACACCTGCGCCGCGTCGTCGCTGTAGCCGACGCAGGACTGGATCCCGCCGATCCACGTGACCGCGACGCCGGGCGCCGGGTCGGGCAGGCAGTCGTGCTGCGCCCGCACCAGCCCCGCCGGGCCGCCGATCAGCGCCGCCGCCAGCAGCACGGCGGTCACCGCCCCGATCACGACGGGCTTGCGGGCGGGCACCGGTGGTTTGCGCGGCCGGATGTCGCCGAGGTCCTGCCACGCCGACTCGTCGGCCTGGCTGAGCGTGTGGTCGGGGACGCCGCCCGCTTCCGGCGCGGGCAGCCGGACGAAGACGAACCGCGCGTCGGGGCGCAGCGACTGCCGGTGCACGGGCAGCCCGTCCGCCCACGCGTCGAGTTCCGCCTTGATCCGGCTGACCGGCGCGACCGGTCGTCCCGCCCGGAGGTCCGCGGGCTTCTCCGCCGCGGTGGCGATCACCAGCAGCGGGTCGTGCTCGGTCGACTCGTTGCGGACGTCGTTGATGATCCGCAGGAGTTCCCAGCCGCCGTTGTCCTCGGTGAGGCCCGACAGCAGGACGACCGTGTACGTGGTCCGCTGCCAGCGGCGCAGCCGGAGTCCGCGCGGTCGGTAGGCCAGGCGGAGGTCCTGCAGGAACGCGTGCACGAGCAGCTTCTTGACGTGCTCGCCGTTCTCCTGGTCACGACGGCCGGCGGTGAGGCGTTCGGCGAACCCGGTGAAGGTGGTGGAGTGACCGGGGAGCACGAACGGCTGGCGCATCAGCCAACGCGGTTCGCGGCCGACCAGCGGCGCCCCGTGCACCCACAGCCGGAAGCGCAGCGGGCGGTGCCAGGCCATGAGCACCGCCGCCACGAGCCGGGCGGGGAAGGACTGCCCGACCGCTTGCTGCACCGCCGCGTGGCGCTCCACGTCGGACGCGCTGTCGGCGGGCGCGTACCAGTCGCGGAGTTCGCGCACGATCGCGCGGTCGTCCCGCCTGCCCTCGGGTGGCAGGTGCCGACCGGTGAGCCAGTCGACCAGCCGGTAGTGGCGGAAGGAGTTGAACCGGTCCTTGGCGAACCGGTTGGCGAGCAGCAGGCCGTGCAGGACGTCGAGCAGCGGCAGGAGCGGCGCCTCGCGCTCGACCGTCGACCACCGCTCGTGGGCGGTCGCCGCGGCCAGGTCCGCCTCCACGTGCGCGAACGGCACCTTGCGCTTGCGCCGGGGGTCGGCCCGGTCCAGGCGGACGGCCAGCGCCTTCGGCACGTCGTGCCCGCCCGCGTCGCGGATCAGGCACAGCAGCGGGAGCGGCCGGTCGCCGCGCAGCCCGTCCCGCCCTCGGCGCAAGCCCCACCGGGGCCGGTCCACGAGGTCCCGGACGACCGCCAGCAGCGCGTGCACCCCACGAAAGAGAGGGTCGTTCACCTTGGCCTCTTCCCGCCGGATTGATCCGGACAGTATCGAGGCGGCGGTTCGAGGAAATGGATGAACAACCCGAACCTGCATTCGAACGGAGGAATGCGCGGCGCCGTCCACCACGATTATTGCGGACGGCCGATCCGGTCCGGGGCGCCGACCGGCACGAGGGCGGCGCCCCGCCCGGTCACGAGTTGCGCAGGAAGCGGTCCAGGACGCGGACGCCGAATTGCAGGGCGTCGACCGGAACGCGTTCGTCGACGCCGTGGAACAGGCCGGAGAAGTCCAGGTCGGCGGGCAGCTTGAGCGGCGCGAATCCGAAGTTGCGGATGCCGAGCAGTTGGAACGACTTGGCGTCCGTGCCGCCGGACAGCATGTAGGGCAACACCTTGGCGCCGGGGTCCTCGGCGATGATGGACGCCGTCATCGCGTCGACCAGGGCGCCGTCGAACGTCGTCTCCACGGGCGGCAGGCCGAGCCATTCGCGCTCGACGTCGGGACCGAGCAGTTCGGCCAGCTCGCGGTCGAACGCCTCTTCGCGGCCGGGCAGGATGCGGCAGTCCACAGTGGCCTCGGCGGTCGACGGGATCACGTTGGCCTTGTAGCCCGCGGACAGCATGGTCGGGTTGGCCGTGTCGCGCAGCGTCGCGCCGATCATCCGCGACAGGGCGCCGAGCTTGCCGATCGAGCCTTCGAGGTCGTCCTCGGGGAACTCCAGCCCGGTGATCTCCGAGACGCCGGCCAGGAACTCGCGCACGGACGGCGACAGCACCACCGGGAAGCGGTGCTGACCGAGCTTGGTGACCGCCGCCGCGAGCTTGGCCACCGCGTTGTCGTGGTGGATCATCGAGCCGTGGCCCGCGGTGCCGCGCACCCGCAGCTTGAGCCACCGGATGCCCTTCTCGGCGGTCTCCACGAGGTAGGCGCGGACGTCGTCCTTGAGCGTGATGGAGAAGCCGCCGACCTCGCTGATGGCCTCGGTGACGCCCTCGAACAGCTCCGGCCGGTTGTCCACCAGCCACTTGGCCCCGAACTGGCCGCCCGCCTCCTCGTCGGCGACGAACGCGAAGACGATGTCGCGCGGCGGCACCACGCCGTCCCGCTTGAACCGCCGGGCGACGGCGAGGGTCATCGCGACCATGTCCTTCATGTCGACCGCGCCGCGACCCCACACGTACCCGTCCTGCACCGCGCCGGAGAACGGGTGCACGGACCACTCGGAAGCGTCGGCGGGCACCACGTCCAGGTGACCGTGCACGAGCAGCGCGCCGCGTGCCGGGTCGGCGCCGGCCAGCCGGACGACCACGTTGCCGCGGCCCTTCGCCCCGGACTCGACGTAGGTCGTCTCGTAGCCGACCTCGCTCAGCTTCTCCGCGACCCACTCGGCCGCCGCGCGTTCACCGACGAGCGTGGCCGGGTCCCCCGTGTTGGTCGTGTCGATCCTGATCAACTCGCTGGTCAGGGACACGACCTCGTCCTGCGCGAGCCGCAGCCCGGCCTCGTCTGCCAAGTTACTCACCGGGTCTTCCTACCACTCGCGAGGTCGGCTCGCGGCGGCGCGCGCCCACGGCGGTCGAACCGGGGTGAGGATCACGCCCGGGCGCGGTCAGCGCCCGATGCCGCGGACGACGGCCAGCGGGCAGGGCGCGTGGTGCAGCAGGCCGTGGCTGACCGAGCCCAGCAGCGCGCGGTGCACCGCGCCGTGCCCGTGGCTGCCCACGACCAGCAGGGCGGCGCCCTCGGCCGCCTCGACCAGCGCCTGGGCGGGCCGGTCCAGGGACACCACCCGCTCCGCCCGGACCTCGGGGTGGCGGGCGAGCGGCCCGGCCAGGGAGTCGGCGACCAGCGCGTCCGCCGACGTGCGGAGCCGTTCGTCGTCGAGCCCCAGCGCGAGCCCCTGGCCCCACGCGCCGCCCGGTGTCAGCGCGTCCACCGGCAGCCCCGTGGTGGCGTGCACGCCGACCAGCACTCCCCCGTGCCGTGCCGCGTGGTCCGCGGCGAAGTCGACCGCGCGGTCGCTCGGCTCCGAACCGTCCACACCGACCACCACCCGCCCGTCGTCGGGACCGGCGTCGCGGACGACCACGACCGGGCCCCGGTGGTGGTGGGCCAGGTCGGCGGCGACGGAACCGGCGAACACCCTGGCCAGGCCGGTCGCGCCGGACGAGCCCACGACGAGCAGGGCCGCGTCCCGGGCGACCTCGCCCAGCACGGCGGCCGGGTGGCCGTCGAACGACCTGGTCGTCACCTCCACGCCGGGCGCGACCCGCCCGCACTCGGCGGCGAGCTCGGCCAGGTGGTCGGTCGTGTACGCGCGCACCGCGTCCTCGCCGACGAACTGGGGCAGCGGCGTGGACACCGGTGTCACCACCACCTCGGGGAACGGTCCGCGCAGGACGTTCACCACGAGCAGGCGCAGCCCCCGGCCCACGGCCTCGCGCGCCGCCCAGTGCGCGGCCTGCCGCGACCGCTGCGAGCCGTCGAACCCGACGACCACCGCACCACGCCCCACCGCGCCGCTCGGCTCGCCGGCGCTTCCCGGGCTCGACATCGCCCACCTCCCGCGTTCGGGCGCGAAACCGATGTCAGCGGGGTATCCGGTGCGGTCGCGCCCACACGTCATCGGTGGTTCCGCGACATTCCGCCGGAAAAAGCGAATACCTTTCGGCGACGAGATCCCGGGACCCTGCGCACCCCTCAACGCGTGCCGCCGTGGCGGGGGCGACGGCACAACCGCAGGGCCTGGTGACGGCCGGCGTGGTCACCAGGGATCTCGTCGCACCGCGCAACCGGCCCCTCTGTTCCACTGCGAGACCGCCGAAGCGCTCTACCCCCAATACCAGTGGAACCGCCGTGGCCAGGCTACTGGGACCCCACCCTGGAATCAACTGCTGTTGCGGAGTAGCTTTTGACTCGCCACTCGCAGTGGAACTCGTGGCGAGGTGAAGCAGTCGTGCGTGCGAGGGGTGACCATGACCGCGGGCGATCAGCGGCTATTCGCCGATGTTCTCGACGGGTTGTGCCTGCGCCCCGGCGATCGGCCGCGGTACACGAATGTGGAACTCGCCGAGCGCATTCGCCTCGACGGCGGCGAGATCACGCACACCTACATCTCGCAGCTGCGGCGCGGTGACAAGGACAACCCCACCTGCCGCACCATCGAGGGGCTGGCCAACGCGCTGCACGTGCACCCGGCGTGCTTCGTCGGCGGGCGCGCCCGGCTGCGTGACGGCGAGCGGCCGGGGTGGCGGCGCGGCGCGGTGCGGCACCTGTTCGCCACCGTCTACCCGGTCGACCGCGGCCCGTTCTCGCCGGAGGAGGTCGCCGCCCGGATCAGCGCCGGCCCGTACGGCTCGATCTCGGCCAACCACATCCGCGAGCTGCTGGCGGGCACCAGCGACAACCCCAGGCTCAAGCACATCCTCGGCCTGGCCGGGGCGTTCGGCGCCGCGCCCGCCTACTTCTTCGACGACGAGCTGGCGGCCCGCGTCGACGAGCAGCTGGAGACCCGGCTCGCGATGGACAAGCTCGGCGTGAACACCGTCATCCTGCGCACCGCCGAACAACCGCCGCCGCCGGGCGTGCGGAACAAGATCCTGCTCGCGCTGGTGCGCGCGCTGCACCCGGGCGTGGCGGCCGAGGACGCCATCAGGCGGGCGCTGGAACCGGAGCGAGCCGATGACGAGACCCGGTGACGCGGCCGCGGCGGAGGCCGGGCGCCGGGCGGAGGTCGGATGAGGGGCAGGGAGCTGCGCGAGCTGAGCGACGGGCTGATCCGCGAGCTGGACCTGGACCGGTCCGCGACCGCCGAGGCGGTGTGCGTGCGGCTGTGCGAGGTGGTGGCCCGGCGGCTGCGGCGGGAGGTCGTGCTGCGGTTCGACGACCTCGGCGGGAGCGGCACGAGCGGGCTGTGGGCGGTCACCGAGGACGAGGTGCACGTCGTCATCGTCACGACGGCGCGCAGCTGGGTGCACCGGCTGCTGATCCTGCTGCACGAGATCGCGCACATGCTGTGCGGCCACCGACCGCCGCGCCTCGACGCCGAGGAGGGCCGGCTGCTGCTGTACCCGGACCTGTCGCCGTCGATGCTGCGCATCCTGGCGGGCCGGACCGACCTGTCCCGCAAGGAGGAGCGAGAGGCCGACCGGGTGGCGGGCGTGCTGACCCGGGCGTTGATCGAGTGGGCGGGCCGCCAACCGCACCAGCCCGCGCTGCCCGACGGTGACGACCTGGCCACGCGGGCCTGGTACACGTTCGGGTACTCGCCCGAGCGGGGTCACCGTGGATGACGTCCTCTACCTGCTCAGCGCCTGCGGGGTTTTGGCGCTGCTGGCGCACAAGTACCGGGCGTTCCGGCAGGCGCCGCCCGAGCACCGGGCCGCGGTGCTGCCCATCTGCCTGGCGTGCGCGACCGCCGCGCCCGCGTTCCTGTTCCTGGCGCCGGTGGTCGGGGTCAACGTCGACCGGCTCACCGGGGTGCCCAACCTGTCGGTGATCCTGGTGTACGGCTTCGGCGTCGCGTTCGTCGCGGCGAACCAGGCCATGCTGCTGTACTGGCGGCACCCGCCCGCGCGGGCGTGGCGGGCGACCCGGCGGGTGCTGGCCGCGTCCGCGGTGGTGCTGGCCGTGCTGGTGGCGCTGTTCGCGCTCGGCGCGCCCGGCGAGGAGCACCACGGCGACTTCCCGGCGGCGTTCGCCGACGAGCCGTACCTGGCCGAGCTGCTGGTGCTGTACCACGTCACGTACCTGGTGGGGCTGCTGAACGTGGTGCGCCTGTGCTGGCTGTGGGCGGACGGGACGCCGGCGGACCAGCCGTGGTTGCGGCGGGGGCTGCGGTTGAACGCGGTCGGCGTGCTGCTGGGGTCGTGCTACGCGGTGGTCGTGCTGGTGGCCGTCGTCGGCAGCTGGTTCGGCGCGGAGCTGGACTCGTGGAGCACGGCCGCGCCGAGGACGCTCAACCTCGCCGTGCCGGTGGTCGTCGTCGGCGCGAGCATCGCCGCTTGGGGGCCGAGGTTGTCCTACTGGGGTGAGCGGTGGGGCCGGGTTCGTGAGGCGGTGCGGGACCACGCGCGGTTGCGGCCGTTGTGGCGGGCGCTGCGGGCGGTCGACCCGGCGATGCGGCACGTGCCGGGGACGGTGCGGGAGCGGGTGGACCCGGAGCACCGGCTGTTCTGGCGGGTGATCGAGATCAACGACTGGGCGCACCGGCTGCGGGGTGGTCACGACCCGGCGGTGGTCGGGGCGGTGGAGCGGCGGGCGGCGGCGCTGGGGTTGGGCGAGGACGAGGTGTGGGCGGCGCGGGAAGCGGCCCGGATCAAGGCGGCGCTGGACGCTCGCGCACGCGGTGGCACGGCGGGCGGGGGCGCGGACGGGCGTGGTCTCGAACCGGCCCAGGACCACGCCGAGCAGGAGGGCCCGTTGCAGGCCAAGCACGCGTTCGCCGGTGAGCGCAGCCGACTCGTGGCGGTGGCCGAGGCGTTCGCCGGTCCCCTGGTGGCCGCCGCCCTGGCTGAAGCGGACCGGACCACCGGCGCCGCGATCCACCGCTGACCCCGCGGGAGAAGACCCGGGTGTCCGGCGCCCACGCTGGTTCCTGCTGTCACCCCGGGTCGTCGGCGCGCGCCGACGACCCGCGCTGAACACGTCGCTACCGCCGCCGGCGACGTCGCTACGATCTTTAGCGAGGCTAGCGAAATGTGTGCCCTGCTCTGTTTTCCCCGGCGGAGGGACTGCTGTGACGCAGACGCTCGAGGCGGTCGAGGTCGCCGGTCCCCACCGGTGGCGGTGGGTGCTGCGCGCCGAGTCCGGGCGGGTGTTGGCCGATCACCAGGTGGACCTCGACGTCGACACCGCCGAGTACGAGGCGTTCCGCGACCTGGTCGGGCACCTCGACCGGCACCGGTTGCCGCACGACCCGGTCAGGTCGGAGACCGCCGCCGTCGACCGGTTGGGCGCGTGGATCAGCGAACGGGTCTTCGGCGACGCGCTGCTGTCGCGGTTGTCGGGTTCGGTCCGGGTGCTGGTGCCCCGCGACGCGGAGTTCCTGCTCTCCCGACCGCTGGAGCTGGCCCGGGTCGGCGGGGTCCCGTTGGCGCGCAAGCAGATCAGCCTGGTCTACGAGCCCGACGACCTCGACGTGCCCGACGACAAGCAGGGCGTGGTCGGCGGCGTCCGGGTGCTGGCGCTGTTCTCCATGCCCGCCCGCTCGTCGGTGCTCGCCCTGCGCCGGGAGCGGTACGAGCTGGCCAGGACCGTGCGGACGATCGCGGCCAAGTCGCGCAAGGCGATCGAGCTGCGGGTGCTCCAGTACGGGGTGACGCGGGAACGGCTCGCCGAGGCCGTCGAGGAGTACCCGGGCTGGGACGTGCTGCACGTGTCCGGGCACGGCGGCGTCGGCGCGCTGGTGCTGGAGCGGGCCGACGGCGAGCCGGACGTGATCTCCACCGCCGAGCTGGTCGACCTGCTGCGCCCGGCCCGCGACCGGCTGAAGCTGGCCGTGCTGTCGGCGTGCCAGTCCGGGGCGGCCGAGGCGGCGACCACGCTGCACGCGCTGGGGCTGGACGAGCTGGCCGACCGGGTCGCGCCGGACGACCGCACCCCGGCCGACCAGGTCGGCCTGGCCCGCGGTCTGGTGCGGGAGCTGGGCATCACCGCGCTGGCGATGCGGTACCCGGTGGCGGACGGCTTCGCGGTGGCGCTGGCCGGCGAGCTGTACCCGAGGCTGTTCGGCGCGGGGCAGCCGGTGGACCGGGCGGTCGCGCTGGCGCTGCCCAAGGCGGTGGGCGAACGGCCGACCGCCGCCGTGCCCGCCGCGTCCGCGGGCACGCCGATGCTGATCGGCGCGGGTGCCGTCGGCCTGCGCGTGGCTCCCCCGCCGGGACGGGCGGTGCTCGACCCCTACGCCGAGCGGATGGCGTGGTTCCCGCCCGAGCCCAAGCGGTTCGTCGGCCGCACTCGGGCGTTGGTGGAGGCCGGCACAGCGCTCGCGCCGGAGAGCGGGCGCGCGGGCGTGCTGTTCGTCGGCATGGTGGGCGCGGGCAAGTCGGCGTGCGCGCTGGAACTCGCGCACCAGCACCGCGGCCGGTTCGGCGCGTTCGCGTGGTGGCGCGCGCCGGACCAGCCCGACGACTTCGGCCAGGCGCTGGTCGGCCTGGCCACCGCGCTGGAGACCCAGCTGGACCTCCCGCTGCCCGACGCGGTGGGCGGCGAGGCCGAGCTGCGCCGGTTCCTGCCCCGGCTGGCCGCCGTGCTGCGCGAGGAGGCGGTGCTGCTGGTGCTGGACAACGTCGACACGCTGCTGTCGGACGACGCCACGTGGCGCGACCCGCTGTGGGGCCTGCTGGTGGACTGCCTGGTCGGCCACGGCGGGCTGTCCCGGGTGGTGCTGACCAGCCGGGTGGCGCCCGCCGGGCTCGACCCGGACCTGGTGGTGGTGCTGCCGACGCACGCGCTGTCGATCGCCGAAGCCGTGCTGCTGGCCCGCGAGCTGCCGCACCTGGGCGCGCTGCTGGGCGACCAGCCGACCGCCGGGCGCGCCACCGGTCCGTCCACAGCGGACTTGCAGCTGGTGCGCCGGGTGCTGAACGTGGCCCAGGGCCACCCGAAGCTGCTCGAACTGGCCGACGTCGCCGCGGCCGAGCCGGGCCGGCTCGCCGCCGCGCTGGCCGCGGCCGAGGCGGCGGGCCGGGACGCGCCGGTCACCGCGTTCTTCACCACCGGCGCCAGCGCGCTCGACGGCGGCCAGTTCATCCGGTTGCTGTCGGCGTGGACCGGCGCCGCGTTGGCGGCGCTGCCCGCGCCCGCCCGCACGCTGCTGGAGCTGCTGGCGCACGTCGAGGAGGACGAGCGCCGGCCGCGGGTGGTCGAGGCGGTGTGGCGGGAGGTCTGGCCGGCGCTGCACAGGCAGGACGCGCCGCCGCTGGCGTCCGCGCTGGAGCCGCTGGTGGCCGCCGTGGTGGTCGAGGTCGAGGGCGACGACCCGGCCGGGCACGCCTACCGGCTGCACCCCGGCGTGGGCGAGGTGGTCCGCGCCGGCGCCGATCCGGCGTTCGGCGCGCTGGTGGACGACAAGACCATCGAGTGCCTGACCGCGGTGTACGAGCACGCGCACGACGAGGAGCTGCGCGGCCGGTCCGGCGCGGCGATCGTCCGGGCGGGCCTGGCCGCCACGCCGTACCTGCTGCGCGCCGGGCGGCGGGCGCAGGTGGTGGACGTGCTGGAGGCGGCCACCGACCGCGACCCGGCGCCGGAGACCACCACCCGGGCGATGAGCTACCTGCGCCGCATGCTCGACCGCGACGAGGACGCCCTGGAGCACCCCGGGATCGCCGCCCTGTACGCCAAGCTGCTGTCCAGGACCGACCCGGCGGCCGCGGTGGAGGCGTTCCTCACCCTCGTCCGGACCGGGGTGGAGACCGCCCGGTTCGACGTCGCGTCGCTGGCCGCGGCGGAGTGCGTGCAACTGCTCATCGACCACGACGACCTCGACAGCGCGCTCGACCTGACCCGCGCGCTGGCGCAGTTCGACGACCTCGCCGGGTACGGGCCGTGGACGCGGGCCGCCGACACGTGCCTGGAGCTGGTGGTCCTGACGAGGATGGGCGACTACCCGGACGCCGCGTCCCGCGCCGCGGAGCTGGCCGACGCGGTCGACGCGCTGGCCGACGAGAGCGGCGAGCCCGAGCGCGTCACGCCGGTGAGCACGCGGGCCGTGGTGCTGAGCACGGCGCTGGAAGCGGTGAGCCGCTTCGGCGACTGGCAGGCGGCTCTTGGGCTGTGCGAGCGGATCGACGCCCTGCACGTGCGGCGCGGCGCGACCGACCACGAGCGGGCCCGGTTGCGGCTCAACAGGGCCGTGGTGCTGCTGGCGCTCGGCCGCGTCGCCGAGGCCGAGGACGTGCTGCGGCACAGCCAGGCCGTGTTCGAGGACGCCGGTGACACCGGGCTGCTCGGCGAGGTGTTCCGGCTGCGGGCGCGGGTGCGCGACGCGCTCGACCGGCCGCACGACGCGCTGACCATGGCGCAGGCGGCGCTGCGCTACTCCTACGAGGACCCCTCCCCCGCCGCCCTGGCCGACGGGCACGACCTGGTGGCGTCCTACCTCGGCGCGACCGGCGAGCACGGGCGGGTGTGCGCGGCCCACCGCGCGGCGGCCACCGTGCTGCGGGCCGTGACGTCGCACGCCGCCCGCGGCGCGACCGTCGTGCGGCTGGCCGACCTGCTGGAACTCGGCCCGGACCTGTTCCCGGCCACGCTCGCCGACATGGTGGCGGACGTCGAGCGGACGCCGGGCGTGCGGCTCGACGCCGTCCTGCGCGCCCTGGTCCCCGACGACGAGGAGCGGGCCGAGGTCTTCACCGACGTCGTCTCGGTGCCCCGGGACAACCTGCGGATCGGCCAGGACGCCCTGGCCGACTACCGGGAGCAGCGCGACCTGCTCGTGACGGCGCTCCGGCAGGCCGAGGACGACGACCCCGACCCGGACGCGCCCGACGAGGTGGACGGGACGGACCTGGCGCTGTTCACCGTGTTCCGCTCCCTGATGGACCGGGAAGCCAAGCGGCAGCTGCGCACCACCCGGCACGGGGGCGAGCCGCGGTTGTTCGGCGCGCAGGTGGTGCCCGCGATGGACGACCGCGGCAGCGGCATCCACTTCACCGGCTTCGTGGAGCTGGACGGGCGGCCGGTCGCGGTCACCGCCGACGAGGGGGCGGTGCGCACGTGGGACCTGCGCACCCACCGGCAGCTCGGCGAGCCGATCACGCACGGCGGTCAGCGGCTGTGGGCGGCGTCGACGGCGACCGTCGGCGGGCGGCCGGTGGCCGTCGTCAGCCGCGGCGGCGGGCTCGACCTGTGGGACCTGTCCACGCGGGCGCACCTGGGCGAGGTCGAGGCGCCGCCCCGGTGGCGGGACCCGGGCGCGATCTCCGCGGTGGCGTGCACGGTGTGGAACGGGCGCGCGCTGGCCGTCACGGGCTCGTACGACGCGACCGTGCGCCTGTGGGACCTGGACCGCCGCGAGCAGATCCGGGCGCCCCTCACCGGGCACGACGCGGTCGTCCGGGCCACCGCGTTCGGCGTGGTCGACGGGCGCCTGGTCGCCCTGAGCGGCGGCGAGGACACCACGATCCGGGTGTGGGACGTGGAGCGCCACGAGCAGGTCTGCGTGCTGCACGGGCACGACGACACCGTGGAGGCGGTCGCGGTCGGCGACCTCGACGGCACGCCCGTCGCGATCAGCGGCAGCAGCGACGACACCATGCAGTGGTGGGACCTGCGGGCGCAGTGCGAGCTGGGCGACTACTTCGACGCCCACGAGGACCCGGTGGAGGCCGTCGCGTTCGGCGTGCTGCACGGCGGGCCGGTCGCGGTCAGCGGCGGCGGCGACGAGGCGGTCCGGCTGTGGGACCTGCGGACCCGCGAGCAGCTGGGCGCGGCGCTGACCGAGGGGCGGGTGGCGATGGCCATCACCGCGGTGGCCCTGGGCGAGCTGGACGGCCGGCCGCGGCTGCTGGCGGGCGACCGCGACGGCGTGCTGCGGGTGTGGGACCTCGACGCGCACCGCGCGATGGGCCTCGACGTGCCGGGCAGGTTCGCCGCCGAGCTGCCCGCCGAGTGGACCGACCCGGACACCGGCGAGGTGTTCGACCTGGCCGGCCCGATCGTGGACGACGAGGGCTCGCCGTGGGTGCAGGTCGACTTCGACGGCTTCGAGCCGATCCTGGCCGAGCCGGACAGCACCGACGTGACGTTCAACCTGCGGGACGTGCACGACCAGTACGGGCTGGCGGCCATCATCCGCCCACCCCGGCCGCCGCTGCCCGACGGGGGCTAGCGCCGGGCGCGGTCGTCCATCAGCCGGTGCGACACCAGGCCGGCCGCCGCCGCGAGCACGCCCGCGCCGAGCAGGACCGGGCGCGTGGCGTCCACGTCGAACGACGTGCCGAACAGGGTCACCGAGCTGGGCCCGACCAGGGTCACCAGCAACGGACCCAGGACGGTCGACAGGCCGAGGACGACCTTCATCAGCGACTGGACCAAGGCCACCATCCGACCGCGCACGTCGTCCTCGACGCGGGTGCCGATGATCGTCAGGCCGGTCAGGAACGCGACGCCCGCGCACCCGCCCACCAGGGCCACCGCGATCAGCGCGAGCCACAGGCGCGGCGCGAGCGACATGACGACCAGGCTCAGGCCCGCGAAGACGATCGCCACCCCGAACAGCCGGTGGTGGGTCAACCGGCGGGCGAGCTTCGGCGCGGCGCCCATGCCCGCGGCCAGGCCCACGAAGACCGCGACGAACAGCGTGCCGTAGGCGCTGTCGCCGCCCTTCAGGCTGGACGCGTACAGCCGGGCGGCGCCGATCACCGCGCCGGCCGCGGCGAACGCGCCGGTCATGCCGATGATCAGGCCGCGCAGCAGGGGCGCGCGCCAGGCGTGCCGCAGACCGTCGCGCATCATCACCAGGAACCCGTCACCGGTGCGCCGGGCGCGGGCGGCGGCCCGGCCGGACAGCTCGGGGACGCGCAGCGCGATCAGGACGGCCGAGGTGAGGTAGAGCAGGCCGTTGACCACCACGGCGATGATCGCGATCCGGAACTCCAGGTCGCCGCCGCGCACGCCGAGGTAGCCGGGGATGCCGGTGATCAGCGCGTAGAGGCTGAACGCGCTGAGGGTGGCGATGCCGTAGGTCATCACCAGGCCGAGCTGGTTGGCCGTCTCCACCTGGTCGGGCCGGCGCAGCAGGTTCGGCACGGCCGAGTCCTTGGCCGGGATCCACAGCATCGCGCAGCAGCCGACCAGGAAGTTCGCCACGAACAGCCACCAGGCCGAGCCGACGAACGCGATCGACAGGAACAGCGCGCCGCGCGCCAGGTCGCAGGCGACCATCACCTTGCGCCGGTCGAACCGGTCGGCCAGCACCCCGCCGAGCGGTGCGAACAGCACGCCCGGCAGCAGCTGCGTCAGCACCACGGCGCTGAGCGCGAACCCCTCCCACCCGTAGCCCTGGGCGAGCCTGGCCACCAGGCTGCTCAGCGCGAGCAGCGACAGCCAGTCGCCCACGCTGCACAGGAAGGTGACGCCCCACAGCCTGCGGAACGGCCCGATGGCCAGCACCGAACGGGCCCGGCGCAGGGTCGACGTCCCGGTCCCGCCCGACCCCGGACCCGCCTCACCGACACCCGCGCCGTCGCCGCCCTGAACGCCGTGAATGCCGCACCCCCGCCGTAGTCGCTGTTGATCAGCGTAGCGAGGACGGCCCACCGGCACGGCGGCTTCCGCCGGACGGAGGCCGTCAGCCCCCTTGCCCGGTGTCCTTCAGCTTGCCGTCCAGGAGCTGCAACCAGTCCGACACCGCGACCACGGACAGCACGGTCGCGGCCAGCCGGGTGGCCCGCGGCGCGAACACCAGGCTGCCGGTCAACGCGCTGGCGATCCACACGCCGGAGCAGAACGGGCAGGTCACCAGCTCGCCGGCGGCGTGCCGGACCCCGTCGCCGCGCACCGACTCGTGCACCTCGGCCGCACCCGCCGGGCCCTCGAACTTCGTGAACGGCGCCCGCAGCACGCTGGTCACGGCGCCCTTCGTCAGCAGCCGGCTGGCCTTGTGGGTGGCCAGCGACATGAGGATCGCGTCGGCGACGGCGACCCGTTCGGGCAATCGCACGCCGGCCCGGCGGCCGAGCGCGGTGGCGCCGGCGACGAGCGCGCCGTACGAGCAGAGGGTCGCCAGGTACCCGCTCAGCGGGCGCCGCTCGCCGGCGGAGTACGCGGAACTGACCCGCCGGAGGATGTCCGTGATCGGCATGGCCCAGGTGTTACCCCGACCGGCCGGTTCAAACTCGGCCCACCGGGTCGTGGTGGCGGTGGGCGCCCGGTCCCTCACCCGCGCCGGGCGTACTGCGCCAGGTCACGCGCCACCTCGTCCGGCGAGGGCATCCGGGCGATCTCGTCGGCGATCGACCGGGCCGCGTCCCGGTGGCCGGAGGCGGGCCGGGCCAGGGCCCGGACGTGGTCGGCGACGGCGTCGGCGGCCACCTCGGCCGGGAGCAGGCGCAACCCGGCCCCGGCGGCCTGGACGGCCTCGGCGTTGGCGAACTGGTCGGCGCCCTGCGGCAGGAGCAGCTGGGGCGCGCCGACGGCGAGCGCGCCGAGCGTGGTGCCGCTGCCGCCGTGGTGCACGACCACGTCGACGTGCGGCAGCAGGTCGGCCTGCGGCACCCAGCCGTGCAGGGTGACGTTGTCCGGCACGTCGCCCAGCTGGTCCGGCCGCACCCGACCGGTGGCGACGACCACGTGCGCGTCCAGCGCCGCCAGGCCCTCGACGGCCGTGGTCAGCAGCTCCGGCGTGCCGAACGCGGTGCCGAGCGTGAGGTAGACCAACGGCCGCGAGCCGCGCCACGCGCGTGGCGCGGCGGGCTCGGAGTACGCGACGGGGCGCAGTTCCACCCGGTCGGCCTCGGCGGTGAAGTCCTCGTCCTGCAACGACGGCGGGCAGATGTCCAGGTGCGGCAGGCCGGGCGCTTCGGCGTTGCGCGTCGGCAGGTCGAAGCCGATGCCCTCGGGGAACATCCGGCCGAAGCCGTGCCACAGGCCGGGGATGCCGGCGCGGTGCGCGGCGACAGCCGCTCCCGGCACGCCCCACCCGTGCACGACGAGGTCGGGCCGCAGCCGGTCCAGCTCCGGCGCGAGGTCTTCGGGGTACATCTCGTAGAACGCGTCGGCCGGGCGGAACGGGCGCAGGCCGTTGGCGGCCAGCGGCGGGTGCACCTCCTCCCCCGCGGCGAAGTGCACTTCGTGCCCGGCGTCGCGCGCAGCGATCGCGAGGGGGATCAACGGGTAGGTGTGCCCCGCGGAGGCGAGGGCGGCGAACAGGACGCGCATGGCGGCGAACCTACGCGGTCAGCCGGTCGCCCAGGGGTCGATCGGCACGACGTCGGTGATCCGGCCGCGCTCGTCCAGCAGGCACCCCATCCGCTTCACCGCGCGCAACGTCACGGCGCGGTCGGTGAGGGTGAGCGCGGGCAGCCGCCTGGCCAGCTCCGCCTCCAGCCGCTGGATGTCGCCGAGCGACCGCAGCCACAGCGTCAGCACCAGGTTGTCCGCGCCGGTGACGGCCGCGCACAACCGGACCTCGGGCAGCTCGGTCAGCGCGGTCGCGGTGCGGTCCAGCTCGTCCGGCGGCACCCTGGCCCAGAACGTGGCGGCGATCGGCCACCCGGTGACCGGCTGGGCGACCTCGCACCGCAGCGACAGCAGCCCGCCGCCGACCATCTCGTTGAGCCACCGGCGGACGGTGGACCCGCTGCGGCCGGTGCGGGCCGCGATCCCGGCCGCCGGGCGGCGGCCGTCGTCCAGCGCCCGCAGCACCTCCCGGTGGTGCGGCTTCCAGACCGGGCGGCTCCCCCTCGGCCGGGACCGGCCGCCGGGCCGGCCGGGTTCGAGCGCGCCGAGCCGCCAGTGGCTGCCCTCGCCGTAGACGGTGGTGACCGTGTGCGTGCGCGTCCGGCGCAGTCCGGGCAGGCCGTGCAGCCGGTCCAGCACCACGTGGGACAGCGTCGCGAGGTCCGGGGTGAGCAGGGTCAGGAACAGGTCGCGGCCACTGCTGATGACCGAGATCGACGCCACCTGCGGCACGCGGGACAGCACCTCGACCGCGTGCGCGCGGGCGGTCGGTTCGAGGTCCAGCTCGATGAACGCGTTGCAGTGGTCCTCGGCCCACCGGCGCACCTCGGGGTAGGCGGTGACGCGCGCGGACCCGGCGTCCACGAGCGCCTGCCAGCGCCGGGCCGCGGTGACCGGGTCGATGCCGAGCGACCGCCCGACCTCGTGCCACGTCGCCCGCGGCGCGGCCTGCAGCGCGTGGACGAGTTTCAGGTCCGTCTCGTCCGGCGTGAGCGAATCCTGCACCGAGCACCGTCCTGACGAGCGATTACCCCAGTTGCCGGGCTGAGGGTGGCAGTCGATCCGATCCTCGGCAAGAGCAGTCCCCCCACCCGAGGAGATCACCCATGTCACTGCGCGACGACCTGGTCCGGCTGCGCCGCCGCCTGCACGCGGAGCCCGAGGTCGGGCTGGACCTGCCACGCACGCAGGAGAAGGTGCTGGCCGCCCTCGAAGGGCTGCCGCTGGAGCTGTCCACGGGCGCCGCGCTGACGTCGGTGACCGGCGTGCTGCGCGGCAGCGGGCCGGGGCCGGTGGTGCTGCTGCGCGGCGACATGGACGCGTTACCCGTGCCGGAGCGGACCGGGGTGGACTTCGCGTCACGGGTGGACGGCGTGATGCACGCGTGCGGCCACGACCTGCACACCGCGATGCTGGTCGGCGCGGCGCACCTGCTCGCCGCCCGGCGCGACGAGCTGTTCGGCGACGTGGTGTTCATGTTCCAGCCCGGCGAGGAGGGCTGGGACGGCTCGGCCGCGATGATCGCCGAGGGCGTGCTGGACGCGGCGGGCCGCCGGGCCGACGCCGCCTACGCGCTGCACGTGTTCGGCGCCGGTGTGCCGCACGGCGTGTTCTCCGCCCGGCCGGGCACCACGATGGCGGCCTCGGACGGGCTGGAGGTCACGGTGGTCGGCGCGGGCGGGCACGGCGCCCGGCCGCACCGCGCCAAGGACCCGGTCCCGGTGGCGTGCGAGATCGTCACCGCGCTGCAGACCCTGGTCACGCGCCAGTCCGACATCTTCGACCCCGTGGTGCTGACGGTCGGGTCGTTCCACGCCGGGAGCAAGCGCAACGTCATCCCGGACACCGCGCGGTTCGAGGCCACGCTGCGCACGTTCTCGGCCGAGGCCAGGGCCCGGGTCAGGGGCGCGGCGACCACCCTGGTCGAGTCGATCGCGCGCGGGCACGGCCTGCGCGCCGAGGTGGACCACGTCGACGGCTACCCGATGACGGTGAACGACCCGGACGAGACCGCGTTCGTCGCCGGCGCGGTGACCGACCTGCTCGGCGGTCGCTTCCGACGCCTGCCCAACCCGATGCCCGGCGGCGAGGACTTCTCCCGCGTGCTGCGCGAGGTGCCGGGCGCGTTCGTCCTGCTCGGCGCGGGCAACGGCGTCGACAACCACTCGCCGCTCGTCGAGTTCGACGACTCCCTGCTGCCCGACGGCGCCGCCGTGCTCGCCGAACTGGCCCTGCGCCGCTGCCGCTCCACGCCGGCGGAGTCGGCACAACTGTGAATCCGGCGCGGGTCCGGGGCCGAACGGCCGCCGGGTGGCCCACCCCCGGCGGCAGGGGGTTTCGAAAACGTTCGAGAAGCATTGCCGGGCGCCGCGGCGCGCCCCGATCCTCTGGTTCTCCGCGACGGAAGGGGTCGTCGAAGTGCGCAGCCGATCATCCGCGTTCTGCACGGTGCTCGCCGCGTCCCTGGTGGCCGCGGGCATGTTGTTCCCGGTCCGCCCGGCGACCGCGCTGCCGGACGAGGGCCCGGCCACCACCCTGGCCGCGGCCGCCCAGCGCAGCGGCCGCTACTTCGGCGTGGGCATCACCGGGCGCAAGCTCGCCGACCCGGTCTACGAGGGCATCGTGAACCGCGAGTTCGACGTGGTCACGCCCGAGAACGAGATGAAGCTCGACGCGACCGAGCCGAACCGGGGCGTCTTCACCTTCACCGCGGGCGACCGGATCGTGGATCACGCCGTCGAGCACGGCAAGCGGGTGCGCGGCCACACGCTGCTGTGGCACTCGGGCCAGCCGGGCTGGTTGACCAACCTGCGCGGCGCGGCGCTGCGCGAGGCGATGCTGAACCACGTCACCCAGGTCGTTTCCCACTACCGGGGGAAGGTCTACGCCTGGGACGTGGTGAACGAGGCGTTCGCCGACGGCACCACGGGCGCCCGTCGCGACTCGAACTTCCAGCGCACCGGCGACGACTGGATCGAGGCGGCGTTCCACGCGGCGCGAGCGGCCGACCCGGCGGCGAAGCTCTGCTACAACGACTACAACGTCGAGAACTGGTCGCACGCCAAGACGCAGGCCGTGCACCGGATGGTGCGCGACTTCCGGGCGCGCGGCGTGCCGATCGACTGCGTCGGCCTCCAGTCGCACTTCACCGCCAACCACCCGGTGCCCGCCGACCTGCTCACCACGCTGCGCGGCTTCGCCGACCTCGGCGTCGACGTGCAGCTGACCGAGCTGGACGTGGAGGGCGGCGGCGCGGCGCAGGCGGACAGCTACCGGCGGGTCGTGCGGGCGTGCCTGGCCGTGGCGCGGTGCACCGGGATCACGGTGTGGGGCGTGCGCGACACCGACTCGTGGCGCGCTTCGGGCACCCCGCTGCTGTTCGACGGCTCGGGCAACCGGAAACCCGCCTACGCGGCCGTGCTGGACGCCCTCAACCAGCCGGGGTGCGCTGCCGCGCCCACTTCGGGCCGGCGCCTGTCGCGAGTCGAGGACCCGGCGATCGGGTAACGGCACCACACCGGGAGGCGATCACTTCTCAGGAAGCCGCTCGGACGGTGCACCGCCAGACCCGGGGGATGCCATGACGCACCAGCAGGGCCAGCCCCCGAAAGAGGGTTTGAGCGCGAAGGTGGGGGCCATCGCCGGGGTCACAGGGGTCCTGGTCGCGCTCCTCAGCCTCGCCTCCGACAACGACTTCTTCCCCTTCAGCGCGAACCCGCTCGCCGCGGGCGTCCTCGGCGGGGTGCTGCTCGTCCTCTCCTTCGTCGGGCACTTCCGCTTCAACAGGCACGGCAAGCCCGCTGTCGCCGCCGCGTTCAGCCTGGCCGCGGCACTGGGCGCCAGCCTCGTCGTGGGCACGGTGGCGTCCGATGCCGACGGCGGTCCGGACGAGCGGGCAACCTCCGGGCCCACCACGACCTCGGGCACGTCAACGCCGATCACGACCTCGGGCGAGTCAGCCGCGCCCTACGTCGAGAGCCGCCGGTACCGGCTCCTCGTGTCGCCGTCGTCGTACGTCGACCTCGACACCGAGAAGGCGAGCCTGGAAGGCGGGCCGGAGTACGAATTCCGCTACCCCGGTGACATCAACAGCCACATCCTGTTCTCACCGGGACCGAAGGTCTACGGGAGGTCGAAGGTCTCCCTGGTGGGGGTCGATGACGCAGAGCCCCAGAAGTGCGAAAGCAGCACGAGGCCCCAGAAGGACAGCGTCAGCGGCTACACGATGGGCGAGAGCCTGATCTGCTTCACGACGAGCGACGAGCGGTTGGCGATCATCACCGTCCAGTCCTTCGGCGGCCGGGGCGGCAGCTGGGACGGGGTCTTCGACGTCGTCCTGTACGAGCGCGGGGCTTGACGGCCACCCTGCAGCCTCCCCGGAACTGAGCAACTGTCGGATTCCACCCGGTGAACACCGGTTCTTCCTTCGTGCCCACTTACGCTTCGCGGTTAGCCGAACGCGTTGCGCAACCTTACGCTGAGGGGGTAGAGAACCGGCCGGCACGGCGGGAGGCCAAGCAGATGTCGTCATCGACCCTGGACCCACCCAGCGAGGTGGACACCGGCGTGCCGTCGGCCGCCCGTGCCTACGACTACTTCCTGGGCGGCACGGACAACTTCGAGGTCGACCGCGAGTTCGCCGAGCGGGCGCTGCGGATCGCGCCCGTGATGCGGGCCGCCGCCCGGCTCAACCGGTCGTTCCAGCGCCGGGCCGTCGGGTTCTGCCTCGACCAGGGCATCCGGCAGTTCCTGGACATCGGCTCGGGCCTGCCGACGGCGGGCAACGTGCACCAGGTCGCGCAGCGGCGGGTCCCCGGCGCGCGGGTGGTGTACGTGGACGTCGACCCGGTGGCCTGCGCGCACGGTCGGCGGCTGCTGGCGGACAACCCGTTCGCCACGATCCTCCAGGCCGACATCCGGGAGCCCGGGGCGATCCTGGACCACCCCGAGACCCGGCGGCTGATCGACTTCTCCGAGCCGGTGGCGCTGCTGGCGGTGGGCGTGCTGATGTTCGTCCCCGACGACGACCGGCCCGGTGACCTGATCGCGGCCTACCGGGAGCGGTTGGCGCCCGGCAGCGCGCTGGCGATCTCGCACATGGCGAGCGAGTACGCCGACCCGGAGTTGCGGGAGGAGATGGCGCGGTTCGCGCAGGCGTACGAGGCGGCCGGGCTGCGGCTGCGGATCCGGGACCACCGGGACGTGCTCGGGTTCTTCGGCCAGGGCGTGCGGCTGGTCCAACCGGGACTGGTGTTCCTGTCCGACTGGCGACCGGACGACCCGGCGGAACGCGACAGCTTCGCCCGGCCGCTCGGCTACGCGGGAATCGCCCGGATCGGCTAGCGCGACGACTCGGTCAGGGCTCGGCAGGACTCGGCCAGGTCGACGCGACAGCCCGCACGGCCCAGCCGGCACGACCCAGCCAGTACTACAGGCCACACGGCCGGGATGGCGCAGCAACCCGCGCGGCCCGGCCGGCGCGACAGCCGGCACGGTCCGGCCGGCGCGAGCGCCCCGCCCGGCGCCCGAACGCGGGTTCCGGGCGGGGTGCTCGTCGGCCGGTCGCGGCAACAGCGCGGTCGGGTCAGACCGTCAGCCTGCTGCGGTGCGGCGGGTCGCCCAGGACGTGGACGCGCCGCAGGTGCCGGGGCAGTCCGCGCTCGTACGGCTCACGCGTGTGCAGCAGCGAGTAGTTGTCGGTGATCAGCACGTCCCCGGGCTGCCACGAGTGCCCGTACATGTACCTCGGGTCGTACAGCGCCGAGCGCACCTCCTCCACGACGGCCCGCGCCTCCTCCGGCCCGAGGTCGGCCACCGCCACGTTCGGCGGGTTCAGGATCTCCACCCCCTCGGGCACCGGTTCGAGGAACCTCAGGGTCGGCTCGCCGGTCAGCGGGTGCGGTTCGACCAGCGGGGAGACCACCAGGCCGCCGTAGTGGCTGACCTTGGGGTTGCGGTACTCCAGCACCACCGACCGCCAGCGCCGCAGCGTCCCGGGGTCGGTGTCGGCGACGAGCCGGCCGGTGTCGGTGAACAGCGTCCGCCCCCCTGAAGCGCCGACCGGCGCGGTCAGGCAGTGGAAGATCTGGAACTCCGGGACGAACCGCGCGTACATGCCGTCCCAGTGCATCGGCATGAAGGTGGTGTCGAACGCGTGGTCCTCGGGCTCGTCGTGGGCCAGGACGTCGAAGACGGTGCCGAAGGACCACTCCAGCACCTCGCCCCACGAACGCCCGTAGGCTTCCAGCGCCGGCCCGTCGGCCGGCGGCGTGAACCCGCGCAGCACGACGAGGTGTTCCGCGCGCACCAGGGCGCGCACCTCCTCGATCGCGGGCGCGGTGAACGGCTGGTCGGGCGCCCCGGCGGTGACCAGCACGCCGAACGGGGACAACGGCTCGGTGTTCCAGGTGGTTCCCGGAGCGGTGGTGGCTGAGGACATCTCGTCAACCCTTCTGGGATGCGGTGGTGGGCAGCAGGTAGTGCGAGGGGCGGCCGCGGCGCAGCACGAGCCGCCCGCCCGCCTCCTTGGCGGCGCGGTGCTTCATCAGCCGGAAGCGCCCGCGCTGCTCGACGGCGACGGCGTGCCACGGCGTGAGCCAGCGGTCCTCGTCGCCGTCGTGTTGCAGGAAGATGCCGAACTTCTCGTGGCCGCACGGCTGGGGGTGGATGGACAGCCGGACGGCGTCCGGGTGGATGACGGCCAGCAGGTTGCCCCACGCCTGGCTGCGCCCGATCACCTCGTAGGCGCGTTGGCGGCTCTCCCGCTGCAGGGTCGCGTTGCTGCCCCGGAAACCGGGGGTCTTCGCGTCCTCGAACAGGAAGCGGGTGATGCCGCGGTACAGCCCGAGCACCGGGCCGCCGCCGCGCACCTCCTCCCGCAGCGCCGCCATGTCCGGCGCGTGGTCGGCCCACAGCTTCCGGCGCATCTGCGCCGGGTCGGCGTCCGGGTACACGTCGTCCAGGCTGTACAGGCCGATGTGCTCGGCGCCGAGCCGCCGCAGGAGGTCGTGCATCTCCCGCTGGTAGTCCGACACGTGCGGGTCCGGTATCCGCACCAGGTCGTTGAACACCCGCCCGTCGGAGCAGATGATCAGCCGCGCGCCGGGCGGGTAGACCGCCCGGACGCGGGCGCAGAGCGCTTCGAGGAACGCGATGGACAGCTCCTCGGCGAGGTCCGGCAGGTGGCCGAGCACCTTGTCCGGGTTGGGCGACTTCGCCGGGAAGGCCGGCAGCAGCATGGGGATGGCGCGCCCGGCGCGCACGTGGACCTCGACCTTGGCGCGCTGGGCGGCGCGGCAGTGCGCGCAGCGGGCGCCGTGCGCCGTGCCCGGGTCGGGCAGCAGCCGTTGGTGCCCCATCATCAAATCCAGTACGGCCTCGATGTGCTCCGCTTGTCGATCGGCCATGGAACTCCTCTTTCCCGAGCCGGTGAGCAGCAGGCACCGCAAATAGCGGTGCGGGGCGGTTCTCGAGCCACTTGGAATATTGGAGAAGAATGGAGCTCCAGGCGCCAACTATGAGCCATCGAATACATGACGTCAACCACAATCCGAGGGGTCGCCGGGCGCGCGGTTACCACAGGACGGACATAATAACAGTTCGGCAACCACGATTGACTTGAGACGATTCCATTAGTTCCCGAATTGCCATTCGGATCAACCGGCCGAACAGCGGTATGGCACCCGGAACCGCCGTGGTTCGGTTATTCGAGAACCAGCGCGGGCCCTGACAGGAGTGGAGCGGCATGCTGACGTTGGGCATAAGCGGGCATTTCGACCTGATGCCGGCCCTGTACCGGACCTACATGCACGACGCGTCCGCGTGCCTGGTGGCCGACGGCGAGCTGGTGGCCGCGGCCGAGGAGGAGCGGTTCAACCGGATCAAGAAGACGAACAGGTTCCCGGCCGGCGCGATCCGGGCGTGCCTGGACCTGGCCGGCGCCCGGCCGGAGGACGTCGACGCGATCGGCTACTACTTCGGCCAGGACCTGGTCGACCTGGGGTTGGGCAACTTCCACGTGGCCACACCGGTGCAGCCGGTGCGCTACGGCCTGGACCTGCTCCGCGACCGGTTCCGCGAGCACTTCGACTGGGAGGTGGACCCGGACCGGGTGGTGTTCACCCGGCACCACGTCGCGCACGCCTGGTCGTCGTTCGCCCGGTCGGGCATGTCGGACGCCCTGGTCGTGGTGATGGACGGTCGCGGCGAGAACGACTCGACGACCATCCACCTGGCCGGTTCCGGCGAACTGCGGGAGCTGAAGTCGTATTCGGTGCCGCAATCGCTCGGCCAGCTGTACCAGGACGCGATCGGCCACGTCGGCTACGGTTTCGGCGACGAGTACAAAGTGATGGGACTGGCCCCGTACGGCGACCCGGCGACGTTCCGCGAGCAGTTCCGCAGCCTGTACCGCCTGCTGCCCGACGGTGAATACGAGATGATCCCGTCACTGGTCGAGATCAATCCGACCGTCGCGCCGTTCTACGCGCGCGGATTCGCCGCCCGGCGGGCCGGTGAACCGGTGACGCAGGAGCACAAGGATTTCGCGGCCGGGCTCCAGGAGACGCTGGAAACGATCGCCATGCACGTGATCGCGCACTGGGCGCGGCAGACCGGGGCGACCCGGCTCTGCTTCACCGGCGGGGTCGCGCACAACAGCAGCCTCAACGGCGTGATCCTGCGCTCGGGACTGTTCGAGGAGGTGTTCGTGCACCCGTCGTCGCACGACGCCGGCGCGGCGGAGGGCGCGGCGATCGTCGCCGCCCAGCGGTTCGGCCGGCCGCACACCAGGGTCGAGCGGTTGGTGAGCGCGAGCCTGGGACCGGACCTCGGCGGCCCGGACGAGGTGGAGCGCGAGCTGCGCGCGTGGAGCGGTGTGGTGGAGGTCGAGCGCTCGCCGGACGTGGTGGCCGCGACGGCGGAGCTGCTGGCAGGCGGCGCGGTCGTCGGCTGGGCGCACGGCCGCTCCGAGTTCGGCCCGCGCGCGCTGGGCAACCGGAGCATCCTCGCCGACGCCCGCCCGGCGGAGAACCGGGACCGGATCAACGCCATGGTGAAGAAGCGGGAGGGCTTCCGGCCGTTCGCGCCCGCCGTCACGCCGGAGGCCGCGGCCACCTACTTCGACCTCACCGGCACCGAGGCCGAGCACGGGTTCATGTCGTTCGTGGTGCACGTGCGCGAGGACCGGCGGGCCGAGCTGGGCGCGGTCACGCACGTCGACGGCACGGCCCGCGTCCAGGTGGTCGCACCGGGGGCGAACGCGCGCTTCCACCGGTTGATCACCCGGTTCGGCGAGCTGACCGGCACGCCGGTGCTGCTCAACACCTCGTTCAACAACAACGCCGAGCCGATCGTGCAGTCCGTGCTCGACGTGGTCACCGGCTACCTGACCACCGACATCGACGTGCTCGTGGTGGAGGACTTCCTGGTCCGGCGGCGGACGCCGGTGGAGCGGGCGCTGGACGACCTGGTGCTCACCCCGCGCCCGGGCGCCCGGCTGCGCCAGGACTGGCGGCCCGGTGAGCAGGTGCGCGGCGAGGTCTACCTGGACCACTCGTTCGGCCCGTCGGCGACCGTGTCGCCCGCCGTGTTCGACCTGCTGGCGGCGGCGGACGGGGTCAGCACGGTGGCCGCGCTGGCCGGGCGGCTCACCGACGAGGTGCGCGCGGAACTCGTGTCGCTGTGGCAGCGGCGGTTCTTCGCGCTCGCGCCCAAGGTCTGATCACCGGACCCCGGGGTGGTCCCGCCGACCGGGCGGACCACCCCGGGACCGTCACCGCTTCAGCAGGTCCTCCAGCACGTCGGCCGCCGCGACCGCGCCGCCGCCGGACCGGACCACCTCGCGCATCCCCTCGGCCGCCGCCCGGCGCTCCGACGCCGCCGACACGGCCGCGCGCAGCCCCTCCACCGTCCGGTCCTCCAGGGTGACGCCGACCCCCAGCTCGGCCGACCGGTCGGCGATCGCGCGCTGCTCCGGGATCTGCGGCACCGCGACGAACGGGACGCCGTGGCACAGCGACTCCATGATCGAGTTCATCCCGGCGTGGCTGACGAACACCGACGCGTGCCGCAGCACGGCCACCTGCGGCACGCGGGCGTGCACCGAGAAGTTCGCGGGCAGCGGCCCGAGCCGCGCCGGGTCCAGCGCGCCGACGGACATCACCACCTCCCACGACGAGTCGCCGAACGCCTCGACGCAGGTCCGGAAGAACTCGGGCCGCGAGTTGAACACCGTGCCCAGCGAGATCAGCAGCACCGGCGAGCCGGTCCGCGGCGACCACTGCTCGTCGGTCTGCCGGCTGCCCAGCGACGGGCCGACGAAGTGGAACCGGTCGTCGAACGTCTCGGCGGCCAGCTGGAACGACCGCGGGATGAACACCAGGCTCGTCGGCGCGACGTGGCCGAACATCAGGTTCGGGTCGTCCAGGAAGCTGAACCCGGAGGCGAACTCCGCCATCCGCCCGATCGCCGCCACCAGCGCCGGGTGCTGGTGGTCGAACGTCGGCGGCAGGTAGACCCGAGTCGCGGAGAACCGCTCGTTCTCGGCGAACGTGGGCACCAGCGCCACCTCGGGCACGCCGAGCAGGTTGGCCAGCATCCGCCCGGTGAAGGTCACCGAGTCGTAGCACACGACGTCCGGCCGGTCGGCGCGGAAGTGCTCGGCCAGCACCGGGAACGACACCTCGGCGTCGTCCAGGAAGTGCTCCAGCGTCACCGCCAGCTGGTCGGCGGTGAACTCGCCGCGCGCGTCCATGTCCGGCGGCAGCTCCGACGGCAGCACGACTGGTGACGCGCCCGCCGCCACCGCGCCCTCGACGGTGGCGGGCCCGGTGGCGTAGCTGACCCGGTGGCCGCGCGCCACCAGCTCCCGCACCACCGGCAGGGTGGGGTTGACGTGCCCGGACGCGGGCGCGCTGACGAACGCGAAGTGCGCCATCTCAGTCTTCCTCCAGCACGGTGGGCAGGGTCTTGTGGCCGTTGGTGAAGAACGAGCCCAACGGTTCCAGCTCGGCGGACGGCACGGCGAGCCGAAGGTTCGGGAACCGCTCGAACAGCGCGCGCAGCGCCACCGTGGCCTCCATCCGCGCCAGCGGCGAGCCGAGGCAGAAGTGCACCCCGTGGCCGAACGCGAGGTGGTCGCGCCGGGACGGCCGGGTGATGTCGAACTCCTCGGCGGTCTCCCCGTGCCGCGCCGGGTCCCGCCCGGCCGCGCCGAACGACACCAGGATCGCGTCGCCCCGGGCGATCGGCACGCCGGCCACCTCGACGTCGGCCACCGCGTAGCGCAGCGGCAGGTTCGGCACCGGGGCCTGCCAGCGCAGCGTCTCGTCCACCACGTCATCCCAGCTGCCGTCGCCCGCCGTGACGAGGGCGAGCTGGGAGGGGTGGGTGGCCAGCGCGTGGATCGCGCTGTCGAGCAGGTTGACCGTGGTCTCGAAGCCGGCGCTGATGGTCAGCAGCAGCGTGTCCAGCAGCTCCTGCTCGCTGAGCCGGGCGCCGTCCTCCTCCTGGGCCGCGATCAGGTCGGTGGTCAGGTCGTCGCCGGGATCGGCGCGCTTCTCCGCGACGAGCCCCTTCAGCAGCACGTACAGCTCGGCCGACGCCGCCTGCACGCCCTCGGGGTCGGCGTCGAGGCTGAACACCGCCTCGACCAGCCGGCGCAGGTCGGCGCCGGTCCGCTCGGACAGCCCGAACAGGCCGGTGATCACCCGGATCGGCAGCTGGAACGCGAACTCGGCGCGCAGGTCGACCACCTGGCCGCGGGGCACGGCGGCCAGCGCGTCGACCAGCTCGGCGGTGACCTCCTCGACCCGCGGCCGCGTGGCGTCGATGCGCCGCGCGGTGAACGCCCTGGCCACCAGCTTGCGCAGCCGGGCGTGGTCCTCGCCGTAGGCGGTGAACATGTTCTTCATCGCCACCCACATGATCAGCGGCCAGTCGGGCGGGATCTCGCCGTTGCGCCACGCGGGCCAGTGCCGGTTGGCGTCCTTGGACACGTTCGGGTCCACCAGGACCGCCTTGACCGCGTCGTGGCCGGTCACCGACCACGCGCCGATGCCGCCGGGCAGCTCCACGGGCGTGACGCGGCCGCGTTCGCGCAGCCGGGCCGCCTCGCCGAAGATGTCCGCGCCGGACGGGTCGATGGTGTACCGGTCGACCGGCGGGACCTCCGCCGACTCCGCCACGAACGTCGTGCCGCGCGCGGGCGGCTCGGTGACCTCCAGCAGCGCGGCGGTGAACCGCGAGCCCATGCCGAGCCCGACGACCATGATCGTGTCGCCCGGCTTCGTCGTCGGGTCGTTGAGCAGGTGGTCGATCCCGAGGAGCTGGTCGCACGGCCCGACGTGGCCGAGTTCGCGCAGGAACGGCCAGGTGGTGCGGTCGAGGTCGATGCCGAGCGGTTCCAGCACCACCACCTCCAGCTGGGCCAGGCCCAGGCCGGTGATGACGAACCTGGTCACGTCGGAGACCGCGACGTTCGCCTCCTTGGCGGCCTGCTCGACCGCGCCGACCAGCGCCTCGCTCATCAGCGTCAGGTAGGGAGCGAGGCCGGTGACCTCGATGGGCGTGCGGTTGCGGTGCCCGAGCGGGTCCGGGATGGACGGGGTGGCCAGCACCTCCATCTGGGTGGCGGAGCTGTTCGCGGTGGCCACCAGGCGGGCCCGGCCGCCGTCGCGGGTCAGCACGGCCGCCGCGGCGCCGTCGGCCAGGAAGATGCCGACGGTCGGCTGCCAGCGCTCCCAGCGCGGCGGCAGGAACCGGGCGGTCGCGGTGACCAGGGTGGCGGTGGCGGACCGGTCGGCCACCAGGTGGGCGGCGGCGGCCTGGAGCGCGGCCGAGCCGCCGTTGCTGGTCGCCTCCACCTCGTAGACCAGGGCGTGGCCGAGGCCGAGCACGCGCTGCAGGTGGCACGAGGACGCCATGTGGTCCTGGTGGTCCATCTGGGCGTAGGCGGCCATCGAGATGTCCGCGCCGGTCATCCCGGACTGCCGCAGCGCGCCGATCGCGGCCCGCACCGCCATGGCGTGCTCGGTGACGTCGTCGGACCGGGTGAACGACGTGAAGTCCGACAGCGCCAGCAGCCGCCGCATGGTGTCGGTGTCCGGCACGGCGTCCGTCGCCCGCGTGCGCGGCGGCAGGTAGTGCCCGGTGCCGCCGATGAACACGTCATCCCAGATCATGGACGTCCCTTTCCCTGAGTTCGGACAACCCGGCGCCGTACCCGCGGAAGTCCATGAGCCAGCTGCTGATCGCCAGCGCGGTCGAGGCGGAGTGCTGTTCCAGCGCGGTGAAGTGGTCGCCGGCCACCACGACCGACTCCCGGCCGGCCGGCGGGCGCTCGTGCTCGGTGCCGACGTGCAGCACCGGCGCGGTGGTCGGCTCCGCCTCCCACTGCCCGGCCAGGTCGAGGTACCGGGCCATGGCGACCAGCCGGTCGTCGTCCACGGCGTGCACCTGGTGCGCGGCGTCGAGCACACCGCCGAGCACCGGGCCGGGGTCCTCGACCGGGGTGATCAGCACGACCGCCGCCGGTGTCACCCCCCGGCCCGGCAGGCGACCGGCCACGGCCCGCGCCAGCCAGGCCCCGACCGACCGGCCCACCAGGGCGAACTCGCCGACGGCCAGCTCCGCGACGGCGTCGGTGAGCGCGTCGACCAGCGCCTCGGCGGTGGCGGGCAGCGGGTCGCCCGCGAAACCGGGCAGCGGCACGGCGGTGACGTCCCGCATCGCCTCCAGCGCGGCGGCGAACCGCGCGTACTCCTCCACGCCGGTGAACGCCAACGCCGACGGCAGGCAGATCAGCGCGGGCGGCACGAACCCGGTGGTGAGCTTGACCGGCGTCACGGCGGGCCGGTCGGCGAGCGGCGCGAGGCGGGCCGCGGTGGCCAGCAGGTCGAGGCCGTCGGGCGCGCGGTCGACGTCGATCGCCTTGCGCAGCAGCGCTTCCAGCGGACCGGCGGTCCGGTTGGCGGTGCCGCGCAACCGGCCGTAGAGGTGGTTGGCCAGCTGGGCGGGCGTCGGGAAGTCGAAGACGGCGGTCGCGGACAGGTCGAGGCCGGTGGCCGCGTTGAGCCGGTTGCGCAGCTCGATCCCGGTCAGCGAGTCGACGCCGTGGTCGCGGAACGCCTGCTGCGGGTCGGCGGTCAGCGGCGTGGTGTGGCCGAGGACGGCCGCGCTGTGCGCGTTGACCACCTCCAGCAGCAGGGCCCGCTGCTCGGGCTCGGCCAGCGCCTTGAGCCGGTCGGCCAGGTCCGCCGGCGCGACCGCCGGGACCGGCCCGCGCCGGGACCGCCCCGGGTCGCGCAGCAGCGGCGTGGCCGCCGTGCCCGGGTCGAGGTTGGCCGCGACCAGCACCGGCGACCCGGCCGCCAGACCGGCGTCGAACAGCGCCAGCGCGCGATCGGTCGGCAGCGGGGTCAGGCCCGCGCGGGCCAGCCGGTTCCGGTCGGCCTCGGTGAGGTGGCCGGTGATGCCGCTCTCCTGCGCCCACGAGCCCCAGGCCAGCGACAGCGCGGGCAGGCCGAGGGCGTGCCGGCGCCGGGCCAGGGCGTCCAGGAACGAGTTCGCCGCCGCGTAGTTGGCCTGGCCGGGACTGCCCAGCACGCCCGCCGCGGAGGAGAACAGCACGAACGCGTCCAGGCCGTCGGTCAGCTCGTGCAGGTGCCAGGCCGCGTCCACCTTGGGCCGCAGCACGGCAGCCAGCTGCCCGGTGGTCAGGGAGCCGACCACGGCGTCGTCCACCACGCCCGCGGTGTGCACGACGACGCGCAGGTCGTCGATGGTGGCGAGGAGCCCGGCGAGGGCTTCCCGGTCGGCGACGTCGCACGCGGCCGTCGTGACGGTCGCGCCGAGCCCGGTCAGCTCGGCCACCAGCTCCGCCGCGCCCGGGGTGTCGACACCGCGGCGACCGGCCAGCACGACGTGCCGCACGCCGTGCGCGGTGACCAGGTGGCGTGCGGTCAGGCCGCCGAGGACGCCGAAACCGCCGGTGACCAGCGCGGCGCCGGACAGCGCGCGCGGCGTTCCGTCCCTGGTGGACCTGGTCAGCCGAGCGGCCAGGGCTTCGCCGGCGCGCAGGCGCAGCTGTGGTTCGGACCGGGCGAACGCGGTGCGCACGGCGGCCGGGAGCGCCTGCCGGGACGCCTCCGTGCCGTCGTGGTCGACCAGCAGGAACCGGCCGGGGTGCTCGGTCTGCGCGCTGCGCACCAGGCCCCGGGCCGCCGCGAGCGCCAGGTCGTCGGCGTCTTCGGTCACGACCACCAGGCGGGTGTCGTCGGCCAGCGCCCGCTGCACCTCGTGCAGGACCTGGCGGGTGATCGCGTGCGTCCGGTCGACCGGGTCACCCGCGCCGCTCACGAGTTCGTGGAACCGGGCGGCGACGTCCGGCGCGTCGGCGATCGGCAGCGGGGTCCAGTCGAGGGTGAACAGGGAGTTGGGGTGCCGGGCGACGGCGAGGCCGCCCAGCTCGACGGGTCGCAGCACGAGCGAGTCGATGGTCGCGACCGGACCGCCCGCGGTGTCGGTGACCCGCACCGCGTAGGTGTCCGGCGCGGTGGGCGAGAGCACGACCCGCAGCGCGGCGGCCGTGCCGGTGATCGACACGCCGGCGAACGAGAACGGCAGCCTGGCCAGGCTCTGCCCCGGTCCGTCGACGTCGGCGGTGATGCCGGTGAGCAGGGTCAGCGGCTGGATCGCCGCGTCCAGCAGGGCCGGGTGGATCGCGTAGCCGGTCAGGCCGGCGGTGTCGGCCGGGAACGCGACCTCGGCGTGCAGGTCGTCGCCGTGCCGCCAGATGGCGCGCAGGCCCTGGAACGTCGGGCCGTAGTCGTAGCCCTCCTGCGCGAGCGTGTCGTACAGGGTGGCGATGTCGACCGGTGTCGCGCCGGCGGGCGGCCAGGTGGCCGGGGCCGCCGCCGGGGTGGCCGGTTCGGGGAGCAGGACTCCGGTGGCGTGGCGGGTCCAGTCGTCCGGCTCGGCGGCGGTGCGCGAGTGGAGGGTGACGGGACGCCGCCCGGACTCGTCCGGCGCGCCGACGGTGACCCGGACGTGCGCCGGGTCGTGCAGCGGCAGCGGCGCCTCCAGCACCAGTTCGGCCAGCACCGGGCAGCCGACCTGGCCGCCCGCCCGCACGGCCAGCTCCACGAACCCGGTGGCGGGCAGCAGGGCCGTGCCGAGGACGGTGTGCTCGGCCAGCCACGGGTGCGCGGCTTGCGACAGCACGCCGGTCAGCACCGCGCCCTGCCCGTCGGGCAGCTTCACGGCGGCCCGCAGCAGCGGGTGCTCCAGCGCGTCCAGGCCCGCACCGGCCACGTCGGCGGGCGTGCTCGGGACCAGCCAGAACCGCTCGTGCTGGAACGGGTAGGCGGGCAGGTCGAGGTGGACGCGGGGCGCCGGTGGCCGCCAGTCCGCGCCCTGCTCCCAGAGCCGGCCGAGGGCGGCGCGGACCCGTTCGGGCTCGTCGTGGTCGCGCCGCATCACCCCATTGGGGACCAGTGTGGGGTGCGGTCCGATCTCCAGGAACGCCGTGACGCCGTGGGCGCGCAACCACTGCACCGCGTCCTCGAACCGCACCGCTTCCCGGGCCTGACGCACCCAGTAGGCCGCAGTGCTCACGTCGGTCGGTTCGCCCGTGACCGTGGAGACGATCGGCACGGCCGGTGGGCGGTAGGTCAGGCTCTCGGCCACTCGCGCGAACTCGTCCAGCATCGGGTCCATGTGCGAGGAGTGGAACGCGTGGCTGACCGAGAGCCGCCGCGTCTCGTGCCCCAGCGTCTCCCACAGGTCAGCCAGCTCCAGCACCGCGTCCTCGTCGCCGGAGACGACCACCGCCTCAGGCCCGTTCACCGCCGCGATGGTCACCCCTTCAGGCAGCGTCGCCGCTACCTCGGCCTCGGTGGCGCGGATCGACACCATCGCGCCACCGGACGGCAACTCCTGCATCAACCGACCCCGCGCCGAGACGAGAGTGCAGGCGTCCTCCAAGCTCAACACCCCCGCGACATGCGCGGCGGCGACCTCGCCCACCGAATGACCGACCAGGTGATCCGGCCTCAAGCCCAACGACTCCACCAACCGGTACAGCGCCACCTCGATGGCGAACAACGCAGGCTGCGTGTAACGGGTCTGATCAAGATCCACATCGGGCAACGACAAGTCCAGACGGCCACACACCTCGTCCAAGACCTCCACGAACACCGGATAGGCATCGCGGAGGCGTTGCCCCATACCGCGCCACTGGGAACCCTGGCCGGAGAACACGAACGCGGTCTTCGTGGGAGTGGCTTTCTCGACCGGGGCGTCGGCCAAGGCATCCAGGTCGGCCGAGATCCTGGTGGGATCGGTGAGCGCGGCCCGGTAGGGGAACGCCGTCCGCGCCGCGAGAGCCGCGCCGACCGCCGGGTCGTCGGCGAAGGCGCGCAGCCGCCGGGCCTGGGCCCGCAGTGCCTGCGGGGACTTGGCCGACAGCAGCCACGGCGCCGGTTCGGTCACCTCGACGTGGCTGTCCGGCGCCTGTTCGAGGATCAGGTGGGCGTTCGTGCCGCTGATCCCGAACGCCGAGACACCGGCCCGGCGGGGCCGGTCGGCCACCGGCCACGGCCGGGACTCGGTCAGCAGCCGGACCTCGCCGTCCTGCCACTCGACGTGCGGGGTCGGCGCGTCCACGTGCAGCGTCCTCGGCAGCAGGCCGTGGCGCATCGCCTCGATCACCTTGATCACGCCCGCGACGCCGGCGGCGGCCTGGGTGTGGCCGATGTTCGACTTCACCGAGCCCAGCCAGAGGGGTTCGGCGCGGTCCGCGCCGTAGGTGGCCAGCAGGGCTTGCGCCTCGATCGGGTCGCCGAGCGTGGTGCCGGTGCCGTGCGCTTCCACCGCGTCCACGTCGGACGGTCGCAGGCCGGCGTTGGCCAGCGCCTGCCGGATCACGCGCTCCTGCGACGGGCCGTTGGGTGCGGTGAGGCCGTTGGACGCGCCGTCCTGGTTGACCGCGCTGCCCCGCAGGACCGCGAGGACGCGGTGGCCGTGGCGGCGGGCGTCGGACAGGCGTTCCAGCAGGACCAGACCGGCGCCCTCGCCCCAGCTCGTGCCGTCGGCCCCGGCGGCGAAGGACTTCGCGCGGCCGTCGGCGGCCAGGCCGTGCTGCCGGGAGAACTCGACGAAACTGGCCGGGGTGGCCATCACCGTCACACCGCCGGCCAGCGCCAGGTCGCACTCCCCCGACCGCAGTGCCTGCGCCGCCAGGTGGATGGCGACCAGCGACGACGAGCAGGCCGTGTCCACCGACACCGCCGGCCCTTCCAGCCCGAGCAGGTAGGAGACGCGGCCGGACGTGACGCTGGTGGCGGCGCCGGTGGCCAGGTAGCCCTCGACGTCGCGGGAGACCTGGTCCACGCCGCCCGCGTACCCGGACGCCCAGCTGCCGGTGAACACGCCCGTCCGGCTGCCCCGCAACGAGGTCGGGTCGACACCGGCGTGTTCGAGGGTTTCCCACGCCGTCTCCAGCACCAGGCGTTGCTGCGGGTCCATCGCGACGGCCTCGCGCGGCGAGATGCCGAAGAACGACGCGTCGAACCCGCCCACGTCGGCCAGGAACCCGCCGGACCGCGTGTAGCTGGTGCCGGGCCCGCCGTCCGGGTCGTACAGCCGGGCCACGTCCCAGCCCCGGTCGGAGGGGAAGTCGCCGATCGCGTCCACGCCCTCGGACACCAACCGCCACAGCTCCGCCGCCGAACCGACCCCGCCCGGGAACCGGCAGCCCATGCCCACCACCACGACCGGGTCGTCGGTGGAGGCGGCGGCGACCGGCGCGGCGGACCGGCGCTGCCGCCCCAGCAGGACGCCGAGCAGGTGGTCGGTCAGCTTGGTCGGGGTGGGGTGGTCGAACGTCATGGTCGCCGAGAGCCGGACGCCGACGGCGGCGGCCAGCCGGTTGCGCAGCTCCACCGCCGTCAGCGAGTCGAACCCGAGGTCCTTGAACGCCCGGTCGGCGTCGACCGCGTCGGTGTGCCCGAGGACGGCGGCGCTGTGGGTGGCGACCAGGTCCAGCAGGGCGGCGCGCAGCTCGGCTTCGGGCAGCGCGGCCAGCTCCCGGGCCGCGGCGGACTTCGGGGTCTTCGCGCGGCGGGCGAGGGCGCGCAGCACCGGCTGGTCGCCCAGCGCGGACACCCGCAGCCCGGCCGCCACCAGCGTCGGACCGGTGGCGGTGAGGGCGGCGTCGAACAGGGCAAGGCCCTGCTCGGTGGACAGCGGCACGACGCCCGAGCGTTCGAGCCGGCGGCGGTCGGTCCCGGTCAGGCGACCGGTCAGGCCGCTGTCCTGCGCCCACTGCCCCCACGCCACGGACACCGCCGGCAGGCCCTGGCGGTGGCGGTGCTCGGCCAGGGCGTCGAGGGCGGCGTTCGCGGCGGCGTAGTTGCCCTGGCCCGCGCTGCCGAGCACCCCGGCGGCCGACGAGAACAGCACGAACGCCCGCAGGTCGAGGTGCCGGGTCAGCTCGTGCAGGTGGTGGGCGGCGTCGGCCTTCGGCGCGCGGACGGCCGCGAGCCGGTCCGGGGTGAGCTGGTGGATCGCGCCGTCGTCCAGCACGCCGGCCGCGTGCACCACGGCGGTGAGGTCGGGGATCGTGGCCAGCAGGTCGGCCAGCGCTTCGCGGTCGCCGACGTCGCAGGCGGCGGTGGTGACGTGCGCGCCCAGCGCCGTGAGTTCGGCCGAGAGTTCCGGCGCGTCACCGGACCGGCTCGCCAGCACCAGCTTCCGCACGCCGTGCGCGGTGACGAGGTGCCGGGCGACGAGCCCGCCGAGCGTCCCGGTGCCACCGGTGACGAGGACCGCGCCGTCCGGGTCGAGCGGCGAGGGGACGGTCAGCACGATCTTGCCGGTGTGCCCGGCCTGGCTCATGTGCCGGAACGCCTCGGACGCGCGCCGGACGTCCCAGGTGGTGATCGGCGGCACCTGGAGCTCGCCCGTCGCGAGCAGGCGCACGACGTCGGCCAGGACTTCGCCGAGCCGGGTCGGCCCGGCCTCGGCCAGGTCGAACGCCCGGTAGCCGGGCACGTCGCGGAGGTCGGCCTTGCCCATGTCGACGAACCGGCCGCCGTCGGCCAGCAGCCGCAGGGAGGCGTCGGTGAACTCGCCGGTCAACGAGTTCAGCACCACGTCGATGGGCGGGAAGCGCCGCTCGAAGTCCAGGGTGCGGGAGGAGGCGATGTGGTCGTCGTCCAGCCCGAGGTCCCGCAGGACGTCCCACTTGCCGGGACTGGCGGTCGCGAACACCTCCGCGCCGGCCCGCCGGGCCAGCTGGACCGCCGCCATCCCCACGCCGCCCGCGCCGGAGTGGACGAGCACCCGGTCGCCGGCCCGGAGCCGGCCGAGGTCGACCAGGCCGTACCAGGCGGTCAGGAAGGCGATCGGAACGGCGGCGGCCCGGGTGAACGACCAGTCGGCCGGGAGCGGGGCGAGGACCCGGTGGTCGGCCACCGCGCTCGGGCCGAAGGCGCCGGAGAGCAGGCCCAGCACCCGGTCGCCGACCCGGAGGCCGGTGACCGCTTCGCCGACCTCGGTGACGACGCCCGCGCCTTCGCTGCCGAGCGGCGCGGGGACCGGGTAGACGCCGAGGGCGATCAGGACGTCCCGGAAGTTCAGCCCGGCGGCGTGGACGCGGACGCGGACTTCGTGCGGCTGCAACGCGGGGTCGGCATCGGGGGTGGTGAAGGCCAGGTCGTCCAGGTTGCCGGTGGTGGGCCGGGTCAGGGTTCCCTGAACAGGCTGCTGCGCGGTCGTCCGGACCAGGCGTGGCGCGAAGACCGCGCCGCGGCGCACCGCGACCTGGTCCTCGTCCGCCGGCACGACCGGCGGGGAGTCGTCGGTGTCCACCAGGGCGAAGCGGCCCGGGTGCTCGGCCTGCGCGGCGCGGACCAGGCCCCAGGTGGCGGCGCCGGCGAGGTTCTCCACGCGGTCGCCGGGCACGGCCGCGACGGCGGCGCGGGTGTGGACGACCAGGCGCGTCTCGCTGTCGTCGGCGAGGTGCGCCTGGACCAGCGCCAGCGCCTCCTCCGCCGTGGTCGGCGCGACGACGCGGTCCGCCGCCACCGGGCCGTCGTCGCGGCGGATCCAGTCGAGCTGGAACAGGGCGTCGTCAACGGACCGGGCCATCGGGCGGGTGGTGACCGCGCCCATCGTCACGACCGGCGCGCCCGAGTCGTCCGCGAGCGCCACCGCGTAGCCCTCGGTGACGTTGCCCGACAGCATCACCCGGGCGGAGGTCGCGCCGGGGTGGTGGACCGTGATGCCGGTCAGCGAGAACGGCAGCCGCACCTCGGTCGTGTCGGCGAGCAGCGCCAGTGGTTGCAGGGCCGAGTCGAGCAGCGCGGGGTGGACCCCGTACCGGTGGTCGACGTCGTCCAGCGCGATCTCGGCGAACACCTCGTTCCGCGACCGCCACACCGCGCGCACGCCCTGGAACGCGGGCCCGTGCTCGTACCCGGCGCCGGCCAGTGCGTCGTAGAGGTCCCGCACGTCCACCGGCTCCGCACCGGCGGGCGGCCACATCGGGGGGAACGCCGGTGCGGTCACCGGTTCGGGGACGAGGACGCCCCTGGCGTGCCGCACCCAGCCGTCCTGCCCCTGGGAGCGGACCTCCACGGGGTGCCGACCGCCCTCCGACGCGCCCACCACCACCTGCACCCGCACGGCGCCGTCGAGCACCAGGGGCGCTTCGAGCACGACCTCCTCGACCGCCGCGCACCCGACCACACCGGCCGCGTGCGCCACCAGCTCCACGAACGCGGCGGCGGGCAGCAGCACGGTCCCCAGCACGGCGTGATCCGCCAACCACGGCTGGGCCGCGGTCGACAACGAGCCCGTCAGCACGACCGCCCCGTCACCGGGCAGCTCCACCGACGCGCCGAGCAGCGGGTGGTCGACCGGGTCCAGGCCCGCGCCCGACACGTCGCCCGACCCGCCGGCGGCGAGCCAGAACCGCTCGCGCTGGAACGGGTACGTCGGCAGGCCGACCGGCGGGCCCGCCGGAACGCCCCAGTCGACGTCCACGCCGAGCACGAACAGCCGGGCGGCGGCGGCCGGGAAGTCGGGGTCGCCCCGGCGCAGGGTGCCGGTCGTGGTGGCGTCCTGCTCCTCCAGCGCGGGCACCAGCACCGGGTGCGGGCTGACCTCCACGAACACCGGCGAACCGGTGGCCGCCAGCGCCCGCGCCACCGACGAGAACAGCACCGGTTCACGCAGGTTCCGGTACCAGTAGGCCGCGTCCAGGCCGGCGGTGTCGATCACCTCGCCGGTCACCGTGGAGTGGAACGGGACCCGGCCGGACGACGGCGTGATGTCCGCGAGGTCCGCCGCCAACCGCGAGCGGATGGCCTCGACCTGGGGCGAGTGGGCGGCGTAGTCCACCGGGAGGCGGCGGGCGCGGACCTGGTCGTCGGCCAGCAGCTCGGCCAGGGCGTCGTCGTCACCGGACACGACCACCGAGCCGGGGGCGTTGACCACCGCGACGGTCAGCCGGTCGCCCCACCGGGCCAGGTAGGAGGCGGCCCGGTCGGCGGACATGGCCAGTGAGACCATCCCGCCCCGGCCCGCGAGCGCGACCAGCGCCCGGCTGCGCAGCGCGACCACGCGGGCCGCGTCCTCCAGCGTCAGCGCGCCCGCGACGTGCGCGGCGGCGATCTCGCCCTGCGAGTGGCCGACGACCACGTCCGGCTCGACGCCGACCGACCGCCACAGCCGCGCCAGCGCCACCATCACGGCGAACAGCGCGGGTTGCACGACGTCCACCCGGTCCAGCGACCCGCCGGCCAGCACCTCGACCAGCGACCAGTCGGTGTGCGGGTCGAGTGCGCGGGCGCACTCGTCGATCGCCTCCCGGAAGACCGGCGCGCCCTCGTACAGCTCCCGGCCCATCCCGACCCACTGCGCCCCCTGGCCGGGGAACACGAACACGACCCGGTCCGGCGACCCCGCCACCCCGGAGACCACGTCGGAGGGCCCGAGGACCGCCGCGCGGTGCGGGAACCTGGCCCGACCGGCGAGCGCCCGCCCGATCCCGACCACGTCGGGGCGCCCGGCCGCGAACTCCCGGACCCGCCGGACCTGCTCCCGCAGCGCGGGCTCGGTCTTGGCCGACACCAGCCACGGCAGCTCGACCGCGGCGGGCCGCTCGACCGCGTCCGGCGCCTGCTCCAGCACGACGTGCGCGTTCGTCCCGCTGATCCCGAACGACGACACCGCCGCCCGGCGCGGCCTGCCGGTCTCCGGCCAGCCGACCGCCTCGGTGAGCAGCCGCACGTTGCCGCGCTCCCACGCCACGTGCGGCGACGGCTCGTCCACGTGCAACGTCTTCGGCAGCCGCCCGTGCCGCAGGGCCATCACCATCTTGATGACACCCGCGACACCGGCCGCCGCCTGGGTGTGACCGATGTTCGACTTCACCGAGCCCAGCCACAACGGCTCATCACGCTCAGCGCCGTAGGTGGCCAGCAACGCCTGAGCCTCGATCGGGTCACCCAGCGTCGTACCCGTACCGTGCGCTTCCACCGCGTCCACATCGGACGGTTGAAGCCCTGCATTCGCCAGCGCCTGCCGGATCACCCGCTCCTGGGACGGACCGCTCGGCGCGGTCAACCCGTTCGACGCGCCGTCCTGGTTCACCGCCGTCCCGGCCAGCACCGCCAGCACCTGGTGACCGTTGCGGCGCGCGTCGGACAGCCGCTCCAGCAGCACCAACCCCGCGCCCTCGCCCCAGCTGGTGCCGTCGGCGGCGGCGGAGAACGGCTTGCACCGGCCGTCGGCCGCCAGCCCGCGCTGACGCGAGAACTCGGTGAACCCGATCGGCGTCGCGATCACCGTCACGCCACCGGCCAGCGCCAGCGTGCACTCACCCGACCGCAGCGCCTGCGCCGCCAGGTGCATCGCCACCAGCGACGACGAGCACGCCGTGTCGAGGGACACCGCGACGCCTTCCAGCCCGAGCAGGTAGGCGATCCGGCCGGACACGACGCTGGTCGCCGCGCCGGTGCCGAAGTACCCCTCCGCCCCCGCGGACGTCCCGTACCCGGACGACCAGATGCCGGTGAACACCCCCGTTCTGCTGCCCCGCAACGACGTCGGGTCGACACCCGCGTGCTCGAACGCCTCCCACGCCGTCTCCAACAGGATGCGCTGCTGCGGATCCATCGCCATCGCCTCACGGGGTGAGATCCCGAAGAACTCGGCGTCGAACCCGGCCACGTCGGTCAGGAACCCACCGGAACGGGTGTAGCTGGTCCCGGGGTGGTCCGGATCGGGGTGGTAGAGCCGGTCCAGGTCCCACCCGCGGTCGGTCGGGAAGTCGGTGATCGCGTCCACCCCGTCGGACACCAGCCGCCACAGGTCGTCCGGCGACTCCACCCCGCCGGGCAGCCGACAGCCCATGCCGACGATCACGATCGGATCGGCCTCGGCGGGGTCGTCCACCGCGCGGACCACCGGCGCGGCGACCTCCCGGCGCGTGCCCACGAGCTCGCCGCGCAGGTGGTCGGCCAGCCGGGCCGGGGTCGGGTGGTCGAACGTGATCGTGGCGGGCAGCCGCAGCCCGGTGGCCGAGCCGAGCCGGTTGCGCAGCTCCACCGCCGTCAGCGAGTCGAACCCGAGGTCCTTGAACGGCTGCCGCACGTCGACGGCGTCCGGTGAGGCGTGACCGAGCACGGTGGCGGTGGTGGCGGTGACCACGTCGAGCACCGCGGCCAGCTGCTCGGCCTCCGGCAGCGACCGCAGCCGGTCGGCCAGCCCGCCGCGGTGGACCGGGCGCTTCACCGGGCGGTGGCCCACGAGCGAGCGCAGGGCGGACGGCAGGACGGGCGTGCGGGCCAGGGCGGCCAGGTTCAGCGCGACCGGCGCGACCGCGGCCCGGTCGACGGCCAGCGCCGCGTCGAACAGCTCCAGCGCGTGCCCGGTGGTCAGCGGCACGACGCCGGCGCGGGTCAGGCGTTGCCGGTCGGCGTCGGAGAGGTGCCCGGTCATACCGCTGGCCTCGGCCCAGTAACCCCAGGCCAGCGACACGGCGGGCAGGCCGAGCCCGCGCCGGTGCGCGGCCAGGCCGTCGAGGAACGCGTTGGCGGCGGCGTAGTTGCCCTGGCCGGGGCTGCCCAGCACGCCGGAGGCGGACGAGAACAGCACGAACGCCGCCAGGTCCAGGTCCCGGGTCAGCTCGTGCAGGTGCCAGGCCGCCCGCGCCTTGGGCGCGAACACGTCGGCGACCTGGCGCGGCGTCAGCGCGGTGACCACGGCGTCGTCCAGCACCCCGGCCGCGTGCACCACGGCGGTCAGGTCCGGGATCGACGCGACCAGCTCCGCGACCGCGTCCCGGTCCGACACGTCGCACGCGACCACCCGCACGTCCGCGTCCAGCTCCGGCGGTTCACCACCGCTGCGGCTCACCAGCACCAGCCGCCGGACGCCGTGCTCGGCGACCAGGTGGGCGGCCAGCGCCCGGCCCAACGTCCCGGTGCCGCCGGTGATCAGCACCGTGCCGTCGAGCCGGGCGGGCAGGGTGAGCACGATCTTGCCGACGTGCTGGGCCTGGCTCATGTGCCGGAACACGTCGACCGCGTCCCGCACCCCCCGCACGTCGAGCGGCAGCGGGGTCAGCACGCCGTCGGCGAAGGCGCGCACGGTGTCGGCCAGGATCTCGCCGAGCCGGCGCGGACCGGCGTCGGCGATGTCGAAGGCGGTGTAGTCGACGCCGGTGTCGTCCCGGACGTCGGTCTTGCCCATCTCCACGAACCGGCCGCCGGGCGCGAGCAGCCGCAGCGACGCGTCCACGAACTCGTCGGCCAGCGAGTTCAGCACCACGTCGACCGGGGGGAAGCGCTGCTCGAACTCCAGCGTCCGCGACGAGGCGATGTGGTCGTCGTCCAACCCCCGGTCGCGCAGCACGTGCCACTTGCCGGGGCTCGCCGTGGCGAACACCTCCGCGCCCAAACGCTGGGCCAGCTGGATGGCCGCCAGGCCGACGCCACCGGCGCCGGCGTGGATCAGCACCCTGTCCCCGGGCCGGACGCGGCCCAGGTCGACCAGGCCGTACCAGGCGGTCAGGAACACCACCGGCACGGCCGCCGCCCGCGCGAACGACCAGCCGTCCGGGATCGGGGCGAGCAGTCGGTGGTCGGCGACCGCGACCGGCCCGAACGCGCCGGGCACCAGGCCGAACACCCGGTCACCCGGCCGGAACCGGTCGACGTCCGGGCCGACGTCGAGCACCACGCCCGCCGCCTCGCCGCCCATCAGCGCCTCGCCGGGGTAGACGTCCAGCGCGATCAGCACGTCGCGGAAGTTCAGGCCCGCCGCCCGCACCCCGATCCGCACCTGGCCGGGGCCCAGCGGATCGGCCAACTCCGGCCGGGGCACGAGCGCGAGATCGTCGATGCTGCCGGTGCCGACGTCCTCCAGCCGCCACGGCCCGGCCGGCGGGGTGAGCGCGCGGTCCACCCGGACGAGCCGGGGCGCGAGCAGCACGCCCCGGCGCACCGCGAACTCCGATTCGCCGGCCAGGTCGCCGTCCCACGAGTCGTCCGCGTCCACCAGCAGGAACCGGCCGGGGTGCTCGGCCTGGGCCGAGCGCACCAGCCCCCACACGGCGGCGTGCGCGAGGTCGACCACGTCACCGGGCACGGCCGCGACCGCGTTGCGGGTGACGACCACCAGCCGGTCGTGCTCCTGGAGCGCCGCCAGCACTTCCCGGACGGCCGCCAGGGCTTCGCCGGGAGCGTGGTCGGAGACGTGGTGGGCGACCGCGTCGTCGGAGGTGGTGATCTCGGCGGGCACCGGCGACCACCTGAGCTGGAACAGGTCGTCCGGGGTGAACGGCCGCACCGACAGCGAGTCCACCGACGCGACCAGCGCGCCGTCGGGGTCGGCGAGGGCGACCGCGTAGCCACCGGGACCACCCGAGAGCCGCACCCGCAGCACCGTGGCGTCGGTGGGGCGCAGCACCGCGCCGGAGAACGCGAACGGCAGCCCCGCCGGTCCGTCCGGGGTCAGCAGCGCCGCCGGGTGCAGGGCGGCGTCGAGCAGCGCCGGGTGCGGCGCGAACCGCTCGGCGGCGGGGGCCTCGACCTCGGCGTGCACGACGTCGCCGACCCGCCAGGCGGCCGTGACGCCCTGGAACGCGGGGCCGTAGTCGTAGCCGAGCGCCGCGAAGGTGTCGTAGAGGTGGGTCACGTCGAGCGGTTCGGCGTCCGGCGGCGGCCAGGGCGACGCCCAGTCGGCGGTGGGTTCGGGCGCGTCGCCCAGGGTGCCGGTGGCGTGCCGGACCCACTCGCCGGCGTGCGAGTGCACGGTGACGGGTCGGTGGCCGGTGTCGTCCGGCGCTCCGACGACGACCTGGAGCCGCACCGGGTCGTGGTCCAGCACCAGCGGCGCTTCCAGCACCAGTTCGCGCACCGCGCCCGCGCCGACCTTCGTCGCGGCGTGCGCGGCGAGTTCCAGGAACGCGGCGCCGGGCAGCAGCACGGACCCGCGCACGGCGTGGTCGGCCAGCCACGGGTGGGTGGACAGCGACACCCGGCCGGTGAGCGCCGCGCCGCCGTCGGGCAGGTCGACCGAGGTCGTCAGCAGCGGGTGGTCGCCGGTCCCGGCGGCGGTCGGCCGCAGCCAGAACGGCTGCCGCTGGAACGGGTACGCGGGCAGCGGCGCGGGCGTGACGCCGGTCGGGAACAGCGGTCGCCAGTCCACCTCGACACCCCGGACGTGCAGCCGGGCCAGGCCGGTGCGGAACTCCGCCGGCCGGTCGCGGCGCAGGGTCCCGGTGACCAGGACGTCCCGCCGGTCGGCCGTCTCCTCGATCGCCGACGTCACCACGGGGTGCGGGCTGACCTCGACGAACACGCCGTGGCCGTGGTCGAGCAGGGTGCGGGTGGCGTGGTCGAACCGGACCGGCTCGCGCAGGTTGCGGTACCAGTAGTCGGCGTCCAGGTCGGCAGCGGGCTCGCCGGTGACCGTCGAGTACAGCGGGACGGCGGCGGGGCGCGGCGTGACGCCGGCCAGGTCGCGCCGCAGCCGGTCGCGGATGGCCTCGACCTCGACCGAGTGGGCGGCGTAGTCCACCGGGAGCGCGCGGGCGCGGAGGTCGTCGGCGGCGCAGGCGGCGAGCAGTTCGTCCAGGTCGCGGCGGTTGCCGGAGACGACGACCGCGCCGGGCGCGTTGACCACGGCGACGGTGAGCCGGCCGCCCCAGCGTTCGAGGTAGGCGGCGGCCCGGTCCGGTGACAGCGCCACCGACACCATGCCGCCGCGCCCGGCCAGCTCCACCAGGGCCTTGGCGCGCAGGGCGACGACCTTGGCGGCGTCCGCCAGCGACAGGATGCCCGCGACGTGCGCGGCGGCGATCTCGCCCTGGGAGTGGCCGACCACCGCGTCCGGGACCAGGCCGTGGGAGCGCCACAGCCCGGCCAGCGCCACCATCACGGCGAACAGCGCGGGCTGCACGACGTCCACCCGGTCCAGCGCGCCGTCGCGCAGGACGTCCACCAGCGACCAGTCCACGTGCGGCGCCAGCGCCTCGGCGCAGGCGTCGACGTGGTCGCGGAACACCGGCGACGTGTCGTACAGCTCGCGGCCCATGCCCCGCCACTGCGCGCCCTGGCCGGGGAACACCAGCACGGTCTTGCCCGGGACGCCGACCTGGCCGGTGATCAGGCCGGGGGCGTCACGGCCCTCGGCCACAGCGCGCAGCCCGGCGCGGTGGTCGTCCAGGACGACGGCGCGGTGCTCGAAGTGGGTGCGGTTGGCCAGCGCCCAGCCGATGTTCGCCCCGGGGGCGTCGACCGCTTCGAGGCGTTCGGCGTGCGCGGCCAACGCGGGCGCGGTGCGGGCGCTGACCAGCCACGGCACCTGTGCGTCCACTGTGGACTCGGGTTCGGCGGGGACGTGTTCGAGGACGACGTGGGCGTTGGTGCCGCTGATGCCGAACGACGAGACACCGGCCCGGCGCGGGCGGTCCGCCTCCGGCCACGGCGTCGGCTCGGTGAGCAGGGAGACGTTCCCGGCCGTCCAGTCGACGTGCCCGGTGGGCCGGTCCACGTGCAGGGTGCGCGGGAGGGCGCCGTGCCGCATCGCCTGCACCATCTTGATCACGCCCGCGATGCCGGCGGCGGCCTGGGTGTGGCCGATGTTCGACTTCACCGAGCCCAACCACAGCGGCACGTCACGCTCGGCGCCGTAGGTGGCGAGCAGGGCTTGCGCCTCGATCGGGTCGCCGAGCGTGGTGCCGGTGCCGTGCGCCTCGACCGCGTCCACGTCGGCCGGTTCCAGGCGGGCGTTCGCCAGGGCCTGCCGGATCACCCGCTCCTGCGACGGGCCGTTGGGCGCGGCCAGGCCGTTGGACGCGCCGTCCTGGTTCACCGCGCTGCCCCGCACCACGGCCAGGACGCGGTGGCCGTTGCGGCGCGCGTCGGACAGGCGTTCGAGCAGCACCAGACCCGCGCCCTCGGACCAGCTCGTGCCGTCGGCGGCGTCGGCGAACGACTTGATCCGGCCGTCCGGGGCCAGGCCGCGCTGGCGGGAGAACTCCACGAACCCCGCCGGGGTCGCCATCACCGTGACGCCGCCGGCCAGCGCGAGCGTGCACTCCCCCGCGCGCAGCGCCTGCGCGGCCAGGTGGATGGCGACCAGCGACGACGAGCAGGCCGTGTCCACCGACACCGCCGCGCCCTCCAGCCCGAGCAGGTAGGACACCCGGCCCGACGTGGTGCTGGTGGCGATGCCGGTGGCCAGGAAGCCCTCCAGGTCGGGCGGCGGCTGGGCGGCGTAGCCCGACGACCACACGCCGGTGAACACGGCGGTCCGGCTGCCGCGCAACGAGGTCGGGTCGATGCCCGCGTGGTCGAACGTCTCCCACGCCGTCTCCAGCAGCACCCGCTGCTGCGGGTCCATCGCCAGCGCCTCACGCGGCGAGATGCCGAAGAACCCGGCGTCGAACCCCGCGCCGTCGGCGAGGAACCCGCCCGACCGGGCGTAGGTGGCGCCCGGCCGGTCCGGGTCCGGGTCGAAGGTCACGTCCCAGCCCCGGTCGGCCGGGAAGTCGCCGATCGCGTCCACCCCGTCGGCGACCAGCCGCCACAGGTCGTCCGGCGACCCGACGCCGCCGGGGTAGCGGCAGCCCATGCCGATGATCGCGATCGGCTCGCGGGCGGCCTCCTCCACCTCGGCCAGCCGCTTGCCCATCACCCGCAGGTCGGCCGTCGCGCGCTTGAGGTAACTGCGGAGCTTGTCTTCGTCGGCCATGGCAGCTACTCCCCCGCGTTGCGGTGCTCGCCCGATCGGATGACCTGGGTCCGGCGGTGCTCGTCGTCGAGGATGCTGAACAGCTCGCTGTCCGTGGCGTCGTCCAGGTCGTCCTCGGCCCCGCCCCGCCTGGCGGTCCACGACGCGAGCAGCGCTTCCAGCCGTGCGGCGACGGCGTCGTGGTCGACGTCCGCCGCGGTGTCCAGGGTGGACTTGAGCCGGTCCAGCTCGGCCAGCACCGGGTCCGGCGCGCTCGTCGCGAGCAGGCCGCGCAGGTGGTCGGCGAGCCGGGCCGGTGTCGGGTGGTCGAACGTGAGCGTGGCCGGCAGCCGCAACCCGGTCTCCGCGTCGAGCCGGTTGCGCAGCTCGACGGCGGTCAGCGAGTCGAACCCGAGGTCCTTGAACGCCCGGTCCGGGCCGACCGCGTCGGTGGACGCGTGGCCGAGCACCCGGGCCACCGCGTGGCGGACGAGGTCCAGCACGTCCCGGGTCGGGTCGGCGGTCCGCCGTTCGCGCGGGCGCACCATGGCGCGCAGCAGCGCGGGCGGGTCGCCCGCCCGGCGCAGGGCGGCCAGGTCGAGCCGGACCGGCGCGAGCACCGGCTCGCCCGCCGTGAGGGCGGCGTCGAACAGGGCCAGCGCCTCGTCGGTGGCCATCGGCAGCACGCCCGCGTTGGCCATCCGGTTGCGGTCGGTGTCGGTGAGCCCGCCGGTCATGCCGCTCTCCTGCGCCCAGTGGCCCCAGGCCAGGGACACGGCGGGCAGGCCGTTGGCGTGCCGGTGCGCGGCCAGGGCGTCGAGGAACGCGTTCGCGGCGGCGTAGTTCGCCTGACCCGGCCCGCCGAGCACGCCGGCGGCCGAGGAGAACAGCACGAACGCCTCCAGGTCGCCGGTCAGCTCGTGCAGGTGCAGCGCGGCGGCGGCCTTGGGCCCCCAGACGACGGCGAGCCGGTCGGCGTCCAGCGACTGCACCACGGCGTCGTCCAGCACGCCGGCCGCGTGCACGACCGAGGTGACCGGGTGCTCGGCGAGCAGCCGGGCGACGGCGTCGCGGTCGGCCACGTCGCAGGCCACCACCTCGACCTCGGCCGCGGCCAGGTCCGCCACCAGCTCGGCGACGCCGGGCGCGGCCGGACCGCGACGGCTGACCAGCAGCAGCCGGGTGACGCCGTGTTCGGCCACGAGGTGCCGGGCGACCGCGCCGCCCAGCGCGCCCGTGCCGCCGGTGACGAGCACGACGCCGTCCGGGCTGAGGGTGGACGGCAGCGGCGCCAGGTCGACGCGTTCCAGGCGCGGCACGTGGACCCGTCCGGCGCGGACCGCGAGCTGCGGCTCGTCGCCCGGGACCGGCGGGACGTCGTCGGTGTCGGTGTCGACCAGGGCGAACCGGCCGGGGTGCTCGGTGGCGGCGGACCGGACCAGGCCCCAGACGGCGGCAGCCCGCGGGTCCGGCACGTCCTCGCCCCGCACCGACACCGCGCCCCTGGTCACCACGACCAGGCGGGCCGCCGTGTCGCCGTCGGCCAGGAACTCCTGCACCGCGCGCAGCGCCCCGGCCGGGTCGGTGGCGTGGTGGTGGCGGTCGGACGTGCCGGGGGCGGAACCGCCCTCCAGCTCGGGCCAGGCGATCCGGTGGAGGGCCTGCGGCCGGGAGGCAGCCTGCGGCACGCGCAGGGTCAACGACTCGACGGTCGCGATCGGCTCACCGGACGGGGCGGCCAGGTCGACCCGGTAGGCCTGCGGACCGGTGGCCGACAGCCGGACCCTCGCCGCCGCGCGGCCCGTCGCCCACACCGTGACGCCGGTGAACGAGAACGGCATCTTGGCGCGGTCGTCGGCGACCGTGACGGCCTGGATCGCGGCGTCCAGGAGGGCGGGGTGCAGCGCGAACCGGTCGCCGTCGACGGGCAGCTCGACGTCGGCGTAGAGGTCGTCGCCGGACCGCCGGACCGCGCGCAGCCCCCGGAACGTCGGGCCGTACTCGAACCCGGCGTCGGCCAGCGCGTCGTGGAAGCCGTCGAGGTCGACGGGTTCGGCGCTCGGCTCGGTCCACCGGTCCGGCGGCGCGGGGCGCGCGCCCAGCAGACCGGTGGCGTGCCGCACCCAGTCGCCGCCCGCCCTGGAGTGCACCGCGACGGGCCGCCGCCCGGCCTGGTCGGGCGCGCCGACCGCGACCCGCACGTCGACCGCGCCGGTCAGCACCAGCGGCGATTCCAGCACCAGCTCAGCGACGGACGGGCAGTCCACCTGCTCGCCCGCCCGCACGGCCAGTTCCACGAACGCGGCGCCCGGCAGCAGCGCGGAGCCCAGGACGGTGTGCTCGCCGAGCCACGGGTGGGTCGTCGGGGACAGCTGCCCGGTCAGCACCACGCCCTGGTCGTCCGGCAGCTCCACCACCGCGCCCAGCATCGGGTGGTCGGCCGGGCCGAGCCCGGCGCCCGTGACGTCGGTCGGCGAGGTGGATGCCAGCCAGAACCGCTCGCGCTGGAACGCGTACGTCGGCAGCTCCGCGTGTCCCTTGGGGATGGCCCACTCCGCGCCCTCGACCCACATGCGGCCGAGGGCGGCGCGAATCCGTTCGGGTTCGTCGTGGTCGCGCCGCATCACCCCGTTGGGGACCAGTGTGGGGTGCGGTCCGATCTCCAGGAACGCCGTGACGCCGTTGGCGCGCAACCACTGCACCGCGTCCTCGAACCGCACCGCTTCCCGGGCCTGACGCACCCAGTAGGCCGCAGTGCTCACGTCGGACGGCTCGCCCGTGACCGTGGAGACGATCGGCACGGCCGGTGGGTGGTAGGTCAGGCTCTCGGCCACTCGCGCGAACTCGTCCAGCATCGGGTCCATGTGCGAGGAGTGGAACGCGTGGCTGACCGAGAGCCGCCGCGTCTCGTGCCCCAGCGTCTCCCACAGGTCGGCCAGCTCCAGCACCGCGTCCTCGTCGCCGGAGACGACCACCGACTCAGGCCCGTTCACCGCCGCGATGGTCACCCCTTCAGGCAGCGTCGCCGCTACCTCGGCCTCGGTGGCGCGGATCGACACCATCGCGCCACCGGGCGGCAACTCCTGCATCAACCGGCCACGTGCCGAGACGAGAGTGCAGGCGTCCTCCAAGCTCAACACCCCCGCGACGTGCGCGGCGGCGACCTCGCCCACCGAATGACCGACCAGGTGATCCGGCCTCAAGCCCAACGACTCCACCAAGCGATACAGCGCCACCTCGATCGCGAACAACGCAGGCTGCGTGTAGCGGGTCTGATCGAGGTCCACATCGGGCAGCGACAAGTCCAGACGGCCACACACGTCGTCCAAGACCTGCGCGAACACGGGGTAGGCATCGCGGAGGCGTTGTCCCATGCCGTGCCACTGGGAACCCTGGCCGGAGAACACGAACGCGGTCTTGCCGGTCCGCGCTTCACCGATCGGCGCGTCACCCCTGGCCAGGGCGTCGAGGTCGGCGGCGAGCGCAGCCGGATCGGTGAGGGCGGCCCGGTAGGCGAACCGCGCCCGGGTCGCCAGGGCCGCGCCGACCGCCGGGTCGTCCACGAACGCGCGCAGGCGTCGGGCCTGGGCGCGCAGTGCCTCCGGGGACTTGGCCGACAGCAGCCACGGCGCCGGTTCGGTCGTCTCGACGTCGGTCCCGGGCAGCTGTTCCAGGATCACGTGCGCGTTCGTGCCACTGATGCCGAAGGACGACACACCGGCCCGACGTGGCCGCCCGACGGCGGGCCAGGTCGTCGCCTCGGTGAGGAGCCGGACGTCACCGGCCTCCCAGTCGACGTGCGTGGTGGGCCGGTCGACGTGCAGGGTGCGCGGGAGCGTCCCGTGCCGCATCGCCTCGATCATCTTGATCACGCCCGCGATACCGGCTGCCGCCTGGGTGTGGCCGATGTTCGACTTCACCGACCCCAGCCACAACGGCACATCACGCTCAGCGCCATAAGTCGCCAGCAACGCCTGAGCCTCGATCGGGTCACCGAGGGTCGTACCCGTACCGTGCGCCTCTACCGCGTCCACATCGGACGGCTGCAGCCCCGCGTTCGCCAACGCCTGCCGGATCACGCGCTCCTGCGACGGGCCGTTGGGCGCGGTCAACCCGTTCGACGCGCCGTCCTGGTTCACCGCACTGCCCCGCACCACAGCCAGAACCCGGTGACCGTTGCGACGCGCGTCCGACAGCCGCTCCAGCAGCACCAAGCCGGACCCCTCGGACCAGCTGGTGCCGTCGGCGGCGTCGGCGAACGACTTGATCCGGCCGTCCGCCGCCAGCCCTCGCTGCCGCGAGAACTCCACGAACCCGGACGGATTCGCCATCACCGTCACGCCACCGGCCAGCGCCAGCGTGCACTCCCCCGACCGCAGCGCCTGCGCCGCCAGGTGGATGGCGACCAGCGACGACGAGCAGGCCGTGTCCACCGACACCGCCGGCCCTTCCAGCCCGAGCAGGTACGAGACCCGACCGGACGTCACGCTGGTGGCCGTGCCGGTCGACAGGTAGCCCTCCAGGTCGGGCGGCTGGGCGCCGCCGCCGTACCCGGACGACCAGATGCCGGTGAACACCCCCGTTCTGCTGCCCCGCAACGACGTCGGGTCGACACCCGCGTGCTCGAACGCCTCCCACGCCGTCTCCAACAGGATGCGCTGCTGCGGATCCATCGCCATCGCCTCACGGGGTGAGATCCCGAAGAACTCGGCGTCGAACCCGGCCACGTCGGTCAGGAACCCGCCGGAACGGGTGTAGCTGGTCCCGGGCGCGCCCGACGGGTCGAACAGCCGGTCCAGGTCCCACCCGCGATCGGTCGGGAAGTCGCCGATCGCGTCCACCCCCTCGGACACCAACCGCCACAGCTCCGCCGCCGAACCGACCCCGCCCGGGAACCGGCACGCCATGCCCACCACCACGACCGGGTCGTCGGTGGAGGCGGCGGCGACCGGCGCCACGACCCGGCGCTCCTGCCCGAGCAGGAGGCCGCGCAGGTGGGTGGCGAGGGCGGTCGGCGTCGGGTGGTCGAACGTGACGGTCGCGGGCAGCTTCACGCCCAGCGCCGCGGCCAGCCGGTTGCGCAGCTCCACCGCCGTCAGCGAGTCGAACCCGAGGTCCTTGAACGCCCGGTTCGCGGCGACGCCGTCGGACCGCCCCAGCACCACGGCGGTGTGCGAGCTGACCAGGTCCAGCACCAGGGCGTGCTGCTCGGCCTCGGGCAACGCCGTGAGCCGGTGCGCCAGGTCGGTGTCGGCGATCCGGCGCGCACGCCGCGTCAACCCGCGCAAAGCGGGCGTGGCGAGGTCGAGCCGGGCGGGCACCAACGCGGGCGCGCCGTCGGCCAAGGCGGCGTCGAACAGCGCCAGCGCGTGCTCGGTCGACATCGGCACCACGCCGGACCGCTCCAGCCGGCGCTGGTCGGCCTCGGTGAGGTGCCCGGTCAAGCCGCTGGCCTGCTCCCACTGACCCCACGCCAGCGACACCGCCGGCAGGCCGAGCGCGTGCCGGTGCGCGGCGAGGGCGTCCAGGAAGGCGTTGGCGGCGGCGTAGTTGCCCTGGCCGGGACTGCCCAGCACCCCGGCGGCCGAGGAGAACAGCACGAACGCCTTCAGGTCGCGGGTCAGCTCGTGCAGGTGCCAGGCGGCGTCCACCTTGGGCCGCAGCACGTCGTGCAGGCGTTCCGGGGTCAGCGACGCCACCACGCCGTCGTCCAGCACACCCGCCGCGTGCACCACGGCGCACAGGTCGGGGATCGTGGCGAGCACGTCGGCGAGCGCCGCCCGGTCCGTGACGTCGCACGCGACGACCGACACGTCCGCGCCCTCGACCTCCACCTCACCGCCGCTGCGGCTGAGCAGCACGAGCCGCCGCACGCCGTGCCGGGCGACCAGGTGCCGGGCCACCAGCACGCCCAGCGTGCCGGTGCCGCCGGTGATCAGCACGGTGCCGTCCAGTTCCAGCGGGCGTGCCGCGCCGGGCGCCCGGTCCAGCCGGGGTGCGAGCACCGCGTCACCGCGGACCGCCACCTGGAACTCGTCGGCGTGCGCCCGGACCTCGCCGTCGTGGTCCACGTCGACCAGCGCGAACCGGCCGGGGTGCTCGGCCTCGGCCGCCCGCACCAGGCCCCAGACCGAGGCCGCGGCGAGGTCGGTCACCTCACCCGGCCCCGCCGCGCCACGCGTGACGATCGTGAGCCTGCCGTCGTCCGAGGTGCGCAGGAAGTCCTGGACGACGGCCAGGGTCTCGGCGGTCAGGGCGTGCGCGGCCTCGACCGGGTCCGCGCCCGGCTCGCCGACCACGTGGTGCACGGCCGTGTCCGACGACGTCGAAGGGGTGACCGGGACCCAGTCGAGGCGGAACAGGCGGTGGTCGCGGGCCTGGAAGTCCGCCGTCATCGGCCGCACGGTGAGCGCGTCCACCACGGCCACCGGTTGGCCGGTGTCGGTTGCGAGCAGCACGCGGTAGGTGTCGGGGCCGGTCGGCGTCAGATGCACGCGGGCCGCCGACACCCCCGTCGCCAGGATCGCCAGCCCGGCGAACGAGAACGGCAGCCGACCGGCCGCGACCAGCGTCAACGGCTGCAGCGCGGCGTCGAGCAGCGCCGGGTGCAGGTCGAACCCGTCGCGGACGTCCAGGGCGACCTCGGCGTAGAGGTCGGCGCCCCGCCGCCACACCGCCCGCACGCCCTCGAACGCGGGGCCGTACTCGTAGCCGCGGGCCGCGAGGTCGTCGTAGAAGCCGGTGAGGTCGACGGGTTCGGCGTCCACCGGCCACTCCAGGACACCGGTCGGGGGTGGTTGGACGCCGAGCGCGCCGGTGGCGTGCCGCACCCAGTCGCCGTCGACCCGCGAGTGGATGGTGACCGCGTTCGAGGCGTCCACCACGACCTGGACCAGCACCGGGTCCTGCCCGGACAGCACCAGCGGCGCTTCCAGCAGCAGCTCGTCCAGCACGGGCCGACCGACCTGGCCGCCGGCCCGCAGCGCCAGTTCCGCGAAGCCGGTGCCCGGCAGCAGCACCGAGCCGTGGACGGCGTGGTCGGCCAGCCACGGGTGGGTCGCCGTCGACCACCGCCCGGTCAGCACGACGCCACCGCCGTCGGCGAGCTCCACGGCCGCGCCGAGCAGCGGGTGGTCCGCCGGCTCCAGACCGGCCGCCGTCACGTCGGCGTTCCCCGGCCCGGGGGTCAGCCAGTAGCGCTCGTGCTGGAACGGGTAGGTCGGCAGGTCGACGTGACCGGCGGCGGGCAGCGGCCAGTCGACGTCGACACCGGCGACGAACAGGCGTGCGGCCGAGGCGGTGAAGTCCGCCTGGTCGCGGCGCAAGGTGCCGGTGGCGACGGTCGCGCCGTCCAGGGCGGGCACCAGCACCGGGTGTGGGCTGACCTCCACGAACACGTCGTGCCCGGTGGCCAGCAGCGCGTCCACGGCCAGGTCGAACCGCACCGGTTCACGCAGGTTGCGGTACCAGTAGGCGGCATCGGCGGTCTCGACCGGGCTGTTGGTCACCGTCGAGTGGAACGGGATCCGGGCCGGCAACGGCTCGATGTCGGCCAGCTCGGCCAGCAGCCGTTCCCGGACCGCCTCCACCTGCGCCGAGTGCGCCGCGTAGTCCACCGGGAGGACCCTGGCCCGGATGCCGTCGGCCTCGCAGGCCGCCACCAGTTCGGCGAGCGCGGCCGGTTCGCCGGAGACCACGACGGACTCCGGCGCGTTGACCACCGCGATCGAGAGCCGGTCGCCCCAGCGGGTCAGCAGTTCCGAGTCGGGCGGCAGGCTCGCCGCGACCATTCCGCCTCGACCGGCTATGGCGACAAGAGCCTTGCTGCGCAACGCGACTACGCGCGCGGCGTCCTTCAGTGACAGCGCTCCGGCTACATATGCCGCCGCGATCTCACCTTGCGAGTGACCCACGACCGCATCCGGCTCCACACCGCGTGACCGCCACAACGCCGCCAACGACACCATCATCGCGAACAACGCCGGCTGCACCACATCAACCCGATCCAACGAACCGCCGTTCAACACCTCCACCAACGACCAATCCGTATGCGGCGCCAACGCCTCGGCACACGCATCGACCGCATCCCGAAACACCGACTCCGCCGCGTACAACTCACGACCCATACCAACCCACTGCGCACCCTGACCCGGGAACACGAACACCGACTTGCCCAACAGCGAAACCGTGCCCGTCACCAAAGCCGGATGCTCACGACCCTCCGCCAACGCACCGAGAGCCGCCGGGTCCAACACCACCGCACGATGATCAAAACGCGCTCTACCTGCGAGGACGTGTGCCACGGCGGCAGCGGAGCCGGCCGAACTCGTGAGCCGACGAGCCTGGTCGCGCACCGCCTGCTCGGACTTGCCGGTGATCACCCACGGGACCCGCTCGGCCACCGGTTCCGGCTCCACCTCGGCGTCGGGCGCCTGCTCGATGATGAGGTGGGCGTTCGTGCCGCTCACACCGAACGACGACACGCCCGCGCGGCGGGGGTGGTCGGTCTCCGGCCACGACACGGTGTCCGTGAGCAGCCGCACGTCACCGGCCGTCCAGTCCACGTGCGGCGACGGCTCGTCCACGTGCAACGTCTTCGGCAACCGCCCGTGCCGCAGGGCCATCACCATCTTGATCACGCCCGCGACACCGGCTGCCGCCTGGGTGTGACCGATGTTCGACTTCACCGACCCCAGCCAGAGCGGTTCGGAGCGGTCCGCACCGTACGTGGCCAGCAACGCCTGAGCCTCGATCGGGTCACCAAGAGTCGTACCCGTGCCGTGCGCTTCCACCGCGTCCACATCGGACGCTCGCAGGCCGGCGCTCGCCAACGCCTGCCGGATCACCCGCTCCTGCGACGGACCGCTCGGCGCGGTCAACCCGTTCGACGCGCCGTCCTGGTTCACCGCACTACCACGCAGCACCGCCAGCACGCGGTGACCGTTGCGGCGGGCGTCCGACAGGCGCTCCAACAGCACCAAACCCGCGCCCTCGCCCCAGCCCGTGCCGTCGGCGGCGGCGGCGAACGGCTTGCAGCGACCGTCGGCCGCCAAGCCCCGCTGCCGGGAGAACTCGGTGAACCCCAGCGGGTTCACGATCACCGTGACGCCACCGGCCAACGCCAGGTCGCACTCACCCGACCGCAGCGCCTGCGCCGCCAGGTGCATCGCCACCAGCGACGACGAGCAGGCGGAGTCCACCGACACGGCCTGACCGCGCAGCCCGAGCAGGTAGGCGACGCGACCGGACGTGACGCTCGGCGAGATGCCGGTAGCCAGGTAGCCCTCGGCGTCCCTCGGGGCCTGCTCGACCACACCCCCGTACCCGGAGGACCACAGGCCGGTGAACACGCCGGTCTGGCTGCCGCGCAGCGACGTCGGGTCGATGCCCGCGTGCTCGATGGTCTCCCACGCGGTTTCCAGCAGCACGCGCTGCTGCGGGTCCATCGCCAACGCCTCACGTGGCGAGATGCCGAAGAAGTCGGCGTCGAACCCGGCCGCGTCACGCAGGAAGCCACCCGAACGGGTGTAGCTGGTCCCGGGGTGGTCGGGGTCCGGGTGGTAGAGGCGGTCCAGGTCCCACCCGCGATCGGTCGGGAAGTCGCCGATGGCATCCACGCCCTCCGACACCAGCCGCCACAGGTCGTCCGGCGACTCGACGCCACCGGGCAGCCGACAGCCCATGCCGACGATCACGATCGGATCGGCCTTGGTGGAGTCGTCCACCGCCTTCACCACCGGCGCGGCGACTGCCGGACGTGCGCCGGTCAGCTCCAGCCGCAGGTGCTCGGCCAGCTCGTCGGGTGTCGGGTGGTCGAAGACCAGGGTCGCGGGCAGCCGCAGACCGGTCGCCGCGGCCAGCCGGTTGCGCAGTTCCACGGCGGTCAGCGAGTCGAACCCGAGGTCCTTGAACGCCAACCGGGGCTTGATCGCCGACGCGTCGGCGTGCCCGAGCACGGCCGTGGTGTGGGTGGTGACCAGGGACAGCAGGTCGGTGTCGGCGGCGGGCGGCGCGGGCAGCGCTCGCGGACCCCTGGTGGCGAGGTGCGCGGTCGTCACGGCGGGCTGTCCACCGGCCAGGGCGGCGTCGAACAGCGCCAGCGCCTGCTCGGTCGTCATCGGCGCGATGCCGGCGCGGGCGAAGCGCTCCTTGTCGGTGGCGGTGAGGTGCGCGGTCATCCCGCTGGCCTCGGCCCAGTAGCCCCACGCCATCGACACGGCGGGCAGGCCGAGCGCGTGCCGGTGCCGGGCGAGGGCGTCCAGGTAGGAGTTCGCCGCCGCGTAGTTGGCCTGCCCGGGGTTGCCCAGCACCCCGGCGGCGGCGGAGAACAGCACGAACGCGTCGAGGTCGGCGGTCAGCTCGTGCAGGTGCCACGCGCCGTCCACCTTGGGCCGCAGCACGCGGTCCAGCTGCTCGGGGGTGAGCCCCTGCACCACCGCGTCGTCCAGCACGCCGGCCGCGTGCACCACGGCGGTCAGATCGGGGATCGACGCGACCAGCTCCGCGACCGCGTCCCGGTCCGACACGTCACACGCGACCACCCGCACGTCCGCGTCCAGCTCCGGCGGTTCACCACCGCTGCGGCTCACCAGCACCAGCCGCCGAACACCGTGCCTGGCCACCAGGTGCGCCGCCAGGGCGCGGCCGAGCGTGCCCGTGCCGCCGGTGATCAGCACCGTGCCGTCGGCGAGCCGGGGCACGGTGAGCACCAGCTTGCCGACGTGCCGCGCCTGGCTCATCAGCCGGAACGCGTCCACCGCCCGCCGAACGTCGGTGGTGGCGATCGGCGGCAGCCGCAGCACGCCCTCGGCGAACAACCGCAGCACTTCGGCCAGCACGTCACCGAGGTGCCCGGGGTCGGCGTCGTTGAGGTCGAACGCCCGGTAGTCGACCCCGGCGGGGTCGCGGACGTCGGTCTTGCCCATCTCCACGAACCGGCCACCCGGCGCGAGCAGCCGCAGCGACGCGTCGGTGAACTCGCCCGCGAGCGAGTTCAGCACCACGTCGACCCGGGGAAAGCGCTGCCCGAACTCCACCGTCCGCGACGACGCGATGTGGTCGTCGTCCAAGCCGAGGTCACGCAGGACGTCCCACTTGCCGGGGCTCGCCGTGGCGAACACCTCGGCGCCCAGGTGCCGGGCCAGTTGGATCGCGGCCGTGCCGACGCCGCCCGCACCCGAGTGGATCAGCACCCGGTCGCCGGGCCGAATGCGGCCCAGGTCGACCAAGCCGTGCCACGCGGTCAGGAACGCCACCGGCACGGCCGCCGCCCGCGCGAACGACCAGCCGTCCGGGATCGGGGCGAGCAGCCGGTGGTCGGCGACGGTCCGGGGGCCGAACACGCCCGCCGCGAGGCCGAGCACCCGGTCACCCGGCCGGAACCGGTCGACGTCCGGGCCGACGTCGAGCACCACGCCCGCCGCCTCGCCGCCCAGCAACGCCTCGTCCGGGTACATCCCCAGCGCGATCAGCACGTCGCGGAAGTTCAGGCCCGCCGCCCGCACCCCGATCCGCACCTGACCGCGCTCCAGCGGCGTCTCGGCCACCTCGGCGAACGCCAGGTCGTCCAGGCTGCCGGTGCCGGACTCGACCAGCCGCCACGAGCCGTCCGGCGACGACGGCCGCGAGGTGAACGGCGCCTGCCGGGGCACGAGGACCGCGCCGCCGCGGATCGCCAGCTCCGGTTCGCCACCCGCCACCGCCGCCGCGTCCAGCGCCTGCTCCGGCGTCGCGTCCCGGTCCAGCCCGACCAGGGTGAACCGGCCGGGGTGCTCGGCGGCGGCACTGCGCACCAGCCCCCGGACCGCCGCGCCCGCCGGGTCGTCCGCCCGGGTGGGCACCACCAGGCGCACCCGCTCGTCGGACGCCAGGAACTCCTGCACCACCCGCAACGCCTGCCGGGTGAGGACGTGCGCCGACTCGGCGTCCGGCCGCCCGGTCAGCAGCGGCGCGAGGCGCACGGGCACCGGGGCGGACGCCGTCAGCGGAACCCACTCGGTGCGCAGCAGGGTCGTCCGGGTCTCGGCGGCGGACCGCACGGTGAGCGTGTCGATGTCGGCGACCGGCCCGCCCGCCGGGTCGGTCACGGTGACGGTGAAGGCGTCCGGTCCCGTGCGGGACAGGTGGACCCTGGCCGTCGAGACGCCCGGGGCGTGCACGGCGATGCCGGTGAAGCTGAACGGCAGCCGCAACCGGCTGTCCGGGTGCAGCAGGATCACCGGTTGCAGCGCGGCGTCCAGCAGCGCCGGGTGCAGGCCGAACTTCGCGCCGTCCGGCACCGACACCTCGGCGAACACCTCGTCCTCGCCGAGCCACAGCGCCCGCACGCCCCGGAACGCCGGGCCGTACTCGTAGCCGAGGTCGGCGAGGTGGTCGTAGAAGCCGGCCGGGTCGACGGCTTCGCCACGCGGTTCCCAGGCGGTCGGGGTCGCGGTCTGCGCCCGGCCGAGCGTCCCGGACGCGTGGCGGACCCACTCGCCGTCGACGCGCGAGTGCACGGTGACCGGGCGGCGGTCGGCGTGGTCCGGCGCGCCGACGGACACCTGGACGTGCGCGGGGCGTTCGGTCACGGTCAGCGGCACGTGCAGCACCAGGTCCGTGATGACCGGGTGACCGAGGGCTCGACCGGCCTCGGCTGCCAGCTCCACGAAGGCCGTGCCGGGCAGCAGCACCGTGCCGTCGACGGCGTGGTCGGCAAGCCACGGGTGCGTGCGGGTGGACAGCCGTCCGGTGGACACCGCGCCTTGGTCGTCCGGCAGCTCCACGGACGCGTCCAGCAGCGGGTGGCCCAGCGCGGAGTCGGTCGCGCTCGGCATCAGCCAGTACCGCGTGCGCTGGAACGGGTAGGTCGGCAGGGCGACCCGGCCGGACGTCGGCCTCGGCAGCGGGAAACCGTTGACGACGAGGGTGGCCAGGGCGAGGCGGAAGTCGCTCTGCTCCCGGCGCAGGGTGCCGGTGGCGACGGCGGGGTCGTCCAGTGCGGGCACCAGCACCGGGTGCGGGCTGACCTCCACGAACACGTCATGACCAGCGGCGATCAGAGCCTCGGTCGCCAAGTCGAACCGCACCGGCTCACGCAGATTCCGATACCAATACGCCGCGTCAACGCTCTCGACCAACCCACCGGTCACCGTCGAGAAGAACGGCACACTCCCCCGCACCGGCACGACATCGGCCAGATCAGCGAGCAGCTGGTCTCGGATGGCCTCAACTTGGGCCGAGTGGGCGGCGTAGTCCACCGGGATGCGCCGAGCGTTGACACCCTTCCGCTCACACAACGCGACCAGCTCGTCCAACGCGGCCGACTCACCCGACACCACCACCGTGGATGGGGAGTTGACCGCCGCGACCGTCAGCCGATCACCCCACCGAGCCAACAACTCCGAGTCGGGCGGCAAGGTCGCCGCGACCATCCCGCCCTGACCCGAGATCGCCACCAAAGCCTTGCTGCGCAACGCGACTACGCGCGCGGCGTCCTTCAGTGACAACGCTCCGGCTACATATGCCGCCGCGATCTCACCTTGCGAGTGACCCACGACCGCATCCGGCTCCACACCGCGTGACCGCCACAACGCCGCCAACGACACCATCATCGCGAACAACGCCGGCTGCACCACATCAACCCGATCCAACGAACCGCCGTTCAACACCTCCACCAACGACCAATCCGTATGCGGCGCCAACGCCTCGGCACACGCATCGACCGCATCCCGAAACACCGACTCCGCCGCGTACAACTCACGACCCATACCAACCCACTGCGCACCCTGACCCGGGAACACGAACACCGACTTGCCCAACAGCGAAGCCGTGCCCGTCACCAAAGCCGGATGCTCACGACCCTCCGCCAACGCACCGAGAGCCGCCGGGTCCAACACCACCGCACGATGATCAAAACGCGCCCGACCTGCCAGAGCGCGCCCGATCCCGGTGTGCTCACCTGGGTTCGCGGCGAGGAAGTCGGCCAGTCGCCGAGCCTGCTCCCGCAACGCCTCCGGTGTCTTGGCCGACAGCAGCCACAACGGGTCGGGCTCGTCCTGGGCGTCCTGCTCGGGCGCCTGCTCGATGATGGTGTGCGCGTTGGTGCCGCTGATCCCGAACGCGGACACCGCCGCCCGCCGGGGACGACCGGTGTCCGGCCAGGCGGTGGAGTCGACCAGCAGCCGGACGTTCCCGGCGTCCCAGTCCACGTGCGGCGACGGCTCGTCCACGTGCAACGTCTTCGGTAATCGACCGTGCCGGAGCGCCATCACCATCTTGATCACACCGGCAGCGCCCGCCGCCGCCTGGGTGTGGCCGATGTTCGACTTCACCGAGCCCAGCCACAACGGCTCATCACGTTCAGCGCCATAAGTCGCCAGCAATGCCTGAGCCTCGATCGGGTCACCGAGGGTCGTACCCGTGCCGTGCGCCTCTACCGCGTCCACATCGGACGGCTGCAGCCCCGCGTTGGCCAGCGCCTGCCGGATCACGCGCTCCTGTGACGGACCGTTGGGCGCGGTCAACCCGTTCGACGCGCCGTCCTGGTTGACGGCCGTTCCCCGGACGACGGCCAGCACGTGGTGACCGTTGCGGCGGGCGTCGGACAGGCGTTCCAGCAGCAGCAGGCCCGCGCCCTCGGCCCAACCGGCGCCGTCGGCGGCGGCGGCGAAGGACTTGCTGCGGCCGTCCGGCGCGCTCGCGCCCTGCCGGGACATCTCGGTGAACAACGACGGTGTGGCGTTGACCGTGACGCCACCGGCCAGTGCCAGCGTGCACTCCCCCGACCGCAGCGCCTGCGCCGCCAGGTGCAACGCCACCAGCGACGACGAGCAGCCGGTGTCGAGCGAGAGCGCCGGTCCGACCAGGCCGAGCAGGTAGGCGGGCCGACCCGAGCCGATGCTGCTCGCCGTGCCGGTGACCTGGTAGCCCTCCAGGTCGTCCGGCACCGGCCCGGCCGCGTACCCGGTGGACCAGATGCCGGTGTAGACGCCGGTCTGGGTGCCCTGCAACGACGTCGGGTCGATGCCCGCGTGCTCGAACGCCTCCCACGCCGTCTCCAACAGGATGCGCTGCTGCGGATCCATCGCCATCGCCTCACGGGGTGAGATCCCGAAGAACCCCGCGTCGAACCCGGCCGCGTCGGCCAGGAACCCGCCGTGCCGGGTGGACGAGGTGCGAGGGCGGGCCGAGGTGGGGTCGAACAGCCGGTCCAGGTCCCAGCCGCGATCGTCGGGGAACCCGCCGATGGCGTCCACGCCCTCCGACACCAGCCGCCACAGGTCGTCCGGCGACTCGACGCCACCGGGGAACCGGCAGCTCATGCCGATGATCGCGATCGGCTCGTCGGTCGCCGCCGCGACCGCGGTCGCCACCGCCGCGCGCTGCCCGCCCAGGTGCGCGGCGAGCCGTTCGGGGGTCGGGTGGTCGAAGACCAGCGTGGACGGCAGCCGGCGGCCCAGGGCGGTGGTGAGGCGGTTGCGCAGCTCGACGGCGGTCAGCGAGTCGAAGCCGAGGTCCTTGAACGCCTGGCGGGTGTCGATGGCCTCGGGCGAGGTGTGGCCCAGCACGGCCGCCGTGTGGGTGGTGATCACGTCCAGCAGGTCGGCGCCGGCCGGCCCCGCCTGCTCGGCCGGTTCTTCCCGGACCCGCGCCTCGGGCAGGTCGGCGAGCAGCCCGCTCGGCCGCAGGCGGGTGAAGGCGGGTGCGAACTCCGCCCAGTCGACGGGGGTGACCACCGCGTGCGGCACGTCCTGGTCGAGCACGTCGCGCAACGCGGCCAGCGCGCGTCCGGACGCCATCTCGCCCAGGCCGAGCAACCGCCGCTGCCGCTGCACCGACTCCAGCGCGGCCATGCCGCCCTCGGCCCAGATGCCCCACGCCACCGACGTGGTCGCCCTGCCCCGGGCGCGGTGGTGCGCGGCGAGGGCGTCGAGGAACGCGTTGCCCGCCGCGTAGGCCGCACCGTGGCCGTCGCCCCAGACACCGGCGGTGGACGAGAACAGCACCAGCGCGTCCAGGTCGGGCAGCAGGTCGGCGAGGTGCGTCGCACCGGCCACCTTGGCGGTGACCACGTCGGCGAACCCGGCCAGGTCGTCCTCGGCCAACCGGCCCGACCTGATCACGCCGGCGGTGTGGAAGACCGACCTGACCTCGCCGACGTCGTCCAGCAGGGCCGCCAGGGCGGTGCGGTCCGCCACGTCGCACGCGGCCACCGTGACCCGCGTGCCGGACGCCGTCAGCTCGTCGCGCAGCTCGACGGCTCCGGGGGCGTCCAGCCCGCTGCGGCTGACCAGCACCAGGTGCTCGGCGCCCTGCCCGGCGAGCCACCGGGCCACCCGCGCACCGAGCGCGCCCGTGCCGCCGGTGACGAGGGTGGCGCCCTCCGGTCGCCAGCTGCGGACCGGCGGTGCGGGTCGGGCCCGGCGCAGCCTGCGGGCGAAGACGCCTTCGGCGCGGACCGACACCTGGTCCTCCCGGCCGCCGATCACGGCGAGCAGGCGGCGCACGCTCAGCGGGTCCGGCGTGGCGGGCACGTCGACCAGCCCGCCCCACCGGTCGGGGAACTCCAGGGCGGCCGACGTGCCCAGACCCCAGGTCAGGGCCTGTCCGGGGTGGTCGCCGAACGCGCCGCTGGTCACGCACCACAGCGGCGCGGCGTGCTCCCGCACCGCCGCCAACGTCCGGGCCAGGCCCGTGGGCACGGCCGGGTGGTCCGGGTGCGGCGACTCGTCCAGCGCGAGGAACGACAGCACGCCGTCGACGCCGTCCGCCGCGTCGACCACCTCGACACCGCTGTCCCGCAACGCTTCCACCGTCGCGTCGACCCACGGGTGGTCGCCGTCGGGCCGCAGCACCAGCCACCGCCCCGCCGGGGTGGAGGTGGCCGACACCGGGGCCCACGTGACCTCGTACCGCCAGGGGTCCACGACGGGCGCGGCGGAGGTGAGCCAGTAGGTCTCGCGCTGGAAGGCGTAGGTGGGCAGGTCGACGCGGCCGGGTGGTGGCAGCGCGGGCGCCCAGTCGACGTCCGCACCGGCGACGAACAGCCGTCCGGCCGCCGTGAGGAATTCCTCGATCCCGCCTTGGTCTCGACGCAGGGTGCCGGTGGCGACGGCGGGGTCGTCCAACGCGGGCACCAGCACCGGATGCGGGCTGACCTCCACGAACACGTCATGACCAGCGGCGATCAGAGCCTCGGTCGCCAAGTCGAACCGCACCGGCTCACGCAGATTCCGATACCAATACGCCGCGTCCACAGTCTCGACCAGTCCACCGGTCACCGTCGAGAAGAACGGCACACTCCCCCGCACCGGCACGATATCGGCCAGATCAGCGAGCAGCTGGTCCCGAATGGCCTCCACCTGCGCCGAGTGGGCGGCGTAATCCACCGGGATGCGCCGAGCGTTGACACCCACCCGCTCACACAACGCGACCAGCTCGTCCAACGCGGCCGACTCACCCGACACCACCACCGTGGACGGGGAGTTGACCGCCGCGACCGTCAGCCGATCACCCCACCGAGCCAACAACTCCGAGTCGGGTGGCAAGGTCGCCGCGACCATCCCGCCCTGACCGGCTATCGCGACGAGAGCCTTGCTGCGCAACGCCACCACACGCGCCGCATCCTCCAACGACAACGCGCCAGCCACGTAAGCCGCCGCGATCTCGCCCTGCGAGTGACCGACCACGGCGTCCGGCTCGACGCCGAACGAGCGCCACAGCGCCGCGAGCGACACCATCATCGCGAACAGCGCGGGCTGCACCACGTCGACGCGATCCAGCGGACCGCCGTTCAACACCTCCACCAACGACCAGTCCGTATGCGGCGCCAACGCCTCGGCACACGCGTCGACCGCGTCACGGAACACCGACTCGCTCGCGTACAACTCACGACCCATGCCGACCCACTGGGCACCCTGACCCGGGAACACGAACACCGACTTGCCGGTGGTGGTCGGCGGGGCGGTGAGCAGTTCGGCCCGGTCCGCGCCCAGGAGGACCGCGCGGTGGCGGAAGCGGGTGCGGGTGGCGAGTTCGCCGGCGATGGCGGCGGCCGACACGTCCGGGTGGGTGAGCGCGTACTCGCGCAGCCGGTCGACCTGCGCGTGCAGTGCGGCCTCGGTCTTCGCGGTCACCAGCCACGGCGCCGGCCGGTCCTCGACCTCGACCGGCGCGGGGTCGTCCGGGGCCTGCTGGAGGACGACGTGGGCGTTGGTGCCGCTGATGCCGAACGCGGACACCGCCGCCCGCCGGGGGCGATCCCCCGTCGGCCAGGTGGTGGCCTCGGTGAGCAGGCGGATCTGCCCGGCCGTCCAGTCGACGTGCGGTGTCGGCTCGTCCACGTGCAACGTCTTCGGCAGCCGGCCGTGGCGGAGCGCCATCACCATCTTGATCACGCCCGCGACACCGGCGGCGGCCTGGGTGTGGCCGATGTTCGACTTCACCGAACCCAACCACAACGGCTGTGGGCGGTCCTGGCCGTAGGTGGCCAACAACGCCTGCGCCTCGATCGGATCACCCAACGTCGTGCCGGTGCCGTGCGCCTCCACCACGTCCACATCGGACGGTCGAAGCCCTGCGTTGGCCAACGCCTGCCGGATCACCCGCTCCTGCGACGGACCGTTCGGCGCGGTGAGGCCGTTAGACGCGCCGTCCTGGTTCACCGCACTGCCGCTCACCACCGCCAGCACGCGGTGGCCGTTGCGACGCGCGTCCGACAGCCGCTCCAACAGCACCAAGCCGGACCCCTCAGACCAGCTGGTGCCGTCGGCGGCAGCGGCGAACGGCTTGCTGCGGCCGTCCGGCGCGAGCCCGCGCTGCCGGGAGAACTCGGTGAAGATGATCGGGGTCGCCATCACCGTGACGCCGCCGGCCAGCGCCAGGTCGCACTCCCCCGACCGCAGCGACTGCGCCGCCAGGTGCAGCGCCACCAGCGACGACGAGCACGCCGTGTCGACCGACAGCGCCGGGCCGCGCAGGCCCAGGTGGTAGGCGACCCGGCCGGAGGTCACGCTGGTCGCCGTGCCGGTGACCAGGTAGCCCTCCACGTCCTCCGGCACCGGCACGCCGACCGCGTACCCGGACGACCAGATGCCGGTGAACACACCGGTCCGGCTGCCGCGCAGCGTGGTCGGGTCGATGCCCGCGTGCTCGAACGCCTCCCAGGCCGTCTCCAGCACCAGGCGTTGCTGCGGGTCCATCGCGACCGCTTCGCGCGGCGAGATGCCGAAGAACGCGGCGTCGAACCCACCGACGTCGCCGAGGAACCCGCCCTCGGCGACCGAGCTGGTGCCGCCGCTGCGCAGCTCCGGGTCGTGCAGCCGGCCGAGGTCCCAGCCCCGGTCCGCCGGGAAGTCGCCGATCGCGTCCACCCCGTCGGCGACCAGCCGCCACAGGTCGTCCGGCGACTCCACCCCACCGGGGAACCGGCAGCCCATGCCGACGATGACGATCGGATCGGCCTCGGCGGGGTCGTCGTCCACCGCCGCGACCGGGTCCGGCACGTCGACCGCGACGCCGCGCAGGTGCGCGACCAGCGCGGCGGGCGTCGGGTGGTCGTAGATCAGGCCCGACGACAGCCGCAGGCCGAGCGCGCTGTTGATGCGGTCGCGCAGCGCGACGCCCATGACCGAGTCGAAGCCGAGGTCCTTGAAGGTCAGCGCGGGGTCGACGTCGGCGGCGTCGGCGTGCCCGAGCACGGCGGCGATGGCGGCGTTGACGTGGTCGGCGGGATCGGCGGTCGGCTCGGGCGCCGCCTCGGGCGCGACGTCGCCGAGCCAGTGCGACCGGCGTTGGAAGGCGTAGGTGGGCAGGTCGACGGGTGCGGTGGTGGCCGGGAACGCGCGGGTGAGGTCGACGTGCCCGCCCGCCGCGAACACCCGGCCCAGCGCGGTCAGGAACTCGGCCCGGCCGCCCCGGTCGCGGCGCAGCGTCCCGGTGACCAGGCTGCCCCGCTCCACCGCGGGCGCCAGCACCGGGTGCGGGCTGACCTCGACCAGCACGTCGTGGCCGTCGGCCGCCAGCGCGGCGGTGGCCAGGTCGAACCGGACGGGTTCGCGCAGGTTGCGGTACCAGTAGTCGGCGTCCAGCCCGGTCGGGTCGAGCAGGCCGCCGGTGACCGCCGAGTAGAACGGCACCTCCCCGGCCAGCGGGCGCACGTCGGCGAGGTCGGCGAGCAGCCGCCGGCGAATGCCGGACACCTGCGCCGAATGGGCGGCGTAATCCACCGGAATGGCGCGCGCCCTGATGCCGGCGGCCGCGCAGGCGGCCGACAACTCGGCCAGCTCAACGGGAGAACCGGACACCACCACGGCGTCCGGCGCATTCACGACGGCAACTGTCAAGCGGCCATTCCAGCGCGCCACGAATTGTTCGGCCTCAGCCACCGGCAGTGTGACGGAAGTCATTCCGCCCTGTCCAGCCAATGAGACGAGGGCGCGGCTGCGCAATGCGACCACGCGAGCCGCGTCGGGCAACGACAATGCGCCGGCGACGTGGGCGGCGGCGATTTCGCCCTGGGAATGGCCGACGACCGCGTCCGGTTCCACGCCGTAGGACCGCCACAGCGCGGCCAGCGACACCATCACGGCGAACAGGGCGGGCTGCACCACGTCGACCCGGTCCAGCGCCCCGCCGGTCAGCACCTCGACCAGCGACCAGTCGGTGTGGGGCGCGAGCGCGGCGGCGCAGGCGTCGACGCTGTCCCGGAACACCGGTTCGCTCGCGTACAGCTCACGCCCCATGCCGACCCACTGCGCGCCCTGGCCGGGGAACACGAACACGGTCCGGCCCAGGTCAGCGGCTCGGCCGGTGATCAGGTCGGGGTCCGGTCGGCCTTCGGCGAGGGCGGTGAGCGCGTCGGTCGGCACGTCGCCGACGAGGACGGCGCGGTGGGTGAAGTGGGTGCGGGTGGTCGCGAGCGCGTGACCGACCTCGGCGGGTGACGATCCCGGCCGGTCGGCGAGGTGGTCGCGCAGCCGCTCGGCCTGCGCGCGCAACGCCCGGTCGGTCTTGGCCGAGAGCACCCAGGGCACCGGACCGGGCTCGGCCGGGGTGGCCGTCGCCGCTGCCCCGACCGGGGGTTGCGCGACCACCACGTGCGCGTTCGTGCCGCCCATCCCGAACGCCGACACCCCGGCGACCAGCGGCTGGTCGGCGCGCGGCCACGGGGTCAGCTCGGTCTGGACCCGCAGCTTCAGCGCCTCGAACGGGATCTCGGGGTTCGGCGTGACGTGGTTCAGGCTGGCCGGCAGCATCCGGTGGCGGATGCTCAGCACGGTCTTCAGCAGGCCGACGACACCGGCCGCGCCCTCCAGGTGGCCGACGTTCGTCTTCGCCGAGCCGACCAGCAGCTCGGTGGCGCGACCGGCGTGCGCGGCGCCCAGCCCGGCGGCCTCGACCGGGTCGCCGACCGGGGTGCCGGTGCCGTGCAGCTCGACGTACTGCACCTCGTCGGGCCGGACGCGGGCGCCGGCCAGGGCCGCGCGGACGACCTCGGCCTGCGCCTCGGGGCTGGGCACGGTGAGGCCGCGGGTCGGGCCGTCGTTGTTCACCGCGCTGCCGAGGATCACCGCGTGCACCGGGTCGCCGTCCGCGAGCGCTCGGGCCAGCGGTTTCAGCACGACCACGCCGCCGCCCTCGCCGCGGGCGAAGCCGTTGGCCCTAGCGTCGAAGGTGTGGCTGCGACCGTCCGGCGACAGGCCGCCGAACTCGACGCCGCTCGCCTCCCGGCCCGCGGTCAGGTTCAGGTTCACCCCGCCCGCCAGCGCCACCGCGGTCTCGCCCCGGCGCAGGCTCTCCACCGCCAGGTGCACCGCGACCAGCGCGGACGACTGCGCCGCGTCCACGGTCAGGCTGGGGCCGCGCGCGCCGAGGAAGTGCGACACGCGGTTGGCGATGACGCCCCGGTTCGTGCCGGTCATGGTGTGCGGCGTGACGTGCGCGGGGTAGCTCAGCGCCGTGTAGTCGTCCCAGGTCGCGCCGATGAACACTCCGGTCGCGCCGCCGGTGAGCGTGCCGGGGACGATCCGCGCGTCCTCCAGCGCCTCCCACGCCAGCTCCAGCGCGAGCCGCTGCTGCGGGTCCATCGCGGCGGCCTCGCGGGGCGAGATGCCGAAGAACGCCGCGTCGAAGGCGTCGACCCGGTCGAGGAAGCCGGCGGGCAGGTCGCCCGCCCGGTCGGGCGGCGGCGCGGTGATCGCGTCGCGGCCGTCGCGCAGCAGCCGCCAGAAGGCGGCCGGGTCCGGCGCCTGGGGTAACCGGCAGGACATTCCGACGATCGCGATCCGGTCGTCTTCGCGCAGCATTTCCCCACCCATCGGGCCACCCTCTTGCGCTCGCGAGAATTCGAGTCGGTTCCCGGACGAAAGCAAATACGGCCCGCCCCACCGCAGCACCTGACAGTTTTCCCCCGGCGGTGGAGAAAGAACGTCCTGAACGTACCTCGGTTTCGAACAGCCGGCTACCGGGCGTATCGAGTAGCTGAGATCACGCATCGGTTTTCCGATCGTGCTACTGGCACCGCGGGCGCGGTTCGGCTTCAATGCGGCCGGCCGGTGTTCGAGAGCGCGTCGGCGGACCTGCCGCCACCGTGCCGACGGCCCAACCGGCCCCGCGCCGACGGCCCAACCGCCGCCGTCGAACGGCGCGAAGGACAGCAGCATTGAAGTAGTCGGCCCGGCTGGTCGCCGAGGACATTGAGTCGACCGAACTCCACCGGATGCGACGAGGTGACCGCCCATGGTCCATGCCCGGCCCGTCATCGGGACCGACCGCCCGACCAATCGAGGACGACTGATCGCCGGCAGCGCGATCGCCGGCGTCCTGCTGTCCGTGCTGTGGTCCTACGAGTTCGTGGACCACGTGATCGGCGCGAACGTGGCCAACGCGCTGCTCGGCGAGGACGCCGCCACCGCTTCTCTCGCGAGCACGGCCGCCGGCCTGGTGTTCGCGCTCGTCTCCGGCATCGCGGGCACGTTCACCGCGTGCAACATCGCCATGGCCGCGTCGATCGGGCCGATGAGTCAGGCCGGCGGACCCGCGCAGGGCACGTTGAGGGCCCTGTTGCGCCCGTTGGGCTTCTTCACGGCGGGCATGGTGGGCGTGTCGGCGGCCTACGGCGCGGTCGGTGTGCTGATCGGCACCAGCCTGCCGCAGCTGTCCAGCGCGACCATCGGCACGATGCCGGTGCGGCTGGTGCAGTCGGCCGTCGTGTTCGGCGTCGTCGGCCTGGCGATGACCTACCTCGGCCTGGCCGCCCTCGGTGTCGTGCCGGACCTGTTCCGCGACCGGCCGGTGGCCCGGGTGGTGGTGCTCGGCGCGCTGGTCGGCGCGTTCCTGATCGGCCGTCCCTACCCCATGTTCATCAAGCTGTTCCGATCCGCGGTGGAGTCCGGCAACCCGCTCTTCGGGGCGGGCACGTTCGTGCTCCAGTCCGTCGGCAACGTCCTGCTGGTCGTCATCGTGTTCGCGGCGCTGGCCCTGGGCACGAAGGGCCGGTTCCTGCGCTGGTTCAGCAACAACCCCCGCCGTTCGACCGTGGTCAGCGCCGCGCTGCTGATCGCCCTCGGCGTGTTCCTGCTCGTGTACTGGGACGTCCGCGTCCCGTCGATCTTCGGGATCGGCTGGTTCCCGACCATGCCCTACAACTGACAGAGGAGCTGATCGTGTCCGCGACAATTGCTGCCCCGATGACGAGGGCGGACTCCCACATCCGGAACGGGGTGTTGGCCGGACTCGCCGGCGGCGTCGTGTTCGGGCTGCTGATGGCCGGCATGGGCACGCTGCCCATGGTGGGCATGCTGATCGGCGTGGAGAACGCCTTCGTCGGTTTCCTGGTGCACATGGTCATCTCGGCCATCGCCGGCGTCGTGTTCGCCGTGCTGACCCGCAAGATCGGCGGCCAGGTGCCGCCGGTGTACGCCGCCAGCATGCTGTACGGCGTGGTCCTGTGGGTGCTCGGCGCGCTGGTGATCATGCCGCTGTGGCTGAGCGTCACCGCCGATCCGATGATGAGCGACATGGTGTTCGTGGTCGGCGGCGCCCAGTGGGTCAGCCTGTTCGGCCACGTGTTCTTCGGCATGACGGTGGGCGCGACGCTGCTCACCCTGCGCGGCCAGGCCCGGTAGCGGCCGCCGCCGTCCGGCCACGTCGCGCCCCTTCGCGACGTGGCCGGACCCGCACTGCGGGACCACGCAGCCCGAGATCCGCGCGGCGCGGGTTAGCGTGCACCCATGGCGCACATCGACCTCGGCTTGGACGAGACCCTGTTCCCCGGCATCACGGGCCCGATGAGGTTCCGACCCGAGACGGCCAAGCCGCTCAACGAGCTGGCCGAGGTCCTGCTGCGCGCGCCGAACTCACTGCCCGCCGGCGAGCGGGAGCTGATCGCGGCTTACGTGTCCGGGCTGAACGAGTGCACGTTCTGCTGCAGCTCGCACTCGGCGTTCGCCGCCGCGCAGCTGCACGAGGGCATGACGCTGGTGCAGCAGGTGCGGGCGGACCTCGACGCCGCGCCGATCGGGGACAAGCTGCGCGCGCTGCTGCGGATCGCGGGCGCGGTGCAGGAGTCCGGCCGCAAGGTCACCTCGGACCTGGTCGAGCAGGCCCGCGCGCAGGGCGCCACCGACGTCGAGATCCACGACACCGTGCTGATCGCGGCGGCGTTCTGCATGTTCAACCGGTACGTCGACGGCCTCGGCACGTTCGCGCCGACCGAGCCGGGCGCCTACGACGCGTCCGCGCAGCGGATCGTCGAGCAGGGCTACGTCGGGTCGGTCTAGCACTCCGGCCGCGCCGCGTGACCGCGCGTCCGGGAGGACTCGCCTCTCGGCCGTGCCAACGCGTTCTCAGGCCGTGGCCTCGTCGCAGGATGACGCGGTGACGGCGGTGACGGCGGCGGTCGACTCCGCAACTGGCGGACCACCGGAGGCGAGCCGGGTCCCGTCACAGGTGCCGGCCCGATGGACACGTGCCGGCCAGGCGATCACACCGGCACGCCGACCCCGGCTACCGGTCCTCGGCCGCCACGGCGGCCCGGCGGCGCAGCCGGACCAGCGGGTAGGACAGCAGCACCAGCGCCACGAACGGCACGCCGACCTTCCACGCCGGGCCGAACGCCTCGGTGAACGCCGTCGCGGCCAGCACCAGCACCACGTACAGCAGGCTCAGCACGGTCGTCAGCGGCGCGCCGGGCAGCCGGATCGGCGACGGCGGCAGGTCCCGGCGCGCGCGGCGGAACGCGAGGTGGCTGACGAAGATCAGCATCCACGCCACCATGCCGCTGAACATCGCGATGCCCAGCAGCACCGGGAAAGCCGCGTCCGGTGACAGCGCGGCGGCCACGGCGGCGGCGCCCAGGCCCGCGGTCGACGCGAGCACCGCGTTCACCGGGGTGCCCCGCTCGGTCACGGCGGCGAGCACGGGCGGCGCGTAGCGGTCCAGCGCCAACGAGTGCATGGTCCGCGAGGCGAGGTAGAGCGTGGTGTTCGCGGCGGACAGCGCGGCGGTGAGGATGACCAGGTTCATCACCCCCGCCGCGGCGGGCACGCCGATCGAGGCGAACAGCGTCACGAACGGGCTCTCCGCGATCCCGTCCACCGAGGCGGCCCGCGTCCACGGCACGATCGCCACGATGATCCCGGTGGCCAGCACGTAGAACAGGGACAGGCGCAGCACCACCCGCCGGGCCGCGCGCGGGATGTCCCGGCCCGGGCTGCGCGACTCGGCGGCCGTCATGGCCACCGACTCCACGCCGCCGTAGCTGAACGTCGCCACCGTCACCGCCAGCAGCACGCCGACCAGCCCGTTGGGCATGAACCCGCCGTGCGCGGTCCACGCCGACAGCCCGACCGCGTTCTGCCCCGGCAGCCCGAACACCACGTACAGCCCGCCCAGCACCAGGAACACGACCAGGGCCGTCACCTTGACCATCGCGAACCAGTACTCGACCTCGCCGAACAACCGCACGGCGGCGAAGTTGACCGCCAGGATCGCCAGCGAGAACAGGCACACCGACGTCCACAGGGGCACCTGCGGCCACCAGTACCGGACGTACAGGCCGGCCGCGACCACCTCGCCGCCGACCGTGATCACCTGGGTGGCCCAGTAGCACCAGCGCTGCACGTACCCGGTGAGCGGTCCGGCGTACCTCGTGGCGACCGCGCCGAACCCGCCCGCCTCCGGGTGCACCACGACCATCTCGGCCACCGCGTACACCAGCGCGACCGCCGCCAGCGCGCCGACCAGGTACACCAGCACCACGGCCGGGCCCGCCATCGAGATCGCCAGCCCGGAGCCGAGGAACAACCCGGTGCCGATCGTGCCGCCGAGCGAGATCATGCCGATCTGCCTGCTCGTCAGCTGCCGGCGCAACCCGCCGTTCACGTCGTCCGCCAAGGCGTCCTCCGCCAGTCGCGCCGTCTTCGGGCTCGCGACAGTGCCAGGCCGGTCCCGGCGCCGTCCGCGCCGGACGTGCTTCCTATACGGCTGCCCGAAGGTATCGGTCCTCAATGGATCTCCCGGGCGGGAAACCCCCGGTCCGAACGGACGCGGAACCCCGGTGGCCAGTCCCCTGCCAGGGCCGGAGGGGAACGTCGGCCCGGTCGGTCCGCCGCCTTCGCGTGCTCGCCGATGTCGTCGGCGTCGTACCGACACCGGCCTATTCCCGACGATAAAAGAATATCGGGAATGGTGGACCGCAACTGTGCGGAGGAGTTGCTGGACTGATCGGGTGAACGTCGTTCTTTCCCCGACCGACGACCGACCGGTTGCCGTTCCATGGGTTCGCGTCCAATCATCCCGTTTCCAACCCGCTCACATGGATCGCGGCGCCCGTGTCGCCGAAGCTGCTGGTGCCGAACGGCTCGACCTCGATGGGAATGGCGATGGCAGGACTGGCGACGCGGTGTCGGGGGGTGTGGTGGGCGACCCGGTGAAGGCGGGCCTGGCGGAGGCCGCGACCCCTCGGCTGTACCGGCGCAACGCGTTCCGGGTGACCGGGCTGCCGACCGACGCGGACCGGCCGACGGCGCGGCGGCTGCGCAACAAGGTCACCTCGATGCTCGAAGTCGGCGCGGACGTCGACCTGGGTCACGACCTGGACGTGGACGCGGCCGAGGTGGCGCGGGCGTTCGACCTGGTCCTGGGCGACCCGCGGCGACGGCTGGTGGACGAGCTGTTCTGGCTGTGGGACACCGGCAGCGCGACGTGCGGGTGCGCGCAGTCGGTGCACCGCGACCACGACGAGGCAGTCCGGGCGCACAGCCGGGCGCTGGACCTGGAGGCCCGCGACGAGCTGACCGACGACGAGCTGGACGAGCTGGAGCAGCTGTGGCCCGAGGCCGGCCGGCTGTGGGGCCGGGCGCTGCGCCGGGCCGCGTTCTGGGACCACGTCCGGCACCGCGTCGCCGCGCTGGACGACCGGCAGCTGGACGAGTCGGTGGTGGACCTGCTGCGCGACGAGATGCCGGTCGTGCTGCTCGCACCGCTGGTCCAGCTCGCCGCGGCGGCCGACGCCGACCGGGGCTGGCTGGCCGACCGGGTCCGCGAGTGGCCGGCGCCCGCCGGTCTGGCCGACGACCTGCTGGAGCGGGCCGCCGAACCCCTCTACGAGGAGGTCCGCGCCCACCTGAAGGACGCTTCGGACGAACTCGCGGCCGACGACCCGGCCGCCGCCGCGGCGATCGTCTCCGACGTCGTGCTGGACCTGCTCGACCAGCTCGACGACCTGGCGCCGCCCGACCGGCACCGGCGCACGGCGAGCATCCGCGACGACACCGCCATCGCGCTCAACAACTGCGCCACCAAGCTGGTCGAAACGGTCGGCTCGAAGGGCGCCGGGAACGCCCGGAAGTGGCTGGGGACCGCGGCCGAGCTGGCCCGCGACCCGCAGGCGGTCACGCTGATCGAGCGCAACCAGGCCGCGATCACCGAGCTGGCCGACGCCATGGCGATGATCCGCAAGCAGGTCCGCGAGCTGGTCGCGCTCGGCCGCCGGGACATCGCCAGGCGGATGCTCAAGCAGGTGCGGGCGCGGGCGGCGGGCATGGCGGGCGCCGAGGAGATCGACGAGATGCTGCGCGACCTGGGCGTGCACGTCCCCGCGCCGAGGCAACCGCGGTGGTCCGAGCCCGCACGCGGCCGCACCGGCTGGGACGGCGTCAAGCGGCTGTTCATCGGCGTGTGGCGCGCGGTCGCCCTGCTGCTCTTCGCGGCCCTGGTCCTCGCGGGTGTGCGCTGGGTGTTCGGCGACGACGGCACGGTCGACCTGTTCTCCCACGCCTCCTCGGGGAACGCCCCGGTGGGCACGTGCGTCGCGACCGAGGACGGCTGGGAGGGCGACAAGCGGCAGGTGCCGTCGGTGCCGTGCGAGGAGCAGCACTGGGGCGAGGTCCTGGCCTACGTCCCGGTCGGGGACAACCCGTCGACGCACCCCGGTGACGAAGTGGTCCGGCAGCGGGCCGGCTACGAGTGCGCGTGGAGCCAGGCCCGGCAGGACCTGCCGTTCGACACCTACACCACCCGCTACGCCTATCCCGGCGAGGACTCGTGGAACGACGGCGGCAAGAGCTCCGAGAACTACGCCACGTGCGTCGTGCACCGGGTCGACAACGCGCCGCTGGCCGCGCACAACCTGGTCGACGCCGACCGCGAGCGGGCCGACGACCTCACCCTCACCAGGGACCTGCACAGCATCGACATCGGGTCGAACCCTCCCGTGGGCTCCTGCGTGGCGGACAAGGGGAACCTGGACACCAACGCGCACGAGGTCGCCTTCGCCCGGTGCGACCGGCCGCACTGGGGCGAGGTCATCGGCTACCCGGTGCTGTACCGGCCGGAGGAGCAGTGGCCGGGCGACGCCGCCGTGTACGCCGCCGCCGACGCGGCCTGCCTGCGGGCCGCGGTCGACCTGGGGCTGGACGCCGCGTACCACTACCACACGACGTGGCCGGGTTCGAGCTGGTGGACCGACACCCCGGACAAGCCGAAGTACGCCGCGTGCACCGCGAGCAGGGCCGACGGCACGCCGGTTCAGGGCAGCCTCAAATGAGGTTCCCATCCCGGTTCCAACCCGTTCCCATGGTCGGACCGCCGGGCGGTCGGACACAGTCGACCCGACGGAAGGAGTCGGTGTGATGGTCCGGGCGATGACATTGCGCGTCTGCTCGCCGGAGGGGGCGCGCAGCGGTGTCGAACTCGACGGCGGCCCGGTCACCATCGGGCGGGCCGCGCCCGACCACGCGCCGGACGTGGCCCTCGGGCCCGACCCGCAGCGCTGGGTCGGCCGGCTGCACTGCACCCTCGACTTCGCCGACGGCATGTGGTCGGTGACCGACAACGCCAGCGTCAACGGCACGCTGCTGCGGCACGGCGACGTCACCGAACGGCTCCAGGGGCGCAAGCGGATCCAGCACGGCGACGCGCTGCTCATCCTCGGCGACATGGACCGCGACGGCAGCCCGCTGTACTGGGAGCTGACCTTCCTCGACCCGCACACCACCCGCCCGGCGCCGTTCGGGTCCGCCGCGGAGGTGCGCCACACCGGGCCGAGCCTGCGCTACGACTGGGTGGCCGCCCGCGCGTACCGGCGGGAGAACGGCGTCGAGACGCCGATCACCGGCCTGCGCCCGCAGGGGCACCAGCTGCTGCGCTACATGGCGGGCCGGACCACCGGCGGCGCGGCCGTCGCGTGCGATCACGCCGAGCTGATCACCGCGCTGTGGGGCTCGCGCGAGGAGTGGGCGCCGCACCGCTCGTACGACCGGATGGACATCGCCGGCGTGGTGCGGGCCGTGCGGCGGTGCATCGAGGTCGACCCGTCGAACCCGCGGATCCTGGAGACGATCACGGGCATCGGCTACCGGCTCAACGTCGACGCCGGGGACTCGTCGTGATCGAGTGCGCGGCGCGGACGCGGACGGGCCGCCTGCACGACGAGAACCAGGACCGGCTGGCCGCGAACCCGGAGAGCGGCACGTTCGCCGTGGTCGACGGCATGGGCGGGCTGGCGGACGCGGCGGCCACCGCCCAGGTCGTGGTCGACCTCCTCCCCCGCGCCTCGGAGCGGGTGCCGGCGCTGCGCGGCCCGGACGCGGCGCCCGCCGTCGCCGAGGCGGTGGCCGAGCTGAGCGCGCGGGTCCGGTCGGGCGCGCGGACCGGGCCGGGCACGACCGGCGCCGCGGTCGCGCTGCTGATCGTGCGCGACGGCCTGGCGCTGGTGGCGCACTTGGGCGACAGCCGCGTCTACCTGGCCCGCGACGGGCTGGTCCGGCGGCTCACCGAGGACCACGCCCGGGACGGCCAGCTGACCGGGTTCGTCGGCATGGCGGGCGCGGTCGTGCCCGGTGTCTCGCTGCACGAGCTGGTCGCGGGCGACCGCATCCTGCTCTGCACAGACGGCCTGACCAACAGCGTGGACGACGGCGCGCTCGCGGCGGTGCTCACCTCCGCCGACGGCCTGGAGGCGGCCTGCGCCCGGCTGGTCGACGCCGCCGCCGACTCCGGCGCGGTGGACGACATCTCGGTGATCGCGGTGCAGTTCGGGGCAAGGGGGTCGCGATGACGCTGCTCAACGCCGGTGACCGGGTCAGCGACACGCTGGTCATCGACCGCCTGCTCGGCGAGGGCGCGTTCGCCGAGGTGCACCGGGTGCGGCACGAGTACCTGGGCTGGCAGGCGATGAAGCTGTTCAAGAAGGTGGCCTCCAAGGCCGAGACCCGGGCCATGCTCGGCGAGGCCCGGCTGCTGTCGACGTTGGGCCACCCCAACATCATCCGGTTCTTCGAGGCGAGCACCGTGCAGACGCCCGAGGGGCTGCGCGGGTTCTTCACCATGGAGTACGTGCCGGGCGGCAACCTGGAACGGCTCGCCGCCGCGCACCGGCCCGCGGCGCCGACCGACCTGGTGTCGGAGGTGGTGGCCCAGATCGCGGCGGGTCTCGCGGTCGCGCACGACCAGGACCCGCCGATCGTGCACCGGGACCTGACCCTGGCCAACATCCTGGTCGGCTACGACGGCGCGGGCATGCGGGTCCGGGTCAGCGACTTCGGCCTGGCCAAGCGGGCGGACCCGTTCACGCACCTGGCCAGCGCGCAGGGCACCTACGCGTTCATGGCGCCGGAAGTGCTGCGCAACAAGGGCTACTCGTGCGCCAGCGACGTGTGGTCGGTCGGCACGATCGCGTACCTGCTGCTCACCAACCGCGTCCCGTTCGACGACGGGCAGCCGTTCTCGTCCTACTCGCTGGCGCGGTTCAACAAGCCGCTGCTGCCGCCGAGCAGCTACAACGACACGGTCGACGGCGACCTGGACCGGATCGTGCTGGCCATGCTGGAGGTGGACCCGGCCAACCGCCCGGCCACGGCCCTGGAGCTGGGCGCGGCGCTGCGCGAACGCCGGGACCGGGTTGCCCGCCGGTCGACCGGGCACGACCTGGCGGTCACACCGCCGACCGAGCGCGCGCAGCGGCTGCTGGACGAGGCGGTCGCCGCCCGCCCGCCGTCCGAGCGCGCGCGGCGGCTGCTGGACGAGGCGCTGGCGCTGTCCCGCGTCCCCGGCCGCCTCGACCGCGCCGCCGACCTGCTCGAAGAGGCGGTCAACCTCTCGCCCCGCATCCGCGGGCAGCACCTGCACCGGCTCATCCTGTGGCGTCGAGGAGTGATGATGTGAGCCCATTCGCCAAGCTGCGCGCCGAGTTGCGCGCGGAACTGCGGCAGCGCCGCCACCACCGGGCGTTCCGCATCCCACCCCCGGTCGCCGACGACGGGCTGCGCGAGCAGCTGGAGCGGCTGCTCGCCGACGTCCGCGACCCCGTCGAGCACGCCCGGCCGCGGCAGCTGGACGAGAAGCTGCTCGCCGACGCCGCCACGAACCTGTGGCGGGCGCAGCGCAGGCTCGCCCGCGCGGGCGAGCCGTCCACCCCGCGCGACCGACAGGCGGCGCGGCACCTGACGACGTGCCGCGACGCGCTGACCGACGCCGGGCTGGTGGTCCAGGAGCACGACGGCGACGCGTTCCACCCGGGTCGCTCGCTCGAAGTGCTGGTCTTCGAGGCCGACCCGGCGCGGTCGGCGGACGTCGTCGTGGAGACCGTCCGGCCGACGGTCTACCTGCACGACCGGCGCATCCAGCTGGGTCAGGTGATCGTCGCCGGCCCGCCGCCCGACGGCCAGACCACGTCCACCCAGCCGAGGGACCAGGTGAGGAACGACCATGCGTGACAGCGACACGATCGACTACGGCATCGACCTGGGCACCACGAACAGCGCCATCGCCGTGGTCGAGGACGGCCAGGTCGTCGTCATCAAGAGCAACGACGGCTGGGACATCACGCCGTCCGCCATCTGGATGCCCAAGCCGGGCACGGTGCACGTGGGGCGCCGCGCGCGCGACTACGTCGAGATCGACCCGGACAACGCGGCCTCGGAGTTCAAGCTGGAGATGGGCCTGGCCGACGCGCGGCGCAGGTTCGTCAAGGCGGGGCGGGAGCTGACGCCGCCGCAGCTGTCCGCCGAAGTGCTCAAGTCGCTGCGCGGCGACGCGGGCGACCGCGCGCACAACGGCGTGCCGCCGGAGTTCGCGGTGATCACCGTGCCCGCCGCGTTCACGCTGAACCAGAACAAGGCGACCACCGAGGCGGCGGCGCTCGCCGGGTTCGACCCGGCCTGCCCGCTGGTGCAGGAGCCGACCGCGGCGGCGTTCGCCTACGGCTTCCGGGACAGCGCCGACCGCGGCTACTGGATGGTGTTCGACTTCGGCGGCGGCACGTTCGACGCGGCCGTGGTCAGCAAGCGCGACGGCGACCTGCGGGTGCTCAACCACGCGGGCGACCCGTACCTGGGCGGCAAGCTGATCGACTGGGCGCTGGTCGAGCGGGTGCTCGCGCCCGCGGCGAGCCGGGAGCTGGGGCTGCGCGACTTCCGCCGGGACAACCCGGCGTGGCGGGACAACTTCGGCAAGCTCAAGGGCCGCGCCGAGGAGGCGAAGATCTCGCTGTCGCGCCGGGCGTCCGCCGACGTGACGGTCGACCTGTCCGACGGCCGGGGCGGCGTGGAGACGTTCGAGTACACGCTGACGCGGGACGAGCTGGACTCGATCGCCGAGCCGTTCTACGTCCGGGCGATCAACCTGTGCCGGTCGGCGCTGCGGGAGGCGTCGCTGGACGTGGACGACGTCGACCGCCTGCTGCTCGTCGGCGGCGTCACGCTGGCGCCCGGCCTGCGCGAGCGGCTGGCCGACCCGGACGACGGGATCGGCATCCGGCTCGACACCAGCCTGGACCCGACCACGGTCGTCGCCCGCGGCGCGGCGATCTTCGCCAACACCATCCGCCGACCGCGCACGGTGCCGACCGCGGCGCTGCCGGCCGGCGAGTTCGTCGCCGACCTGGTCTACGAGCCCGTCGTCACCACGACCACACCGACCGTGGCGGGCCGGTTGCGCAGCTCGACCGAGGTGGACTGGACCGAGTACTCGGTGCTGCTGAGCAACCCGGAGGGCCGGCCGCCGTTCCAGTCCGGCCGGATCGGGTTGAACGCCAAGGGCGCGTTCGCCACCGACGTCGACGTCGACCCGCACCGGATCTCGCGGTTCACCGTGGAGCTGACCGACGGCGCGGGCACCCGGCGCAAGCTGACCCCGGACACGCTGTCGATCACGCACCGGGACTTCGAGTTCGGCGGCGTCGGCGCGACGCACTCGCTGGGCATCCGGCTCGCCGACCGCGCGTTCGCGCGGATGCTGCGCAAGGGCACGACCCTGCCCACCCGGGTCCGGGAGGTGTTCCGCACGTCCAGCGCGTTGCACCGCGACGACGCCGACGCGGTGGTGCGCATCCCGGTCGTGCAGGGCGAGCACGACCGGGGCGACCGCAACCGCCAGGTCGGCGTGCTGGAGATCCGGCCGCGGGACGTGCGGATCGACCTGCCCGCGGGCACCGAGGTCGAGGTGACGATCGAGATGGACACCTCGGGCCTGGTGACCGTGGTCGCGGACGTGCCGCTGGTGCAGGCGCAGTTCGAGGCCGAGATCAACGTGCTCGAGGTCCGCACGCTGGCGCCGGACGTGCTGCGCGGCCAGCTGGACGAGGTGGAGACCCGCCTGGGCGCTTTGCGCTCCAAGGCGACCACCTCGTCGTCGGCGCAGGCGCAGCAGCGGCTGGACAAGCTGGACGACGAGAGCGCCGTGCTGACCGCGCGCGACCAGGTCGGCGCGGCCAAGGTCGACACCGGCGCGGCGGCCGCGGCCGAGGAGCGGCTGCGCGACCTGCAGGCCGAGCTGGACGACATCGAGGACGCGCTGGAGCTGCCGACGCTGACGCACCAGCTGCACGCGATGCTCGAAGAGGCGGCGGAGCTGACCGAGCAGACCGGCACGCCCGCGGACCGGCAGGAGCTGGGCGAGCTGCGCCGCCGCTCGGCCGACGCCATCGACTCCGGCGACCTGGCCGCGGTGCGGGCGCAGATCGAGCGGGTCGGCACGTTCCTGCTCGAACTGGAGCGGCGCGGCCCGGACTGGCCGGTGAAGCTGTTCTACGCGCTGCAGGGCATGGTGCCGCCGTCCACCCAGGCCAGCGCGCTGGTGCGGGAGGGCAGCCGGGCGCTCGCGTCGCGCGACGCCCGGACGCTGGACGCGGTGAACCAGCGGCTGATCAGGCTGCTCCCGCAGGAGGAGCAGGAGAAGGTCATCGGATTGAGGAAGGCATGACGGCATCGCTGCGCTCCGCGCTGGACCACCACCTGGCGCTCGACCACGCCCACACCGCCGCCCGCGCGGGCGACCTCGACCTGGCGGCCCGGCTGCTGGACGGGCTGGACGCGGCCGGCGCGGCCACGCCCGCCGCGCTGGACCTGCGCGCCCGCGTGCACGCCCAGCGGGGCGACTTCGCCGCGGCCGACCGGTACTGGGCCAGGGTGCTGCTGCTCGTGCCGGACGACGCGGCGGCCCGGGAGGGTCGCGAGGCGATCGCCCGCATCCAGGCCGGCCGGCGGTCGCGGCCCCTGGTGACCGCGGGCGCGGCGACGGTCGCCGCCGCGGCGGTGCTGGGCGCCGCCCTGGTCGGCGGCGTGACGTGGGTCGCCTCCAGCGAACCGGCGCCCGTCGCCCTCGCGCCGGAGAACCGCGCGGAGGACGTGTGGCGGCTGGAGCAGCAGCTCGCGGCCGTTCAGGGCGCGAGGCAGGAGGAGGCCGACCGGCTGGCCCGGGACCTCGACGCGATCGCGGCGGCGTTCACCGTGCCCGGGGTGGTGGTGCAGCGGCGGGACGCGGACGTGCGACTGGTGTTCGAGGCCGGGCTGTTCCGGTCGGACGCGGAACTCGCGGACGGGTCGTGGCCGTTGTTGACCGAGGTCGGCCGGCGGGTGGCGGGTGTGCGGGCGGCCACGACCGTGGTGGGGCACGTGGTGGCGGTTCCGGGCGGGGTCACCAGTGGCGGCTCCACCGTGGCGCTGGCCCGCGCCCAGGTCGCGGCGCGGGCGCTCGGGGAGGGCGGCGGGCTGCCGCTGACGGCGTTCACGCTGGTCAGCGCGGACCAGGCCGACGGCCCGTTCCCGGACGACGCGCGCAACCGGACGGTGACGCTGGTGCTGCGCCCGGCCGGTTGAGCCGATCTCGCATTCACCGGGTCGACGATTTGAATCCGGTGGCGGGAATGGCGATTCTCCTTTTAAACATCGTCACCGGAATCGAGTGCGTGCGCGTTCCGTTCGACCAGCGGATATCATGTCGGCACACCCACGAACCTCGGGAGTCGATGTTTTGTCCGGACGGCGGAATCGACCGGGAGCGCGGCGCGCCGGCACCACGATGATGTTGCTGTTCGTGGCGCTCGGCGCGGTGTTCGCCGCCTCGGTCGTCGTGGCGACCGGCGCCGGTCGGCCCAGCGGGCCCACCGAGCACGCCGCCCTCCCCCCGACCTCGACCACGTCGTCGTCCGCCCCGGAGTCCACCACGTCGTCCGAACCGCAGCCCGAGCCCTCGCCGGTCGCCGACCCGTGCGGGGACCGGATCGCCGCGCTGCCGCTGCGGGCCCGGCTGGCCCAGCTGCTGGTCGTCGGGGTCGACCCGCGCGGACCCGCGGACGCGCTCGCCGTGGTCCGGGGCGAGCAGGTCGGCGGGATCTTCATCGGCGGCGACGACGTCGGCCTGCTCAGCGCGGGCGCCCTCGCTCCCGTGCACGCGGCGGCGGCCCTGCCGCTGACCGTCGCGGTGGACGACGAGGGCGGCCGGGTGCAGCGGCTGGACGCCCTCGACGGGTCGCTGCCCAGCGCCCGGCGGATGGCCGCCGACCTGTCGCCGGACGAGGTGCGCGCCGTCGCCCGGAACCGCGGGGTGGCGCTGCGCGACCGGGGCGTGACCACCGACCTGGCCCCCGTGCTCGACACCAGCGGCCAGCCGGACCGCACGGTGATCGGCGACCGGTCGTTCAGCGCCGACCCGGACACCGCCCTCGGCTACGCGCTGGCGTTCGCCGAGGGGCTGCACGCCGCGGGCGTCACGCCGGTGGTCAAGCACTTCCCGGGGCACGGCAACACCTCCGGCGACTCGCACCTCGGCGCGGTGACCTCGCCCCCGCTGGACGCGCTGCGCGCCGCGGACCTGGTCCCCTACCGGCACCTGCCCGAGTTCGGCGAGGTCGTGGTGATGCTGGGGCACATCGACGTGCCCGGCCTGACCGGCGGCGTGCCCGCGACCCTCAGCCCGGCGGCCTACGCGCTGCTGCGCGGCGAGTTCGGCTTCACCGGCCCGGCGATGACCGACGACCTGGGCGCGATGCGCGCGGTGACGGACCGGGTCGGGCTGCCGGACGCGGTCGCGCAGGCGCTCGCCGCCGGCGCGGACATCGCGCTGTGGTCCTCCGGCGGCCGGGTCGGCGAGGTGCTGGACCACCTGGAGGGCGCGGTGGCGGCGGGCAGCCTGCCGCAGACCAGGGTGGACGAGGCGACGCGGCGGGTGCTGACGGCCAAGCAGGTGTGCTGAACCACTCGGCGGGCGGCCCGCCGCCGGGCGCCTCATATGCTGGCGGCGACGTTCCAGCGAGGAGGCACCGGCAGTGCGATACGCGGCCATCGGCGACAGCTTCACCGAAGGGGTGGGCGACGAGCGCCCCGACGGCTCGTGCCGGGGTTGGGCCGACCTCGTGGCGGCCGGCCTGGCCACCGCGCTCGGCGAGACCGTCCACTACGCCAACCTCGCCGTGCGCGGGCGCCTGCTCGAACCGATCGCCACCAGGCAGCTCGACACCGCGCTGGCCCTCTCCCCGGCGCCGACGGTGCTGACCCTCAACGGCGGCGGCAACGACATGATGCGGCCCGGCATCGACCTGCGCCGACTGGTCGAGCTGACCGAGCGGGCGGTGGAGCGCTGCGTGGCGTCCGGGGTGCGGCTGGTGCTGCTCAGCGGGGCCGACCCGTCGCAGCGGCTGCCGTTCGGCCGGACCATCCACCGGCGCGGCGAGGTGCTGACGGCGGCCATCGCGCGGCTGGCCGCCCGGCACGACGTGCTGTTCGTCGACGCGTTCAACGACGTCGAGGTCCGCCGGGCCGAGTACTGGTCGCCGGACCGGCTGCACCTCAACGCCGCGGGCCACCAGCGGGTCGCGTCGCTGGTGCTGATGGCGCTCGGGCACGTCGAGGAGGCGCACGCGGTCGACCCGTCGCCGGCGGCCCGCCGCAGCCTGCTGGCCGAGACCCGCTACTACCGCGAGCACGTGCTGCCGTGGGTGAACCGGCGGCTGCGCGGCATCTCGTCGGGTGACGACGCCACCGGCAAGCACCCCGACTGGGTGCCCGTCGAGGCGATGCCCCGCGTCTGAGCCCGGCCACCGGTGGTTGCCCCGGCCGACGAGCAGCGCCATGATGGCGACTCGTCAGTACTCGACCAACAACGGTGGTGGTCTGGTGAAGAAGTACCGATCAGTGATCGTCGGGTTGGCGGCAGCGCTGATCGCGGCCCTGGCGCCCGTCGTCCCCGCGCAGGCGGCGACGACGTTGCCCGCCGCGAACTTCCGGCTCAAGGCCACCTCCTACTCGGGACTGATCGACGACCTGGACGCCGCCCTGCCGAACGTGAGCGTCCCCACCGTGGTGAACGACGGCAACCGCGTCGCCACCACCTGCTCCCCGGCGGCGGCCAACCGGCTCGCCGCGTTCTGCTGGAACAACGGCGACGACGACGTCTCCTACTGGGTGCCGCAAGGCGTCACCACGACCGCGGACGCGTACGGCGAGGCGACCTACGAGGGCGCGACGGCGGTCCTGGTCAGCTGGTACGACAACGGCACGGACGGCGTCGACCGGGGCATCCGGGTGTCGTTCGTGGACTACTCCACGCCGTCCGCGCCGACCTACCGGCACGTGCTGCTGGTCGAGCCCCACACCGACAGCGCGGGCCGGGCGTCGTTCCGGCCGGTCAACCTGCACGCGGGCGGCATGTTCTGGTACGGCCACCTGCTCTACGTCGCCGCCACCGGCACCGGTTTCCGGGTGTTCGACCTGCGGCACCTCTGGCAGACCAGCACCTCCGACGGCTCGGCCATCGGCCGCCAGTCCGACGGCAGCTACCAGGCGTACGGCTACAAGTACGTGCTGCCGCAGGTGCTCGCCTACAACCAGTCGACCACCAACGGGCACGCGAGCATCCGCTTCTCGTTCGCCTCGCTGGACCGCACCAGCACCCCGGACAGCGTCGTCGTCGGCGAGTACGCCAACCCCGGCGCGGGCAGCAGGCTGTTCCGCTTCCCGATCGACTACACCACCCGGATGCTCACCGCGTCCTCCGACGGCTACGCCCGCGCGAGCGAGGCTTACGAGGTGTCGGTGCAGAGCATGCAGGGCGCGACCGCGATCGACGGCGAGTTCTACCTGTCCACCAGCGACGGCAGCGGCAACGCGGGCGACCTGGCCACGTTCCGGCCCGGCGGCTCGGTCGTGATGCACCACGACGTGCTGCCGATCGGACCGGAGGACTTCTCCTACTGGCCCGCCAAGGGCCAGCTGTGGTCGCTGACCGAGTACGCCGGCAACCGCTCGGTGTTCGCCGTCCGCGCCGCCGCCTACTGACGGTCAGGGGCGGACGGCGCCCGGCGCCGACCACACCCACTGCTCGTAGGCCGACACGCGGGTGTAGATCCCGCCGTCGCCGCACGGGCGCAGCGACGAGGCCGTGGCTCGGGACGTCGCACCGGCCAGCAGCCACTGGCCGTCCACCTGGACGTAGGCCGGGCCGCCGCTGTCGCCGTTGCAGCTGTCCCGGTCCAGGAACGGCGCACCGGCCACGAACTCGGTGGCCGGGTCCGCGCCGTACTCGGGGTCGTTGCTCGCGATCGGCACGTCCACCATGCGCCTGCGCCCGTAGCCACCGCTGCTGTGCACGTCGGTGTTGCCGTACCCGGCCAGCCGCACGAACGAGGCGGCCGCGACCTGCTCGGCGGTCGCGATCGGGCGCGGCGGCGTCGGGACCGGGCGGGCGAGCACCAGGACCGCGAGGTCGCCGGTCGGCCGGGGCGGGCGGTAGTCGGGGTGGGCGAGCGCGGTCTCGACCCGGACCACCTCGCCGTCGTCGGGGAAGTCGACGTCCTCGCCGACGAACACGCGGGCCGCGCAGCCGCCGTCCACGCAGTGCGCGGCGGTGACCACGACGTTCGGCGAGACCAGCGTGCCCGAGCAGCACCACCCGTTCCGGCTGCCGATCGCGACGCACTCGGGGAAGTCCGCGGTCGGGACGCCGCCGATGATGCGGGCCCGGTCGGCGACCACCTCGCGCATGTTGGCCAGGTACACCGGGTCCTGGTGGATGCCGGCGGCCGGCGGCTCCGCGCCGACCGCCGACCTGGTCAGCGGCGACACGCCGCGGCGCAGCAGCGAGCGGGCCAGCCGGTAGGCGTCGGCGCCGTCGCCGTGGACGAAGCCGTCGACCTGGTTGGCGAGCGCGTGGTAGACCAGCGCGAACCGGTGCTCGTCGGCGCCGGCGACCGCGCGGGCCAGGTCGGCCACGGCCTCCATCGGGTCCCGGGGTCGGTCAGGGGTGGCGGTCATCGTGCGCCTCCGAAATCAGCTCGTCGATCACGTCGTAGAGTTCCCCACCGGCGGCCCGGTCGTCCACCGCGGCCCCCGCCGGTCCGTCGTCGGCGCGGGAGCCGTCGCCGACGGCCCTCGCCACCTCGTCCAGGACCAGGTCCTGCGCGTTGAGCTCGCCGGGCGGCGGCGGTGCGAACAGGGCCGGTTCCCGGTCGAACGCCAGCCGCGCCGCCGCGCAGCAGGCCAACGCCGTCGCCGCGGCCGGTCGCCCAGGCCCGGGTAGGCGCCGTCGAGCAGGGCCGCCGTCATCGGCGCGACGTCGTCCTCGAACGGACCGCACCCGGTCGGCCAGGACCGCCGCACGGCCTGCGCCTCGGCGGCGAACCCCGTCTCCGCCAACGCCCTCGCGGCCAGCGCGAGCCGGACGGCGGCCGGCGGGTGCACCAGCACCGGCGCGTCCGGACCGATCTCGGCGGCGGCGCGCGCCGGGTCCACCACGAGCAGGTCGGCCAGGGCGGACGCGAACGCCGGTCCGGCGGCGAGCACCCCGTACAGGTCGGCGAAGACCTCCGGCAGCCACGTGTCCCAGGCGTCGCGCCGGGCCTCGGGCAGGGTGGCGAACACCGGCCGGGTCAGCGCGCGGACCGTGCCGAGCAGGCCGATGACCGGGACGGGCAGCCTCGTGACCACGCTCAGGAAGTCCGCGGTGTCCAGGGCGTCCGGGACGTCCTCCACCGCGAACGGCGTCTCGCGCAGGTGCGTGAACGGGCTGAACTCGCCGCTGAGGTGGACCAGCGGCGGCTCGCGGTCGCGGTCGGCGGCGGGCGCGTACTCGCTCCGGGCACGGCACCTCCCCACCGGCCGCTCACCCTGAAGTCGCCCCCACTTGGCATCGGGTTACGGCTAATCACCCGTTAGAGGTAACGCGAGCCAGTCCGGAGGGAGTACCGAGCGGTCGGTGTCCCGTTCTGGTGTTCCGGGGTCAGCTGGCCTGCAGGACCGCGCCGAAGATGAAGAAGGAGACGATGAACGACGGCAGCGACGCGAGCACCAGCAACCCGAAGTGGGGCCGCTTGCGGCGGACGAACAGCCAGGTGATCCACGCCGAGAGCAGGGAGGGCAGGATCAACCGGCCGACGACCTCGCCGAGCCCCCGCCCGGACGCGGGCAGCCCCGCGGTGGCGACGAGCAGCGCCAGGGTCGCGGCGATCCAGATCACGGACGCCGACACGCACCGGCCGTAGTCCGTGCCGACCGGCTGGACCGGGTGGACCGGCTGGTGCGCTTGAGGATCGGGGTACGCCTGGTAACCGGGCTGGGCGGGGTAGCCGGGCTGGGCGGCGTGAGCGGGGTGGCCCGGTTGCGCGGAGACGGGTTCCTGCTCCGGCGTGCGGAAGACGGCGTCGCGGTCGAAGTCCATGGTCCATCCCCACAGCGGCGGTTCGGCGGTTCGCGCCGCTCCGAGCAGGTTGACCAGGCAGGACGGCGGCGCAAGGCTACCCCGCGACCCCCGCTCCGCCAAGAACCCGCCGGCCCGGATCGGCCCACCGCCGCGCGCGCACCCGTGAAACCATGGGCCATGGCCCTGTCACCGAAGTACACCGTGTACCACTCCGCCGTCCTCGACGCCGACCCCGACGAGGTCTGGACGCAGGTGCGGGACATGATGGTGCTGCTCGACGTCGTGTTCGGCGACGGCATCGAGAACGCGCGCTGGACCAACGGCGGCTCGGCCGAGAAGGTGCCCTCGCGGTTCGAGTTCACGCTGCTGCCGAACCACGACCTGGCGCGCGAGGAGGTCGTCGGCCGCTCCGAGGTGGACCGCTCGCTGACCTACCGCTCGGTGGCCCAGGTCCTGTTCATCGTGGACTACCTGGCCACCTACCGGGTCCGGCCGGTGACCGACGAGCCCGGCCGCAGCTTCATCGACTGGCACCGCGAGTTCCGCGTGGTCCCGGACGCGCCCGCCGGGTTCGTCGACGACCTCGAAGTTCTGTTCGCGCAGGAGATCGCGAGCGTGAAGGCCCACTTCGCCGGCTGACCCGAGCCCGCCGCCGTTGTCACCGTGGGCATGACCAGCCGATCACCCGCCCCGGCACCACGTCGGCGCGAACAGCTGCGCGACTTCCTGCGCGCCTGCCGGGCCCGGCTCACGCCCGAGGACGTCGGCGTGGCGGCGGCCGGCAGGCAGCGGACGCCGGGGCTGCGGCGCGAGGAGGTCGCCGCGCCAGCCGGTGTCGGCGTGTCCTGGTACACGTGGCTGGAGCAGGGCCGCGACATCAACGCCTCGGCCGACGTGCTCGACGCCGTCGGCCGGGTGCTGCGGCTGACCGGGCCCGAGCGGACGCACCTGCACCTGCCGGCGGGCCTCAACCCGCCCCGACCGACCGGTGACCGCGCCGACGACGTCACCCCGGAGCTGCGGCACCTGCTGGACGCGTGGAACCCGCGGCCCGCGATCCTGCGCGACCGGCACTGGAACCTGCTCGCGGTCAACGACGGCACGCGGAGGGTGTTCGGCTACGACGACGCCGACCGCAACTGCCTGGTCTCGTTCTTCACCAACGCCCGGTACCGCGAGGCGCACGCGCACTGGGCCGAGGTCGCGCCGCTCGTCGTCGCCGCCTTCCGCGCCACGTCGGCGCACTTCCCCGACGACCCGGGGTTCGACCGGGTCGCCGACCGGCTGCGCGCGGCGATCCCCGAGTTCGCCGAGCTGTGGTCGCGGCAGGAGGTGGACGTGCCCGGCCAGGCGGTGAAGGCGGTGCGCCACCCCGACGCGGGCGACCTGGTCTTCGACATGACCACGCTGACCGTGACCGACCACCCGGACTGGCACCTGGAGCTGTACCACCCGCGGCCCGGCACCGGTACCCGCGGCCGGCTCGAACGGCTGACACCCGCGTCCAGGGTGGTGGCGACGCACCCGGGTTGACCACGCACTGGTTCGGTCGCACGGCGGTCGGCAGGCTCGATCCCATGGCGCACAGCACTTCCAGGCACAGGTCGCTGCGCGGCGGTGACCGCGTCCTCGCGGTGACCGGCGACGTGGCGGACCCGGCCGACCTCGACGCGCTGGCCGACGTGGTCCGGGACTGGCACGGTCGGCTGGACGTGGTGTTCGCCAACGCGGGCGTCGCGGCGTTCGGGCCGGGCGACGAGGTCACCGAGGACGAGTTCGACCGGGTGGTGGGCATCAACTTCAAGGGCGTGTTCTTCACCGTCCAGAAGACCCTGCCGCTGCTGGTCGACCACGCGGCGATCATGGTCAACGCGTCCTGGACGCTGCACCGGGGCCTGCCCGGCGGCTCCGTCTACGCGGCGGATCAGGGTCAACTCGATCAGCCCGGCTACGTCGAGACGCCCATGTTCCACGCCAACGTCCCGCCCGACGCGCACGCCGCCGTCCTCGCCTCGGTGGCCGCGGGCCGCTTCGGCACCGCCGAGGACGTGGCCGCCGCGGTCGCCTTCCTCGCGTCCGACGAGGCGTCCTGCGTCAACGGGCAGGACCTGGTCGTCGACGGCGGCCTCGTCACCGCCGTGCCGCCACAAGCCTGGTGACGGCCCGGCGCGGCTGGGACGATCGCGTGATGGTGGAGCTGACCGCACACGTCCGGGCGCTGCTGGCCGCGCCGAACTTCTGGCACCTGGCCACGGTGAACGCCGACGGGTCGCCACAGGTCACGCCGATGTGGGCGGACGTCGAGGGCGACCACGTCCTGTTCAACACCGCCATCGGCCGCGTCAAGGAGGAGAACCTGCGTCGCGACCCCCGGCTGTCGCTGTCCTGCGTGGCCGGGGACAACCCCTACGACCGGGTGGAGATCCGGGGCCGCGCGGTCCGGTTCGTGGTGGGCGAGGAGGCCGAGCGCGGCATGGACCGGTTGGCCCGCAAGTACGTCGGCACCGAGCGCTACGAGTGGCTGGTCCCCGGCGAGCAGCGGGTGGTCGTGCTGGTCGAGCCCACGCGGGTGCGGCACGTCGTCGGTGTCGAGCCGTTCCGGCCCGGCATCCTGCCGCAGGGCTGATCACCCGGCAGGCTAGCCTTTCGGGTGATCACACGCCTGCCCTGAGGTGGACCGCCCCGTGAGCTACACCGCCGAGATCAGCCGCGCCAACCCGTCCTGCTTCGTGTTCCTGGTCGACCAGTCGGCGTCGATGGACGACCCGATCGGCGGCGGTCGGGAGCGCAAGGCGGCCGTGGTCGCCGACGCCATCAACCGGCTGCTGGCCGAGCTGAGCGTGAAGTGCGCGAAGGAGGAGGGCGTCCGCGACTACTTCCACATCGCCGTGATCGGCTACGGGCACACGGTCGGCTCGGCGTTCACCGGACCGCTCGCGGGCCGCGAGCTGGTGCCGCTCAGCCAGGTCGCGGACCAGCCGGCTCGGGTGGAGTCGCGGGTCAAGAAGGTGCCCGACGGCGCGGGCGGGCTGGTGGAGACCACCACCCGGTTCCCGGTCTGGGTCGACCCGGTCGCCCACGGCGCGACGCCGATGCGCCGGGCGCTGTCGCTGGCCGAGTCGCTGGTGTCGGACTGGGTGTCGCGTCACCCGGACTGCTTTCCGCCGATCGTGCTCAACCTGACCGACGGCAACTCCACCGACGGCGACCCGGCCAGTGCCGCGTGGGCGGTGCAGACGCACGTGAGCGCGGACGGCGCGGCGCTGCTGTTCAACCTGCACGTCTCCGCCACCAACGCGGTGCCGGTGACGTTCCCCGACACCGACTCCGCGCTGCCCGACGCCTACGCGCGCAGCCTGTTCGACATGTCCAGCCCCCTGCCGCCGCACATGCGCTTCTACGCGATGCAGCAGGGCGTGCCGGCCAGTGACGCGACGCGCGGGTTCGTCTACAACGCGGACATCACCTCGCTCGTCCAGTTCCTGGACATCGGGACGCGTGCCACGGACCTGCGCTGACCGTCGCATGATCACCTCCTCCCTCCGCGTGCCGAAGCACGGCAACTCGCAGCAGGAGTGCGAGGACGCCCTGCACGTCCGGACGGACGCCGACGTGGTGTGCGCGGCCGTGTCCGACGGCGCGTCGGAGAGCCTGCTCGCGGGCGCGTGGGCCGACCTGCTGGCGCGATCGGTCAACGACGCCGCGCGGGACGACGAGGGCGTGCTGCGCGACGTGGACCGGTTCGCGACGGCCCTGGTGGACGCGGGTGAGGCATGGCGGGAGTGGCTGGTCGGCTACGTGGCCGGGCGGGAGGCCGACGGTCGCCCGATCGCGTGGTACGAGCAGCCCAAGCTGGACCGCGGCCCGCACGCCACGGTGCTCGCCGCGCGGTTCGACGCCGACCCGTCGGGGGTCGTCCGGTGGCGCGCGGCCGCGTTGGGCGACAGCTGCCTGTTCCGGGTCCGCGACGACGAGCCGCTGCCCGGGTTCCCGGTGACCTCGGCCGAGGCGTTCGGCAGCTCGCCGGACCTGGTCAACGCGTTCAACCGCGACCACGCGCTGCTGGCTCGACACGTCAGCGCCGTTTCGGGTGACGCGCGACCGGGTGACGAGTTCTTTCTCTGCACCGACGCGCTGGCCGCGTGGTTCCTGCACGAGGCCGAGCGCGGCGACCGGCCGTGGCGGGCGCTGGGCGAGTTCACGAAGTCGGGTGATCTCGACGGGTTCACCTCGTGGCTGACGGCAACGCGGGCCGAGGGGGTGCTGCGCAATGACGACGTCGCCGTCGTCCACGTCGACCTCGGCTGAGCCGGTCCGCGCGTTCCCGTCCGGCGGGGCCTACGTCGAGGCGTTGCAGGACACCGCGCTGTGCTTCCGCGGCACCGACCTGGCCGGCGCGGAGGTGCGCGTCGACGCGCTGGGCCGGCCGCGGGCGATCTCGGGCAACTTCGCCAGCGTGTTCTCGGTGACCGGGGTCGACGGCGCCCGGTACGCGGTCAAGTGCTTCACCCGCGCGGCGCCCGAGCAGGCCGCCCGCTACCGCGCCATCGGCGAGCACCTGGCGGGCCTGGACGACGACTGGACCGTCGGCTTCGAGTACGTCGGCCAGGGCGTCCTGGTGCAGGGCGCCTGGTACCCGGTGCTGCGGATGGAGTGGGTCGAGGCGGTCAACCTGACCCGGTGGATCGGGCAGCACGTCCACGACCCGGCGGCGATCTCGGGTGTCGCCGAGCGGTTCGCGGACCTGGTCGCCGACCTCGCCGCGGCGGGTGTCGGGCACGGCGACCTCCAGCACGGCAACCTGCTGGTCACCGCCGACGGCTCGCTCAAGCTGGTCGACTACGACGGGGTGTACGTCCCCGCGCTGGCCGGGCTGCCCGCCGCCGAGACCGGGCACCGCAACTACCAGTCGCCGGACCGGACGGCGGCCGACTTCGGCCCGGAGGTCGACCGGTTCTCGGCGTGGGTGGTGTACCTGTCGCTGGTGGCGCTGGCCACCGATCCCCCGCTGTGGAGCCAGTTGCGCGACGAGGACGCCGAGCACCTGCTGCTGGCGGAGTCGGACTTCGCCGACCCGGCGGGCTCGTTCCGGCTGGCCGTCCTCACCGGGCACCCGGACGCGCGCCTGCGCGGACTCGCCGAGCGGTTCCGCGACATCCTCCTCCACCACCGCGCCGCCCCGCCCCCGCTCGAACCGGTGCGGGAGGGCGCTGCCGCACCGCCCTCGGCACCGGCCGCCGCCCTTCCCTCGTGGCTCGCGGAACGCGTGCAGCAGCACGTGCCCGCCCCGCCGCCACCGGCGCGGTTCAACCGCCGCACGCCCGCCCTGGTCGCGCTGACCTGGGCGTTGCTGGTGCTCCTGCCCTTCGGCGTCCCGGCCGCGATCCTGGTAGAGGAGGCGCTGGCCATCGTGGACGTCTCGGCGGTGCTGGCCTGGGCGGCGTTCACGGTGGCCGGTTACCGCGGTCAGGCGGAGAGCGGCCCGGCCCGCGCCGCCCGTGCCGAGCGCGACCGGCTCGTGCGCGAGCGGCAGGCCGCCGTCGACCGGGTCGCCCGGCTGGAGCAGGAGGGCCACCGGATCGCCGGGACGACCGCGAGCGCCAAGGCGGAGCAGGACCGGCGGCGGCGCGAGCTCGGGCACCGGCACGACCAGCGGCTCCGGGCCCACCAGCAGGACGTCCGGCAGCGCCTCGGCCGGATCGAGCGCGACCGGCAGGCGTCGGTGGCGCGGGCGCACCTGGAGGAGCAGCGGCTGCTGGTCCTGAGGCAGAAGGAGCACCTGCGCGGCGAGCTGGCCCGGTCCCGCCTGGCGACCGCCGGCGTCTGCGGCGCCCTGCCGGCGGCCAACCTGGAGGCGGTCGGCGTCCGCACCGCCGCGGACTTCGTCGGCGTCCGCTACGAGGTGCACGGGGCCGACCGGGTGGCGTTCTTCGTGCTGGTCGACGGCGGCGCGGTGAGCGCGGCCGGTGTCGACGAGGCGACGGCGGCGCGGATCGACCAGTGGCGGGAACGGCTGACCGCCGAGGCGGCGAGCACCCGGCCGACGTCGTTGCCGCCCGCCGAGCAGCAGGCGATCGAGGAGCGGTCCGCCGCCGAGCGGGCCGGGCTCGACGCCGAGCACCGGCAGGTGCTGGAGGAGGCCGAGGCGGCGGCGCGGGCGTTGCACGCGGCCCGGCGTTCCGAAGAGATCGCTCTGGCGAGCGAAATGACAACCGGCAACACGGCCACCGCGCACACCCGCGTCGCCCACGAACGCGAGGTCGCCGAAGCCGCCGTCGTCCTCGAACGCGCCCAGCGGGCTGCCGCGGAAGGTGTCGCGCGAGCGGACGCGTTCCGACCGATCACCTACCGGAAGTACCTCCGCTTCCTCCTCACCGGCAAGAACTGACCCACCGGTCCTCCGGTCACCAAGTGAGACCGTGGCCTGAAGCTGCCCGCCGGGATTCGTTGACATGTTTCGGTCAAATCATCGAAACTTTAGGCGATCGGTTCTCGACCGTCGGCCGTTCCACACCCTGTCTCAAAGGAGAGCCCTGGTGATCAACAGTTCAGGCCGCTTGAGAGTTCGCTCGGCGGTGGTCGTGTTCGCGGTGGCGGCGTTGGCGCTGGCCGGGACGTTGACGGCGGTGGCGCGGTCCACGACCGCCACCGCCGTCGGGGATGTCGTGGCGTCGGCCGGGGTGGAGGACGACGGGGCGGACTGCCCGGTGACGTTGCCGGGGTCGTTCCCGTCCACCTCGCGGTTGCCCGACCCGTTCACCAGGCTCAACGGGCAGCGCATCACCGCCAGGTCGGACTGGCGGTGCCGGCGGGCGGAGATCCGGGAGACCGCCGAGCGCTACGTCTACGGCGACAAGCCGGCCAGGCCCACCAGCGTCACCGGCAGCGTGACCGGCAGCCGCGTCACGGTCGACGTCTCGCACAACGGCCGCAGCTCCAGCTTCTCGGCCACCGTGCAGCTGCCCTCGGGCACCGGCCCGTTCCCCGCCGTGCTGGTCGTGGGCGGCTTCGGCGCCGACACCGCCACCATCCGCGCCGCCGGCGCCGCCGTCATCAGCTACGACCCGATCGCCGTCGGCCGCGAGGGCACCCCGCGCAACAACAAGCAGGGCGCGTTCTACAGCATCTACGGCAACACCAGCAGCACCGGCCTGCTCGGCGCCTGGGCCTGGGGCGCCAGCCGCATCATCGACGTCATCGAGTCCAGCGGCGGCGACATCCTGCGCGCCGACATCGGCGTCACCGGCTGCTCCCGCTACGGCAAGGCGGCCTTCTCCGTCGGCGTCCTGGACCAGCGCGTCGCCCTGACCATGCCGATCGAGTCCGGCACCGCCGGCCTGCCCATCTACCGCGGCGTCAACGCCGAAGGCGGCCAGACCCTGTCCAGCGCCTACGGCGAACAGCCCTGGTTCGGCGACGCCTTCGGCTCCCACACCGGCAACCCCAACGGCCTGCCCCTCGACACCCACTCCCTGGTCGCCATGGTGGCTCCACGCGGCCTGTTCGTCATGGACAACCCCCACATCGCCAACCTCGGCCCACGATCGGCATCCGTGGCCGCACTGGGCGGCGCCGAGGTCTACAAAGCCCTGGGCGCCCAGAACAACCTGCTCTACCACTCCAACGTCACCGACGGAAACCACTGCGCCAACCGCACCGAATGGCGCGCACCCCTCCAACAGGCCATCGGCAAATTCCTGCGCAACACCGGCACCTTCACCGGCGGCATCACCATGCACAGCAAAGCCACCGGCAACCTCTCCCAATGGCGCGACTGGACCACCCCCACCCTCACCGACGGGCCGGGCAACACCACCACGACCACCACGACGACGACCACCGGTGACACCACCACGACCACCACGACGACGACGTCGCAGGGGCCCGGTGGAGCGTGCACGGCGTCGGTGTCGCTCAACCAGTGGACGGGCGGCTTCGTCGCCACGGTGAAGGTCACGGCCGGCTCCACGCCGCTCAGCGGCTGGACCGTCGCCATGACCCTGCCGTCCGGCGCCGCGGTGACCAACGCGTGGAACGTCAACCGCAGCGGCAACACCGGCGCGGTGAACTTCACCAACGTCAGCTTCAACGGGAACCTGGCGGCCGGGCAGTCGACCGAGTTCGGCTACCAGGCCACCGGTTCCGGCGCGGGGATGACGCCCACCTGCGCGGCGAGGTAGTCGCCGACGCCGGGTGAGCGACCCGGGGCCCGGTGCGGAGGTCGCAGACCCCTCCGCGCCGGGCCCGTTCCGCGCGGTCGGTCGTGCGTCACAGCCACCCCGGGATGACACCGGGACGTGGGAGCGTTCACCCTGGAGCAACCATCAGACCTAGGAGCGGAGCGACCACATGGCTACCGTGACCGAGAAGGCCGTCCTCGCGGGCGGGTGTTTCTGGGGCATGCAGGACCTGTTCCGCCGTCACCCGGGCGTCGTCTCGACCCGCGTGGGCTACACGGGCGGCGAAGTGCCGAACGCGACCTACCGCAACCACGGCAGCCACGCCGAGGCCATCGAGATCGTGTTCGACCCGGCGCAGCTGAGCTACCGGCAGGTGCTGGAGTTCTTCTTCCAGATCCACGACCCGACGACCCGCGACCGCCAGGGCAACGACATCGGGACCAGCTACCGCTCGGCGATCTTCTACGACACCGACGAGCAGAAGCGGGTCGCCGAGGCGACCATCGCCGACGTGGACTCGTCCGGCAAGTGGCCGGGCCGGGTCGTCACCGAGGTCACCCAGGCCGGTGACTTCTGGGAGGCCGAGCCGGAGCACCAGGACTACCTGGAGCGCTACCCGAACGGCTACACCTGCCACTACGTCCGCCCGGAGTGGCAGCTCGGCGAGCGTTGAGCACGACCGTCGAGGTGGTGGCGCTGCACGTGTCGCCCGTGCACGCCTACGAGGGACGGCCCGCCGACGGACCGCGACCCGATCCCGAGCCGGTCTCGCGTGATCACGTCGTGGTCCGGGCGGGCCTGGGCCTGGTCGGCGACCGCTACTTCAACCGGGCCGCGCACCGCCGGGCCGCCGTCACGGTGTTCGCCGCCGAAGCGCTCGACGACGTCGCCGACCACCTCGGCCTGGCCGCCGCGCCGAGCCCGCTGCTCGTCCGGCGCAACATCGTGCTGCGCGGGTTCGACGTGGACGCGCTGGACCGGCGGGCCGTGTTCAGCCTGGACTCCGGCGACGGCCCGGTGCGGTTCGAGGCGCACCGGGCCGCGAACCCGTGCGCGTGGATGGACGCCGTCATCGCGCCGGGCGCGTTCAAGGGCCTGCGCGGGCGGGGCGGCAAGCGGTGCGTGCCGCTGGACGACGGCGTGCTCCGGCTCGGCCCGGCGACCCTGGTCGGGTGAGCGCGGGGCGGTCGGCGCCGACCGCCCCGCGCCGCCTCACGCCCCGGCGACCAGCGTCAGCCCCCGGTTCGCCGGGTAGTACCCGGTCTCGGCGAAGAACCGGATGTAGGTGTCCACCAGGTCCCCGGTGACGGGCGGGCAGGTGATGCCGGTGCCCGCCAGCGCCTCCTCGGTCTTCGACACGTCCACCAGCGGGTAGAAGCCCGCGTTGTCGGTCGCCATCAGCTCGAACGCGTCCAGCAGCGGGATCAGCGCGTTGTCGCGGTCGGCCAGCACGGTCCGGCGCCACCGCGCCCACTCGCGCTCCTCCAGCAGGTACCCGTGGGCGCGCAGCCGGGCCACGATCTCCCGCCAGCTCACCCGGCCCGGGTTGTAGACGTGGAACGTGCCGCCCGACTCCCGCGACAGCGCGACGACCGCGGCGGCGGCGTAGTCCACCGGGACCATCGGCACCGTGCCGTCGAGATCCTTCGGCACCGAGCCCGCCTGGAGCAGCCCCTTCGTGGCCAGCCAGACGAAGTCCCTGGTCTGGCAGGCGCCGTTGACCCGGTCGCCGGACACCAGGTCGACCCGGTACACCCGCACCGGCAGCCCGCGCTCGGCGGCCTGGGCGACCAGGTGCTCGGCCACCCACTTGCTGCGCAGGTACCCGCTGGGCAGCGCCTCCGGCGGGCCGGTGGGGTCGTCCACGGCCAGCGGCACGCCCGGTTCGCGCGCCCCGGCGAACACGCCGGTGGTGGACAGGTGGTGCACCGGCACGCTGCGGTGCCTGGACGCCAGGCGGAGGACTTCCTGGGTGCCGTGCACGTTCGCCGCGCGCAGCTCGGTGTAGGGCCGCAGCCAGTTCACCGTCGCGCCCGCGTGGTAGACGGCGTCGACCTGCCGCGCCAGCCGGTCGTAGGTCTCCTCGGACAGGCCCAGCCGGGGCTGGGACAGGTCGCCGGGCACCACCCGCAGCCGGGCCGGGTCGACCTCGTCCCACAGCCGGTACCAGCGCAGGTTCGCCTCGACCTTGCGCAGCCCCGCCGCCTCGTCGTCGGCGCGCACCAGGCAGTGCACCGTCGCCGTGGACGTCCGCAGCAGCTCGCGCAGCAGGAACGCCCCGACGAACCCGGTCGCGCCGGTGAGCAGCACGTGGTCCGGCGCGTCGACCGTGCGCACGACCTCGGCCGCCGGTCGGACGTCGTCGGCCAGCGCCTCGTCGTAGTCGACGTCGGCCGTGCCCGCCGCGCCGGCCAGGAACGCCGCCAGCTCGCCGGGCGTCGGGTGGTCGAACACGACCGTCGCGGGCAGCGCCAGCCCGGTGGCGGCGGCGACCCGGTTGCGCAGCTCGACCGACAGCAGCGAGTCGAACCCGAGGTCCGGGAACGGCTTGTCGGCCACCTCGCCGGCCGACCCGAGCACGGCGGCGACCTCCCGCCGCACCAGCTCCGCGACGGCCGCCCGCCGCTCGGCCTCGGGCAGCTCGGCCAGGTTCGGCGCGGGGGCGCCGGTGCGCGCCACCGGCCGGACCGGGGGCAGCAGGGTGCGCAGCAGCGGTGGCGCCTGCTCGGGCCGGGCGCGCAGCGCGGCCACGTCCAGCGGTGCGCCGACCAGCGTGGGGAGGCCGGAGGCCACGGCGGCGTCGAGCATCGCCAGGCCCTGCGCGGACTCGACGGGGCGGAAGCCGGCGCGGGCGATCCGGGCCCGGTCCAGCTCGCTCAGGCCGCTGGTGATGCCGCTGGACTCGGCCCACAGGCCCCAGGCGACGGAGGTCGCGGGCAGGCCCAGCGCGGCCCGGTGCTCGGCCAGGCCGTCCAGGTGGGCGTTGGCCGCGGCGTAGTTGCCCTGGCCCGCACCGCCGATGACCCCGGCGATGGACGAGAACAGCACGAACGCGGTCAGGTCGTGGCCGCGGGTCAGCTCGTGCAGGTGCCGGGCGGCGTCGGCCTTCGGCCGCAGCACCGCGGAGAGCCGTTCCGGGGTCAGGTCGCCGATCAGGCCGTCGTCGATGACGCCCGCCGTGTGCACGACGCCGGTCAGCCGGGTGTCGCCGATGGCGGCCCGCAGCTGCTCGCGGTCGGCGGCGTCGCAGGCGACGACGCGGGCGGTCGCGCCCAGCGCCGCCAGCTCGGCCAGCAGCTCCGCCGCACCCGGCGAGTCCGGTCCGCGACGGCTGGTCAGCAGCAGCTCCGGCACGCCCTGGCGGGCCAGGTGGCGGGCGACCAGCGCGCCGAGCGTGCCGGTGCCGCCGGTGATCAGGACCGTGCCGCCGGTGCTCCACGACGCCCGCGCGACCGGCGCCCGGAGCAGCTTCGGCACGTGCACGACCCCGTGCCGCACCACGGCCTGGGGCACGCCCGCAGCGGCCACGGACGGGATCGCGGCCTCCGACCGCGGGTCGTCGTCCACGTCCACCAGGACGATCCGGCCGGGCTGCTCGGACTGCGCCGACCGTGCGAGGCCCCACAGGGCCGCGCCGTCCACATCGGTGACGTCCCGCGCCGCGCCGCAGGTCACCGCGACGAACGGCTCGGCGCCCTTGAGGTCGTCCAGCGCGGCGGCGGCCCTGGTGTGCAGGTCGGCGTCGGACCGCCACCGCACCACCCTGGGCGTGACGTCCGACGGCGGCAGCTCGACCGGTTCCCACACCACTTGGAGCAGGGCGTCTTGTGGTCGCAGGAGGGCGTCGGACACGGCGGCGGCGGCGGTGGGGCGCAGGCTGACCGACCCGATCGTGGCCACCGGTCCCCCGCTCGGGTCGGCGAGCAGGACCCGGTCGCCCTGCACCAGGACCCGCACGTCCGACGCGCCGACGGCGTGCAGCTCCACGTCGCGCCACCGCACCGCGTCCCCGTCGCCGACCAGGCGCAGCGCCGCGTCGAGCAGCGACGGGTGCAGCCGGAAGCCGTCGGCCTCGACGGGGTCCAGCCCGGTCCACTCCCCCGCGTCCGGCCACCTGAGCGGCGCGGCCGGGGCGAGGGTGCCGGCGGCGTTCAACGCCCAGTCGCCGTCCAGCCTGGTGTGCACGGTCACCTGCCCGTTCGCCACGCGCACCTGCAGCTGCACACCGCCCCGCTCCGGCACCACGACCGGCGTCAGCACGTCCAGGTCGGCCAGGCGCGGCAGGCCGACCTCGTCACCGGCCCGGATCGCCAGCTCCACCAGCGCGGACGACGGCAGCACCGCCGACCCGTGGGCGCGGTGCCGGGCCAGCCACGGGTGGCTGCGCACCGACACCCTGCCGGTGAGCACGACCTCGTCCGCGCCGGCCACCGGCACGGCCACGCCGAGCAGCGGGTGCTCCGCGTCCGCCACGCCCAGCTCCGCCGCGTCGGCCGCCTCCGGGTTCTCGACCCAGAACCGCTGCCGCTGGAACGCGTAGGTCGGCAGCTCCACGTGCCGCGCGCCGGTGCCCGCGAAGAACGCCCGCCAGTCCACCGCGACGCCGAGCCCGTGCAGCTCGCCCAGGGCGGCCACCAGCCCCTCGCCGCCGCGCTGGAGCGCCACGGCGGCGGTGTCCGCGGTCTCGCGCACCAGCGGGGTGAGGGCGGCGTCCGGGCCGATCTCCACGAACGCGGTCACGCCCTGGTCGGCCAGCACCCGGACGCCGTCGGCGAACCGCACCGCCTCGCGCACGTGCCGCACCCAGTAGTCCGGCGAGGTCAGCAGGCCCGCCTCGGCCGGCGCGCCGGTCACGTTCGACACGACCGGGAGTTCCGGCTCGCGGTAGGCGATCTTCGCGGCGACCTCCCGGAACGACGCCAGCGCGGGCTCCATCCGGTGCGAGTGGAACGCGTGGCTCACCGTCAGCCTCTTGGTCCGGCGACCCCGCGCCCGCAGCTCGGCCTCGACCGCCAGCACGGCGTCCTCGTCGCCGGACACCACCACGGACGCGGGCCCGTTCACCGCCGCCAGGCCCACCGAAGGCGTCAGCAGCGGCTCGACCTCGTCGGGGCGGGCGGCGACGGCGACCATGGCGCCGCCCTCGGGCAGCTCGCCGATCAGCCGGGCGCGCGCGGCGACCAGCGCGCACGCGTCCTCCAGCGAGAACACCCCGGCGACGTGCGCGGCGGTCAGCTCGCCCAGCGAGTGGCCCGCCACGAAGTCCGGGCGCACGCCCCACGACTCCAGCAGCCGGAACAGCGCCACCTCGAAGGCGAACAGCGCGGGCTGCGTGAACCGGGTCCGGTGCAGCAGGTCGGGGTCGCCGAACACCACGTCCGCCAGCGGCGTCGGCAGGTGCGGGTCGAGCAGCGCGCACACCTCGTCGAACGCCTGCCGGAACACCGGGAAGCGCTCGTGCAGGTCATGGCCCATCCGAGCGCGCTGCGCGCCCTGGCCGGTGAACAGGAACGCGACCCGACCGCGCGGCGGGGTGGTCACGCCGCCGTCGAACGCCGCCAGCTCGGCCAGCAGGCCCTCCCGGTCACGGGCCACGACCGCGCCCCGGTGCTCCAGGGCGGTGCGGCCGGTGGCCAGGGTGTTCGCCACGTCGAGCGGCGTGGCGTCCGGCCGTTCGGCGAGGAAGTCGCGCAGGCGGGCGGCCTGCGCGCGCAACGCCTCGGCGGACCGCGCGGACAGCAGGAACGGCAGCTCGCCGTCGTGCTCCGCGGCGGGCGCCCGCTCCTCGGGCACGTGTTCCAGCACCACGTGGGCGTTGGTGCCGCTGACCCCGAACGACGACACCGCCGCCCGGCGGGGCCGGTCGCCCTCGGGCCACTCGCGGGCCTCGGTCAGCAGCTCCACCGCACCGGACGACCAGTCGACGTGCGGCGACGGCTCGTCCACGTGCAGGGTGCGCGGCGCGACACCGTGCCGCATCGCCTGCACCACCTTGATCACGCCGCCGACGCCCGCGGCGGCCACGCTGTGCCCGATGTTGGACTTCAACGACCCCAGCAGCAGCGGCGTCGTCCGGCCCTGGCCGTAGGTGGCGAGCAGCGCCCGGGCCTCGATCGGGTCGCCGAGCCGCGTGCCGGTGCCGTGCGCCTCGACCAGGTCGACGTCGGCGGTGGACAGCCGCGCGTCCTCCAGCGCGGCGCGGATCACCCGCTCCTGCGACGGCCCGTTCGGCGCGGTCAGGCCGTTGGACGCGCCGTCCTGGTTGACCGCGCTGCCCTTCACCACCGCGAGGACCGGGTGCCCGTTGCGGCGGGCGTCGGACAGCTTCTCCAGCAGCAGCAGGCCGACGCCCTCCGACCAGCCGGTGCCGTCCGCCGCCGCCGCGAACGACTTGCACCGGCCGTCCGCCGCGAGACCGCGCTGCCGGGAGAAGTCCACGTAGCCGGTCGGCGACCCGTACACCGTGCAGCCGCCCGCCACCGCCAGCGTCGACTCGCCCGTCCGCAGCGACCGCACCGCCAGGTGCAGCGCCACCAGCGACGACGAGCACGCGGTGTCCACCGTGACGGCGGGGCCCTCGAAGCCGAACGTGTAGGCGAGCCGCCCGGACGCCACGCTGCCCAGCTTGCCGGTCATCAGGAAGCCCTCCAGCTCCTGCGGCCCGGCCAGGCCCAGGTAGCTCTGCTCCCCCACGCCCGCGAACACGCCGGTGCGGCTGCCCTTGAGCGTGGCGGTGTCGATGCCCGCGCGCTCGAACAGCTCCCACGCCGTCTCCAGCAGCACGCGCTGCTGCGGGTCCATGCCCAGCGCCTCGCGCGGCGAGATGCCGAAGAACGCGGCGTCGAACTCGGTGGCGTGGTCCAGGAAGCCGCCTTCGCGGGTGTAGGTCTTCCCGGGCACGCCGGGTTCGGGGTCGTAGAGCCCGTCGACGTCCCAGCCGCGGTCGGCGGGCCACGGCGTGACGCCGTCACCGCCCTCGGCGACGAGCCGCCACAGGTCGTCCGGCGAGGCGATGCCGCCGGGGTAGCGGCACGCCATCGCCACGACGGCGATCGGCTCGGGCGTCTCCAGCTCGGCGATCCGCTGCCGGGCCTGCTGGAGGTCCGCCGTCACCCACTTCAGGTACTCGACCAGCCGCTCCTCGTTGGACACTGCGCTTCTCCTCGATCGTGGTGGCTTGGTCAGCGGGCAGCGCGGCCGAGCTGGTTGTCGATGAAGTCGAACAGCTCGGCGGTGGAGTCGAAGTCCTTGCGGACCTCCGCGGGCTCCGGCTCGGTCCAGCGGGACAGGATGGTGCGCAACCGCAGGGCCACCCGTTCCCGCTGGTCGTCGTCGACCCCGGCCAGCGACACCTCCAGCCGGTCCAGCTCGGCCAGCAGCGGTGCGGTGTCGTCGGGCGCGAGCCGGTCCAGCAGCACGTCGCCGAGCGCGGCGGGCGTCGGGTGGTCGAACACCAGCGTCGCCTCCAGCGCGACGCCGGTCTCCGCCGAGAGCCGGTTGCGCAGGTCGACGGCGGTCAGCGAGTCGAAGCCCAGGTCGGTGAACGGCTTGTCCAGGTCCACCCGGCGCGGGTCGCCGTGCCCGAGGACGGCGGCGACCTGCGTGCGGACGGTCTCCTCCACGATCCGGCCGCGCTCGCCGTCGACGGCGCCGGCCAGCCGTTCGGCCAGCGACGCGCGCGGCGCGGACGCGCGGACCAGGTCGCGCAGCAGTGCTGTGCGGGGCAGTTCCGACAGCGGCGCGGCGACCACGGCGGGCCGGTCGGCGACGACCGGCGCCTCCGCGAACGTCACGGCGGTGCCGGGCAGGCCGTCGGCGGCACGCAGGCGCGCCAGCGCCTCCATGAACGCCACGCCCGCCGCGTAGTGGGCGTACCCGGTCGCGCCGAGACCGTCCACGGTGGACGCGAGGACCAGGTGTCCGGGCGTGTCCCGGTGCAGGTCCCAGGCCCGGTCGGCGGTCTCGCGCAGGACGTCGGCGAGCACGTCGTCGGTGAGGGCGGCGAGCACGACGGGCGCGGGCGGCGCGGGTCGGTGCACGACCGCGTCGTCCGGCACTGGGAGGGCCGGTGCGGCGACCCTCGCCAGCCGGGGCGCCAGCGCCCGGCCGTCCCGGAACACGACCTGCGGCTCACCGGAGGCGACGACCGCCGCGAGGTCGTCGGGTGTGCCGCCGACCAGCACGATCCGGTCCGGCGCCTCGACCTGCGCGGCCCGGACGAGCCCCCACACCGCCGCCACACCGGGGTCGACCGGGTCCGGGGTCAGCACCACCACCCGGCCGGTGCCCGCGGCCCGCGCGCGCAGCTCCGCCAGCACCCGGCGGGTCGCTTCGTGCGCGGTGGTGACGGGATCGGGTCCCGCCTCGACCCGGATCACGTCCGGCTCGGGGCCGTCGACGGCCGGCAGGTCGACCGGCGTCCAGTCCACCTCGTACAGCGCGATCCCGTTCAGGGCGCGGAACTCCACCGACTCGACCCGCGCGACCTCGGCGCCGCGCTCGTCGCGGAACACCGAGCCGTCGAAGCGCGCGGCGACGCCGGGCGCGGTGGCCCGCAGGCCCCGCCACACGGCGGGCTCCAGGTCGTCGCGGGACAGCAGGGCCAGGTCCACCCGCGCTTCCACCACCTCGCCGGCGGTGAGGGCGCCCCTGGCCTGCTCGACCCACCCGTCCTGCCACGCGTGCAGGGTCACCGGCCGGGTGTCGCCGTCCCGCTCCCCCACCTTCAGCTGGATCCGCCCCGCACCGGGCAGCGCGGCGACGTCGAGGTCCACCACCGGGAACCCGACCTGACGGCCCGCGTGCCACACCAGGTCGGCCAAGCCGGGGCCGTCCAGCGGCTCCACGAGGACACCGGTGAACAGCACCTCGTCGCGGTCCGCGATCTCCACCGGGGCCTCCAGCACGGGGTGCCCGCTCGTGGTGCGCGCCCTGGCCGTGAGCCAGTAGCGCTCGCGCTGGAAGGGGTAGGTGGGCAGCACGGCCCGGCGGCCGGGGAAGGCCGACCAGTCGACCGCCACCCCCCTGGCGTGCAGGTGGGCGAACAGCTCCACCGCGGTGTGCCGCTCGGACCGGTCGCGCCGCAGCACGGGCAGCGCCGCGCCGCCCTCGGGCAGGACGGCGGCGAGCAGGCCGGTCAGGACCGCGTCCGGACCCAGTTCCACGAACGTCGTCACGCCCCGGTCGAGCAGTGCCCGCGCGCCGGCGTGGAACCGCACCGGCTCGCGGACGTGCCGCACCCAGTACTCGGGGTCGGTCCAGTCGGCCTCGTCGCCGGTGACCGTGGAGACGGCCGGGATGGCGGGCTCGTGGTAGGTCAGCTCCCGCGCGACCGCGCGGAAGTCGTCCAGCATCGGGTCCATCAGCGGCGAGTGGAACGCGTGGCTGACCGTGAGCCTGGTGTGCTTGAAGCCCTGCACGCAGGCCAGGACCGCGTTCTCCGCGCCGGACAGCACGACCGAGCGCGGCCCGTTGACGGCGGCGACGGCCACGCCCTCGGGCAGGTCCAGCTCGTCCTCCGCCGCCTGCACGGCGACCATGGCGCCGCCGGGCGGCAGCGCCTGCATCAACCGGCCGCGCGCGGCGACCAGCTTGGCCGCGTCGGCCAGGGACAGCACGCCGGACACGTGCGCGGCGGCGATCTCGCCGATGGAGTGACCCGCGACGAAGTCCGGTCGCACGCCCCACTCCTGGAGCAGCCGGAACAACGCCACCTCGACCGCGAACAGCGCGGGCTGGGCGGTGCCGGTGTCGTTCAGGCCCTCGCCGGACTCGATCGCCGCGCGCACCGGCAGGTGCTCGCACACCTCGTCGAACGCCCGCGCGAACACCGGGAACGCCTTCGCCAGCTCCAACCCCATGCCGACCCGCTGCGCGCCCTGCCCGGTGAAGACGAACGCCGTCCGGCCGTCCCGGGCCTTCGGCAGCACCACCGCGTCCCGCAGGTCGGCCGCGCTCCCGGCGGCGATCACCGCGCGGTGCTCCAGCAGGGCGCGGCCGGCGCCGAGGGTGTGCGCGAGGTCGGCGACCGGGACGTCGGCGCGCGCCAGCCGTTCGAGCTGGTCGGACAACGCCTGCGCGGTCCGGGCCGACACCACCACGGGCACCGGGCCTTCCGCGCCCTCGACCTCGGCCGCCTCCGGCGCCTGCTCCAGCACGACGTGCGCGTTGGTGCCGCTGATGCCGAACGACGACACCGCCGCCCGGCGCGGGCGGTCGGCCGACCACTCCCGCGCCTCGGTCAGCAGCTCCACCGACCCGGCCGACCAGTCGACGTGCGGTGTCGGCTCGTCCACGTGCAGGGTGCGCGGCAGCACGCCGTGCCGCATCGCCTCGACCACCTTGATGATCCCGCCGACGCCCGCAGCGGCCTGGGTGTGGCCGATGTTGGACTTCAGCGACCCCAGCGCCAGCGGCCGGTCGCGCTCGCCGCCGTAGACCGCGAGCAGCGCCTCGGCCTCGATCGGGTCGCCCAACGTCGTGCCGGTGCCGTGCGCCTCCACCACGTCCACGTCGGACGGCCGCAGGCCCGCCGCCGCGAGCGCGGCGCGGATGACGCGCTGCTGCGCCGGGCCGTTCGGCGCGGTCAGGCCGTTGGACGCGCCGTCGGAGTTGATCGCCGTGCCCCGGACGACGGCCAGCACCGGGTGCCCGTTGCGCCGCGCGTCGGACAGGCGTTCCACCAGCAGCACGCCGACGCCCTCCGACCAGCCGGTGCCGTCGGCCGCCGCCGCGAACGGCTTGCAGCGGCCGTCCGGGGACAGCCCCCGCTGCCGCGAGAACTCCACGAACGCGGTCGGCGTGGCCATCACCGTCGCGCCGCCCGCCAGCGCCAGGTCGCACTCGCCGCGCCGCAGCGCGCCGACCGCCAGGTGCAGCGCCACCAGGGACGACGAGCAGGCGGTGTCGACCGTGATCGCCGGGCCCTCCAGGCCGAGGGCGTAGGCCACCCGCCCGGAGGCGACGCTGCCGGACGTGCCGCCGACCAGGTAGCCCTCCAGCTCGGGCGGCAGCGCGCCGCCGGTGCCGTAGTCGTGGTACATCAGGCCGGTGAACACCCCGGTCCGGCTGCCGCGCGCCGAGGCCGGGTCGATGCCGCCGCGCTCGAACGCCTCCCAGGCGGTCTCCAGCAGCAGGCGTTGTTGCGGGTCGGTCGCCAGCGCCTCGCGCGGCGACATGCCGAAGAACTCCGGGTCGAACAGGTCGGCCTGGTGCAGGAACCCGCCGTGCCGGGTGTAGGTCGTGCCGGGGTGCTCCGGGTCCGGGTGGTGCAGCCGGTCGAGGTCCCAGCCCCGGTTGACCGGGAACCCGCCGATGGCGTCACGGCCCTGGGCGACCAGTTCCCACAGGTCTTCGGGCGTGCCGACGCCGCCGGGGTAGCGGCAGGCCATGCCGACGATCGCGATCGGCTCGTCGGCCGCCACCACCGCCTCCTCGACCGGCTTGACCTCGCCCGCCAGGTGCTCGGCCAGCGCGGCGGTCGTCGGGTGGTCGAACACCAGGGTGGTGGGCAGCCGGCGACCGATGGCCTCGGCGAGCCGGTTGCGCAGCTCGACGGCGGTCAGCGAGTCGAAGCCCATCTCGCTGAACGCCCGCCGGGGGTCGATGGCGTCCGGGTCGCCGTGCCCGAGGACGGCCGCGACGTGGGTGCGCACCAGGTCGGTGAGCGCCCGGACGTCGGTCGGCGCGGACCTGGGTTTGCGGGTGGCCCGGCGCTTGGGCGCCAGCTCGCGCAGCGCCGGGTGCGGGTCGTCGCGCAACGCCGCCCGGTTCAGCGCGGTCACCGCGAGCACCGGTTCGCCGGTGGCCAGGGCCGCGTCGAACGCCGCCAGCGCCGCGTCCACCGCGATCGGTTCGAGCCCGAGCCGCCCGATCCGCTTGCGGTCCACTTCGGACAGACCGCCGGACATCGCGCTGTCGGACTCCCACAGGCCCCAGGCCAGGGACGTCGCGGGCAGGCCGAGGGCGTGCCGGTGCCGGGCCAGCGCGTCGAGGAACGTGTTGCCCGCCGCGTAGTTGGCCTGGCCGGCGGTGCCGAGCACGCCGGCGATGGAGGAGTAGAGGACGAACGCCCCGACGTCGCCGGCCAGCTCGTGCAGGTTCCACGCGGCGTCCACCTTGGGCCGCAGCACGCGGTCGACCTGCTCCGAGGTCAGGGAGTCGAGCGTGCCGTCCTCGACCAGGCCCGCCGCGTGCACGACGGCCGTCACGGGGTGCTCGGCGAGCACGGCGGCCAGCGCGTTCCGGTCGGCCGCGTCGCAAGCCACCGCGACCACCTCCGCGCCTTCGACCTCCGGCGCCTTCCCGCTGCGGCTGAGCAGCACGAGCTTGCGGGCGCCGTGCCGGGTGACCAGGTGCCGGGCAATGGCCCCGCCCAGCGCGCCGCTCGCGCCCGTGATGAGGACCGAGTCCCAGACCGGACCGCCGTGGCCGGGGCGCGGGGCCGAGGCATCGGCTTCGCCGGCCCGATCCTCGTTGCCAGGGCGCGGGGCCGGGGTGAGCACGGGTTCGACGGCCCGGCCGTCGCGCAGCAGCACGAACCGGCCCGGGTGTTCGGCCGCCGCGCTGCGAACCAAGCCCGCGACGGCCGCATGAGCCAGGTCGTCACCGACGGCGATGCCCAGCACGCCGTCCGACCCGGCCGCCCACTCGCGGAGCCGGTCGAGCACCCGGTGGGTGACGTGGCGGACCTGCTCGGGCACGTCACCCCGCGGCGTCTCGACGGTGAAGACCTGGTCGACCCGGGCCGTCGCCGTCCGCTCCTGCGGGGTGAACAGCAGTTCCGCACCGACCACCGGACCGGTCAGCGGGCGCAGGGCGAGGTCGGCGGACACCACCGGCGCGCCCGTGCTGTCCGCGACCAGCAGCGCCACCGCGTCGGGGCCGGTCGGGGTGATCCGCACGCGCAGCGACGTGCCCGCCGTGCCGTGGAACCGGACGTCGGACCACGAGAACGGCAACCTGGCCGGGCCGTCCTCGACCAGGCCCGGCAGCAGCGGGTGCAGGGCCGCGTCGAGCAACGCCGGGTGCACCGCGAAACCGGTGGTCGGCAGGTCGCCCGCGACCTCGGCGAAGACCGCGCCGTCCGCCTGCCAGACCCGGCGCAGGTTCCGGAACGCCAGCCCGTACCCGTAGCCGTGCCGGTCCAGCCCGTCGTAGGAGACCGGCAGCTCGACACCGGCGGGCGGCCACTCGGACAGGTGGTCGACCGCCGCGTCCGCCGGGTCGGGCGTGCCGGTGGCGTGCCGGGTCCACGGCTCGTCGCCCCGGCGGGAGTGGATCTCCACGGCGGCGCCGGCGCGGACGACCTGGACGGTCACCGCGCCCTCGTCCGGGATGACCAGCGGCGTGGTCACGGTCAGGTCGGCGACGTCGCCCACCAGCTCCACCAGCGCCGTGCCGGGCAGCACGGCCGTGCCGTGCACCCGGTGCTCGCCCAGCCACGGGTGCGTGGCCAGGGAGAGCTTGCCGGTGAGCACGGTCGAGCCGTCCGGCAGGTCGACCGAGGCGCCGAGCAGCGGGTGCCCGGACGACGTGAGCCCGGCCGCCGACACGTCCCCGCCGGTCGAGGCGTCGAGCCAGAACCGCTTGCGCTGGAACGCGTACGTCGGCAGCGGCACCTTGCGGGCGTCGGGGAACACCGCCGCCCAGTCCGGGTCGACCCCGGCCACGTGCAGGTCGGCCAGCGCGGCGGCGACGGTGAGCGCTTCGGGTTGGCCGGCGCGCAGCAGCGGAACCGCCTTGACGTCGTCGTGAGCGGCGGCGGTGAGACCGGAGAGCACCGCGTCCGGCCCCAGCTCCACGAGGGTGCGCATGTCGCGGTTGCGCAGCGTCGTCAGCGCGTCGTGGAACCGGACGGTGGAGCGCACCTGCCGCACCCAGTACTCGGGGTCGGTCCACTCGGCGTCCTCGCCGACCGTGGACACCACCGGGATGCGCGGCGGGTGGTAGGTCAGGCCGCGGGCGACCTCGCGGAAGTCGTCCAGCATCGGGTCCATCAGCGGCGAGTGGAACGCGTGGCTGACCGCGAGCCGCTTGCCGCGCAGCCCTTCGGCGGCCTTGAGCACGGCGTCCTCCGCGCCCGACAGCACGACCGAGCGCGGCCCGTTGACCGCGGCGACCGCCACGCCCTCGGGCAGGTCCAGCTCGTCCTCCGCGACCCGGACCGCGACCATCGCGCCACCGGGCGGCAGCGCCTGCATCAACCGGCCGCGCGCGGCGACCAGCTTCGCCGCGTCGGCCAGCGACAGCACACCGGACACGTGCGCGGCGGCGAGTTCACCGATCGAGTGGCCGACCAGGAAGTCCGGCCGCACGCCCCACGACTCCAGCAGCCGGAACAGCGCCACCTCGACCGCGAACAGCGCGGGCTGCGCGTTGCCGGTGAGGTCGAGGTCGGCGCCGGACTCGATCACCTCGCGCACCGGCAGGTGCTCGCACACCTCGTCGAACGCCCGCGCGAACACCGGGAACGCCTTCGCCAGCTCCAACCCCATGCCGACCCGCTGCGCGCCCTGCCCGGTGAACGCGAACGCCACCTTGCCGCGCGGCGGGACCACGGCGGCCGGCACGTCGTCCAGGCTCGTCGCCGCCGCCCGGAAGGGCATCGGGGTCCGGGTGGTCAGCGTGAAGGCGGCGTCCCGGCCGGCGACACCGGCCTCGGCGAGCCGTCGGGCCTGCTCGGCCACCGCCTCCGGGCTGCGCCCGGACAGCACGAACGGCACCGGGACCCCGGCGTCGCGGTCCGGGGTCGCCACCGGCTCGGGCTCGGCCTCCTCGATCACCACGTGCGCGTTGGTGCCGCCGAACCCGAACGACGACACCCCGGCCCGGCGCGGTCGTTCCCCGCGCGGCCAGTCGCGGGCCTCGGTCAGCAGCCCGACCCGGCCCGAGGTCCAGTCGACGTGGCTGGACGGCTCCTCGGCGTGCAGGGTCCGGGGCATCACGCCGTGCCGCATCGCCTGGGCGACCTTGATGATCCCGCCGACCCCGGCCGCCGCCTGGGCGTGGCCGATGTTGGACTTCAGCGAACCCAGCCACACCGGTTCGTCGCGGTCGCGCCCGTACGTCGCCAGCACGGCCCGCGCCTCGATCGGGTCGCCCAACGTCGTGCCCGTGCCGTGCGCCTCCACCAGGTCCACGTCGGACGGTGACAGGCCGGCGGCCGACAGGGCGGCGCGGATCACGCGCTCCTGCGCGGGTCCGTTGGGCGCGGTCAGGCCGTTGGACGCGCCGTCGGAGTTCACCGCGCTGCCGCGGACGACCGCCAGCACCGGGTGCCCGTTGCGGCGCGCGTCGGACAGCTTCTCCAGCAGCAGCACGCCGACGCCCTCGGCCCAGCCGGTGCCGTCGGCGTGGTCGGAGAACGACTTGCAGCGGCCGTCCGCCGCCAGCCCGCGCAACCGGGAGAACTCGACGAACGCGGTCGGCGTGGACATCACCGTCGCGCCGCCCGCCACCGCCAGCGAGCACTCGCCGCGGCGCAGCGCGTTCGCCGCCAGGTGCACGGCCACCAGGGACGACGAGCACGCGGTGTCCACGGTCAGCGTCGGGCCCTCCAGCCCGAACGTGTAGGCCAGCCGACCGGACGCGATGCTGCCCGCGCTGCCGCTGAACAGGTAGCCCTCGACGCCGTCGGGCGGCAGGTTCGGGCGCGAGCCGTAGTCGTTGTACATGACGCCGACGAACACGCCGGTCCGGCTGCCCCGCAACGACTCCGGGTCGATGCCGGCGCTCTCCACCGTCTCCCACGTGGTCTCCAGCAGCAGCCGCTGCTGGGGGTCGACCGCGAGGGCTTCGCGCGGCGACAGGCCGAAGAACCCGGCGTCGAACCGGTCGGCGTCGTGCAGGAACCCGCCGCGGCGGGTGGTGGACCGGCCGACCCGGTCCGGGTCGGGGTCGTGCAGGTCGGCGGGCCAGCCGCGGTTGGCCGGGAACGGCGTCACGGCGTCACGGCCCTCCTCGACCAGCCGCCACAACTCGTCGGGCGTGTCGGCGCCGCCGGGGTAGCGGCAGGCCATGCCGACGATCGCGATCGGCTCGTGCTCGCGGTCCTCGACCTCCTGCAGTCGCCGCCGGGCGTCCCGCGCGTCGGCGATGGCCCGCTTGAGGTAGTCGCGGAGCTTGTTCTCGTCAGCCACGTCGTCTCCTAGTCCAGCTCGTCGACCAGCGCGAACAACGCGTCGTCGTCAGCGGAGTCGAGGTCGGGGTCCAGCGCGGCGCCCGCGCCGAGCAGGGCGCGCAGCCGGGCCAGCGCGGTGTCGTCCAGCTCGCCCGCGCGGACCGCCGACTCCAGGCGGTCCACCAGCGATTCCTCCACGACGGTCGTCAGCGACCGCAGGTGCTCGGTCAGCGCCCCCGGGCTCGGGTGGTCGAACACCACCGTCGTCGGCAGGGTCAGCCCGGTGGCCGCGCCCAGCCGGTTGCGCAGCTCGACGGCGGTCAGCGAGTCGAAGCCCAGTTCGGTGAACGCCCGCCGGGGGTCGATGGCGTCCGGGTCGTCGTGGCCGAGCACGGCGGCGACCTGGAGCCGGACCACGGTGGGCAGGTCGGTCGGGTCGGGCGCCGTCGCCGCCACCGCCGGCGCCCGGCGGACGCGCACCACGTCCCGCAGCACGGCGGGCAGGTCGTCCCGGCCCTTCAGCGCCGCCTGGTCGAGCTTGGTCACCGCGAGCACGGGCGCGCCGTGGGCCAGGGCGGCGTCGAACAGCTCCATCGCCTCGGTTGCGGCCAGCGGCTTGAGGCCGGACCGGGCCAGCCGCCGCAGGTCCACCTCGGACAGGCCGCCGGACAGCTCGCTCTCGGTCTCCCACAGGCCCCACGCCAACGACGTCGCGGGCAGCCCCAGCGCGTGCCGGTGCTCGGCCAGCGCGTCCAGGTAGCTGTTGCCCGCCGCGTAGTTGGCCTGGCCCGCGGTGCCGAGCAGGCCGGCGACCGAGGAGTAGAGCACGAACGCCGACACGTCCCCGGCCAGCTCGTGCAGGTTCCAGGCCGCGTCGACCTTGGGCCGCAGCACCCGGTCCACCTGCTCGGCGGTCAGGCCGGTGAGCGTGCCGTCGTCCACCACGCCCGCCGTGTGCACGACGGCGGTCGGCCGGTGCTCGGCCAGCACGGCGGCCAGCGCGTCCCGGTCGGCGGCGTCGCACGCCACGACGCGCACCTCCGCGTCCAGCCCGGCGACCAGCTCCGCCGCGCCCGGCGCGTCCGGACCGCGCCTGCTCAGCAGCACCAGCTCGCGCACGCCGTGGGTCGTGACGAGGTGCCGCGCCAGGATCGCGCCCAGCGCGCCGGTCGCGCCGGTGATCAGCACCGGCCCGGCGCCCCAGTCCACCGGGCGGTCGGCCGCGGGGGTGCGGGCCAGGCGGGGCACCAGGACGTCGTCGCCGCGAAGGGCCACCTCGGGCTCGCCCAGCCGCAGCGCGGCGTCCAGCAGGGCTTCGCCACCACCTGCGGTGACCAGGGCGAACCGCCCCGGCTGCTCGGCCTGCGCGCTGCGGACCAGGCCGCGCACGGCCGCGTGCCCCAGCCCGTCGCGCACGACGACCGCGAGCGGGCCGTCCGCGCGCCGCAGCACGTCGAGCGTGTGGTGGACCGCCGCCCGCGCGTCCAGCTCCGGGACCCGGTGCACGGTGAAGGCGTGCGGCGGCAGGTCGGCGGGCACGGTCACCGGCCGCCAGGTCAGGGCGTGCAGCCCGTCCCGCAGGACGCGCCCGCCCAGGGGTCGCAGGGTCAGTTCGTCCACGGTCAGCACCGGCCTGCCCGCCGCGTCGGCCAGCACCAGCGACACCGCCGAGCCGCGCCGGGTCAGCCGCGCCCGAGCCGCGGGCGCGGTCGAGTGCACGGTCACCCCGCTCCACGCGAACGGCAGCACGGCGGGCGCGTCGTCGTCCACCACGCCCGGCAGCAGCGCGTGCAGGGCGGCGTCGAGCACCGCCGGGTGCACCAGGAACCCGTCGCCCGCCTGCGGCGCCAGCTCGGCGAACAGGTCGTCGCCGTCCCGGCGCAACGCCGTCAGGCCCTGGAACGCCGGCCCGTACCGGTAGCCGTGCTCGGCCAGCCGGTCGTAGACGCCGTCGAGGTCGACGGCCTCCGCGTCGTCCGACCACCCGAACGCCTCCGGCGCGGGTTCCTCGTCGGTCAGCGAGCCGGAGGCGTGCAGCTCCCACGGCGCGTCGTCGTCCGGTCGCGAGTGGATCGTGACCGGTCGGCGGCCGGATTCCGGCGGGCCGACCGCCACCTGGAGCTGCGCGCTGCCCAGCACCAGCGGCGCGGACAGGGTCAGCTCGGCCAGGTGCGGGTGGCCCGCGTAGGCGCCGGCGGCCAGGGCCAGTTCGGCGAGCGCGGCGCCGGGCAGCAGCACGTCGTCCCGCACCCGGTGGTCGGCCAGCCAGCGGTCGGCGCCCGCCGACACCCGACCGGTGAGCACCACGGTGTCGCCACCGCTCAGCTCGACCGCCGCGCCGAGCAGCGGGTGACGCGGGTCGGACAGCCCGAGCGCGCCCGCGGACCGCGTGGTGCGCGGCGCGTCGAGCCAGAACCGGCGGCCCTGGAACCGGTAGGTCGGCAGCGGGACCGGGCGGGCGTCGCCGAAGTCCCACTTCACCGGGATGCCGCGGGTGTGCAGGACGCCCAGCGCGGACAGCACGTGCTCCGGCTCGGGGCGGCCCTTGCGCAGCAGCGGCGTCGCCGAGCCCGGCTCCCCCTCCAGGCACTGGCGGGTCAGCGCGGTCAGCACTCCGTCCGGGCCCAGCTCCACGAACTCCGTGACGCCGAGCCGTTCCAGCGTGCGCACGCCGTCCAGGAAGCGCACGGCCTCGCGGATGTGCCGCACCCAGTACTCCGGCGAGCGCAGCTGCTCGACCGTCGCGACCTCTCCGGTGACGTCCGAGACCACGGTGATCACCGGCTCGCGGAACACCACGTCGGCCAGGTCGGCGCGGAAGGCGGCCAGCACCTCGTCCATGTGCGGCGAGTGGAACGCGTGGCTGACCGGCAGCGCGCGGGTGCGGCGGCCCTTCGCGGACCACTGCTCGACCACCCGCGCCACGGCGGCCTCGTCGCCGGAGACCACGGTCGAGCGCGGCGCGTTCACCGCGGCCACCGCGACGCCGGCGGGCAGCGCGGCCCGCACCTCGTCCTCGGTGGCCTCGATCGCGGCCATCGCGCCGTCGTCCCGCGCCGCCTGCATGGCCCGGCCGCGGGCCGCGACCAGCGCGCAGGCGTCGGGCAGGTCGAGGACGCCGGCGACGTGCGCGGCGACCACCTCGCCGACCGAGTGGCCGAACAGGAAGTCCGGGCGCACGCCGTGGTGCTCGGCGACCCGGTGCAGCGCGACCTCGATGGCGAACAGCGCGGCCTGCGTGAACGCGGTCTGGTCGAGCAGCGCGGAGTCCGCCGAGTCCGGCTCGGCGAACAGCACCGCGCGCAGCGGGCGGTCCAGCACCGGGTCGAGGTGGGCGCAGACGTCGTCCAGCGCCTGCCGGAACACCGGTGACGAGTCGTACAGCTCACGGCCCATGCCGACCCGCTGGCTGCCCTGACCGGTGAACAGGAACGCGGTCTTGCCGCGCCCGGCGCCGTCGCCGGCGGTCAGGTCGCCGAGGAGGGCGTCGGGGCCGAGCACCACGGTCCGGCGGTCGAGCAGCGCCCGGCGGGACAGGGTGAGGCCGACGTCGGCCGGGTCCAGGTCGGGGTGCTCGGCGAGGTGGGCGTGCAGGGCGGCGGCCTGGGCGCGCAGGGCGTCGTCGTCCCGGGCGGACAGCACCCACGGCACGACTTCCGGCGTCACCCGTTCGGTCCGCGCGGGCTCGGGGCCCTGCTCCAGGACCACGTGGGCGTTGGTGCCGCTGATCCCGAACGAGGACACCGCCGCGCGACGCGGGCGGTCGGCCGGCCACTCGCGGGCCTCGGTCAGCAGCTCCACCGCGCCGGACGACCAGTCGACGTGCGGCGACGGCTCGCCGACGTGCAACGTGCGCGGCATGACGCCGTGCCGCATCGCCTGCACCACCTTGATGATGCCGCCGACGCCGGCCGCCGCTTGGGCGTGGCCGATGTTGGACTTCAGCGAACCCAGCCGCAGCGGTTCGGCGCGGTCCTGGCCGTAGGTGGCCAGCAGCGCCTGCGCCTCGATCGGGTCGCCGAGGGTCGTGCCGGTGCCGTGCGCCTCGACCAGGTCGACGTCCGAGGTGGACAGCCGGGCCGAGGCCAGCGCCGCCTGGATCACCCGCTCCTGGGACGGCCCGTTGGGCGCGGTCAGGCCGTTGGAGGCGCCGTCGGAGTTGACCGCCGAGCCGCGCACCACGGCCAGCACCCGGTGGCCGCGCTCGCGGGCGTCGGAGAGCCGTTCGACCACCAGCAGGCCGACGCCCTCCGACCAGCCGGTGCCGTTCGCGTCGGCCGAGAACGACTTGCAGCGGCCGTCCGGGGACAGCCCGCGCTGCCGGGAGAACTCGACGAACGTGCTCGGGCCCGCCATCACCGTGACGCCGCCGGCCAGCGCCAGGTCGCACTCGCCGTTGCGCAGCGCCTGGGCCGCCAGGTGCAGGGCGACCAGCGACGACGAGCAGGCCGTGTCGACGGTGATCGCCGGGCCCTCCAGGCCGTAGGTGTAGGCGAGCCGGCCGGAGATCACGCTGGAGGTGTTGCCCGCCAGCAGGAAGCCCTCGACCTCGTCGGGGGTCTGGGGCAGGCGTGAGGCGTAGTCGTCGTACATGACGCCGGTGAACACCCCGGACCGGCTGCCGCGCAGGCTCGCGGGGTCGATGCCGGCGTCCTCGAACGCCTCCCACGCCGTCTCCAGCAGCAGGCGTTGCTGCGGGTCGGTGGCCAGGGCCTCGCGCGGCGCCATGCCGAAGAAGCCCGCGTCGAACAGGTCCGCGTCGTGCAGGAACCCGCCGTGCCGGGTGTAGGTCGTGCCGAGCTTGTCCGGGTCCGGGTCGTACAGCGCGTCGACGTCCCAGCCGCGGTTGGCCGGGAACTCCGAGATCGCGTCCCGGCCCTCGGCGACCAGCCGCCACAGGTCCTCCGGCGACCGCACACCGCCCGGGAACCGGCACGCCATGCCGACGATGGCGATCGGCTCGTCGGCGCGCGCCGGGGCCTTCGCCTCGGCCCGGCGGTTGCCCGCCACCAGGTACGCGGCCAGCGCGGTGGGCGTCGGGTGGTCGAAGACCAGCGTGGTGGGCAGCTTGCGCCCGGTGGCCGCGATGAGCCGGTTGCGCAGGTCCACGCCCGCCAGCGAGTCGAAGCCCTGGTCCCGGAACGCCTTCTCCGGGTCCACCGAGGCGCCGTCGGCGTGGCCGAGCGCGGCGGCGGCCAGCGAGCGCACCAGGTCCAGCGCGTTGTGCTCGGTCAGCGTCGTGGCCGCCGTCCTGGCGACGCGCCGCTTCACCAGGCCGCGCAGCGGCGCGGGCGCCACGTCGCCGTCCACCCGGGACGGTTCCAGCGCGGCCGGGACGAGCAGGGCCGCGTCACCCGCGAGCGCCCGGTCCAGCAGGGCCAGCCCGCGCGCCGGGTCCAGCGGCGCGATGCCGGCCCGCGCCCAGCGGGCGAGGTCGGCCTCGCCCAGGGTCTCGCCCATGCCCGCGCCCCACAGGCCCCACGCCAGCGACACCGCCGGGAGGCCCCGCGCGCGGCGGTGGGCGGCGAGGGCGTCCAGGTAGGCGTTGGCGGCGGCGTAGTTGCCCTGGCCCGCCGTGCCGAGCACGCCGGAGATCGAGGAGAACAGCACGAACGCCTCGACGTCGCCCACCAGCTCGTGCAGGTGGCGCGCGGCCAGCGCCTTGGGCGCGAGGACCCGGTCCACCTGCTCGTCGGTCAGCGCGGTCGTGGTGGCGTCGTCCAGGACACCGGCGGCGTGCACCACGGCGGTGATCCGCTCGCCGGCCAGCAGCCCGGCCAGCGCCTCGCGGTCGGCCACGTCCACGGCGGCGACGCGGGCGCCCAGCTCCTCGGCCAGCTCCCGCGCGCCGGGGGCGTCCAGGCCGCGGCGGCTGACCAGCAGCAGGTCCCGGACGCCGTGGTGCTCGTGCAGGTGCCGGGCGACCAGCGCGCCCAGGCCACCGGTGCCGCCGGTGACGAGCACGGTGCCGTGCAGCCGCGCGGGCTCGCCCAGGTCGGTGCGGGTCAGCCGGGGCACGAGGAAACCGCCGTCGCGCACGGCCACCTGCGGCTCGCCGGTCGCCACCGCGGCGGGCACCGCGTCGGCGTCCTCGGCGTCCACCACGACCACGCGGTCCGGGTGCTCGGACTGCACGACCCGGGCCAGGCCCCACACGGCGGCGTTGGCCAGGTCGTCCACCGGCTCGCCGGGACGCGCCGCGACCGCGCGGCGGGTGTGGAACACCAGCCGGTCGTCGGGGTCGTGCTCCTCGGCCAACCAGTCCTTCACCAGCTCCAGGGCGCGGCGCACGGCCACCCGCGGGTCGTCGGTCCCGGCGGGCGGCACGACCACCAGGTCGCCCACCGGCTCCTCGCCCCGGACTCCGGTCCAGGCCACGGTGAACGTGGAAGCGGCCGTGAGGCCGTCCTTGGCGACGGAGCGCAGCGTGATGCCGTCGATCCGCCCGACCGGCACGCCCGCCGAGTCGGCCACGTCGACCGCGAACGTGTCGCCGCCCGCCGGCGTGATGCGGACCCGCAGCCCGGTCGCGCCCGCCGCGGTCAGCTCCACCCCGCTCCACGCGAACGGCAGCCTGATCCGGCCGGGTCCGGCGGGGTCGAGCACCAGCGGGTGCAGCACGGCGTCCAGCAGCGCCGGGTGGACCGCGAAGTCCTTGGTGGGCGCGGTGATCGCGACCTCGGCGTAGATCGTGTCGCCGGCCCGCCACAGGGCGCGCAGGCCCCGGAACGGGTCGCCGTACTCGTAGCCGAGGTCGGCCAGCCGGTCGTAGGCGTCCTCGACCGGCTCCTCGGTGGCGTCCGGTGGCCAGGCGAACGGCTCGGCCCGCAGCTCGCTCCCGGTGAGCGAGCCGGACGCGTGCCGCTGCCAGGTGTCCTGGCGCGAGTGCACGGTGAACCGGCCCTCCCGCACGGTGACCTGCACCGGCACGGACCCCGTCGCCGGGACGACCAGCGGCGCCTCCAGCGTCAGGTCCTCGACCCGCGGCAGGCCGACCCGCTCCCCCGCCGCCAGCGCCAGCTCCAGGAACGCCGTGCCGGGCACCAGGACCGAGCCGTTGACGACGTGACCCGCCAGCCACGGCTGGGCGGTCAGCGACACCTCGCCGGTGAGCACGACCTCGTCCCGCTCGGCCAGCTCGACCGCGCCGGTGACCAGGCCCGCGGTGCGCGGCCGGGACGTGAGCCAGTAGTGGTCGCGGCGGAACGGGTAGGTCGGCACGTCGTCGGCCCGGTCCGCGTCCGGGGCGAACGACGCCACGTCCAGCGGCGCGCCGTGGGCGTGCGCGTGGGCCATGCCCCACACCGCCGTCACCGGTTCCGGCCGGTTCGCCCGGCCCAGCGACACCGCCGTGACGCCCGCGGCCTGCGCGAGCGGTGCGAGGACCGCGTCCGGGCCGACCTCCACGAACACCGTCGCGCCGTGCTGCTCCAAGCCGCGCACGGCGTCCAGGAAGCGGACCGTGCCGCGGATCTGGCGCGCCCAGTGGTCGGCGTCCGGGACGAGCGGGGCGCCGGTGACGGTGGAGATCACCGGGATGCGCGCGTCGTGGTGGGTGACCGTCGCGGCGACCGCGCGGAACTCCTCCAGCACGTCGTCCATGTGCGAGGAGTGGAACGCGTGGCTGACCTGGAGCTTCCGGGCGCGCGGGAACCTGCTCGCGAACGACGTGACGGCGTCCTCGTCGCCCGCGAGCACCAGCGAGGTCGGGCTGTTGACGGCCGCGAGCGCCACGCCCACGGGCAGTTCCCCGAGGTCGGCCTCGGTCGCCTGCACGGAGATCATCACGCCGCCGCGCCGCGCCGACTGCATGAGCCGGCCGCGCGCGGCGACCAGCTTCGCCGCGTCGTCCAGCGCGAGCACGCCCGCGACGTGGGCGGCGACCAGCTCGCCGATCGAGTGCCCGGCCACCAGGTCGGGGACGAGGCCGTGGTGCTCGGCCAGCCGGTGCAGCGCGGTCTCGAAGGCGAACAGGGCGGGCTGGGTGCAGCGGGTCTCGTGCAGCTCCGGGTGGTCGCCGAACATCAGGTCCTTCAGCGGCGCGTCCAGGTGCGGCGCGAAGGCGTCGGCGACCTCGTCCAGGGCGCGGGCGAACACCGGGAACGCCTCGTACAGCTCGCGTCCCATGCCCGCGCGCTGCGCGCCCTGACCGGTGAACAGCACCGCCGTGCGGCCGTCGGGGACGGCGCGGCCGGTGAGGGGCGCGGCGGTGGCGAAGTCCTCGGGCGTGACGCCGACGAGCACGGCCCGGTGGTCGAACCGGGTGCGTTCGGCCAGCGCGCGGGCCACTTCGGCGACGTCGGCGCGGCCTCGGACGCGGTCCGCGTTGGCGAGGGCGGCTTCCTCGTCCCGACCGCTGAACACCCACGGCACGGGCACGGCGGGCGCGGTTGGCGTCGGCTCAGCGGGCGTCGACTCGGCGGGCGTCGGCTCGTGGACGTCGCCCTGCTCCAGCACGAGGTGCGCATTGGTGCCGCTGATGCCGAACGACGAGATGCCCGCCCGGCGGGGGCGGTCGGCGGACCACTCGCGGGCCTCGGCCAGCAGCTCGACCCCGCCCGCGGCCCAGTCGACCTTCGGGGTGGGTTCGGTGAGGTGCAGCGTGCGCGGCATGACGCCGTGCCGCATCGCCTCCACCAGCTTGATCACGCCACCCACGCCGGCCGCCGCCTGCGCGTGCCCGATGTTGGACTTCAACGAGCCCAACCACAGCGGCTCATCGCGGTCGCGGCCGTAGGTGGCGAGGATCGCCTCCGCCTCGATCGGGTCGCCCAACGACGTGCCGGTGCCGTGCGCCTCCACCAGGTCGACGTCCTGCGGCGCCAGCCCCGCGTCGGCCAGCGCCTGGCGGATGACCCGCTGCTGCGACCGGCCGTTGGGCGCGGTGAGGCCGTTGGACGCGCCGTCGGAGTTGATCGCGCTGCCCCGGATGACGGCCAGCACGCGGTGGCCGTTGCGGCGGGCGTCGGACAGGCGCTCCAGCACGACCACGCCGACGCCCTCGGCCCACGCCGTGCCGTCCGCGTCGGCGGCGAACGACTTGCAGCGCGCGTCGGCGGCCAGGCCGTGCTGGCGGGAGAACTCCAGGAACATGCCGGGCGTCGCCATGACCGTGACGCCGCCCGCGATCGCGGCGCTGGACTCACCGCTGCGCAGCGACCGCACGGCGAGGTGCAGGGCCACCAGGGACGACGAGCACGCCGTGTCCACGGTGAGCGCGGGCCCGACCAGGCCGAGCTGGTAGGCGATGCGGCCGGACATCACGCTCGGCGTCGCGCCGGTCAGCACGTGGCCCTCGGCCTGGTCGGACGCCTCGTGCATGCGCGGGCCGTAGTCGGCCGCCGTGCCGCCGACGAACACGCCGGTCCGGCTGCCGCGCAACGACTCCGGGTCGATGCCCGCCCGCTCCACGGCTTCCCACGCGGTCTGCAGCAGCAGCCGCTGCTGCGGGTCCATGGCCAGCGCCTCGCGCGGCGAGATGCCGAAGAACGCCGGGTCGAACTCGCCCGCCCCGGCCAGGAAGCCGCCCTCCCGCACGTAGCTGGTGCCGGAGCGGTCCGGGTCCGGGTGGTAGAGGTCGCCCGCCCAGCCGCGGTCGGTCGGGAACGGGCCGATCGCGTCGCGGCCCTCGGCGACCAGCCGCCACAGGTCCCGCGGCGACTCGACGCCGCCCGGGAAGCGGCACGCCATGCCCACGATCGCGATCGGCTCGTGGCTCTGCTCGCCGGGCTCGGGGGTCTCGTCGGCGATGTCGTCCTGCTGGAGGTAGGCGATGACGGCTCGCGGGGTGGGGTGCTCGAACAGCAGACCGGTGGGCAGGTCGCGGCCGGTCGCGGCGGCCAGGTTCTCCCGCAGCTCGACGCCCATCAGCGAGTCGAACCCGAGGTCGCGGAACGGCCGGCGCGCGTCGACCTTGCCCGGCTCCGTCCCGAGCACCGCGGCGACGTGGTGGACCACCAGCCGGGAGACGTCCGCCGACCTCTCGACCGGCTCGGCGGCCGCGAGCCGACCCGCCGCCGGCGCGGGCCGGGCGCCGACCGGACGGACGCCGACCGACTGGGCGCGCTCGTCCAGCCAGTGCCGTTCCCGCTGGAACGGGTAGGTGGGCAGCTTGACCCGCCGCCCGACGCGCAGGGCGGACCAGTCGACGGCCACGCCGCGCGCGTGGGCGGCGGCGAGCGCGGTCAGCACGGTGGTCACCTCGTCCTGGCCCTTGCGCATCATCGGGAACGCGCGCACACCGGCGTCGGCCGCCATCGCGGAGCACACGCCGTCCGGTCCGGCCTCGACCAGCGTGGCGACCTCCAGCGCCCGCACGGCCTGGAGGAACCGGACGGGTTCGCGGACCTGGCGGACCCAGTGCTCGGGGTCGGTGAGGTCGGCGTCGGGGCGCACGGTCGACACCACCGGGATGACCGGCTCGTGGAACGCGAGGCCGCGCACGACCTCGCGGAACTCGTCCAGCATCGGGTCCATCAGCGGCGAGTGGAACGCGTGGCTGACGGTCAGCCGCTTGGTGCGGTGGCCGGTCAGGGTCTCCGCGTAGGCGGTGACGGCGTCCTCGTGCCCGGACACCACGACCGACCGCGGACCGTTGACCGCGGCGAGCGCCACGCCGTCCGGCAGGTCCAGCTCCTCCTCGGCCGCCTCCACCGCGAGCATCGCGCCGCCGGCGGGCAGCGCGCCCATCAACCTGCCGCGCGCGCTCACCAGGGCGCAGGCGTCGGGCAGGGACAGGACGCCGGCGACGTGGGCGGCCGCGATCTCGCCGATGGAGTGGCCCAGCACGACCCGCGGCGCGAGGCCCCACGACTCGGCCAGCCGGTAGGCGGCCACCTCGACCGCGAAGAGGGCGGGCTGGGTCCAGGCCGTGTCGTCCAGGCCCTCGCCCGAGGTGATGACGTCGCGCAGCCCGGGGTCGAGGTGCGCGCAGACCTCGTCGAACGCCTCCGCGAACACCGGGAACGCGCGGTGCAGCAGACCGCCCATGCCGGCGCGCTGCGCGCCCTGGCCGGTGAAGACGACGCCGAGCGAGCCGTCCGTGACGGCGCCGCTGACGACGTGGGACGCGGGCACACCCGACGCGATGGCGTCCAGGCCCGCGTCGAGGGAGTCGCGGTCGGACGCGATGACCACTGCCCGGTGCTCGAACGACGTGCGCGTGGTGGCGAGGGACCAGCCGAGGTCGCGCGGCTCGCCCTCGGTTCCCCGGAGGAGCGCGGCGTGCGCCCGCAGCGCCTCGGGCGTGCGCCCGGAAATGGGGACGACCGCGGGCGAGGACGCCTCGGTGACGTCGGGTGCGGCCTGCCGGGCGGGCGGTTCGGCGACGACCACGTGGCAGTTCGTGCCCCCCATGCCGAAGGAGCTCACGCCGGCCACCAGCGGCCGGTCGGGGTGCGGCCAGTCGGTGTGCCCGGTGTGGACGGTCAGGTTGTGCTCGGTCAGCCCCACCTCGGGGTTGGGCGTGTCGAAGTTCAGGCTCGCGGGCAGCTCGCGGTGCCGGATGGCCAGCACCGACTTCAGCAGGCCGACGACGCCCGCCGCGCCCTCCAGGTGCCCGACGTTCGTCTTCACCGACCCCACGGGCAGCGGCTCGGCCCGGCCCGCGAACGCCTCGCCCAGCCCGGCGGCCTCGATCGGGTCGCCGACCGGCGTGCCGGTGCCGTGCAGCTCCACGTACTGCACCGCCGAGGGGTCCACCCCGGCCCGCCGCTGCGCCGCCCGCACGACCGCCGCCTGCGCCGCGGGCCGCGGCACGGTCAGGCCCGGCGTCGCGCCGTCGTTGTTGACCGCGCTCCCCCGGATCACCGCGTACACGTCGTCGCCGTCGGCCAGGGCGGCGCGCAGCGGCTTCAGCACCAGCACGGCCGCGCCCTCGCCGCGCACGTACCCGTTGGCCCTGGCGTCGAAGGTGAAGCACCGGCCGTCCGGGGACAGGCCGCCGAACTTGTCCGCGCCCAGCGCGCCCTCGCCGAGGATGTTCAGGTTCACGCCCGCCGCCAGCGCCAGCGGCGACTCGCCGCTGCGCACGCTCTCCGCCGCGAGGTGCACGGCGACCAGCGACGACGACTGCGCGGTGTCCACCACGACGCTCGGCCCGCGCAGGTCCAGCGCGTACGACACCCGGTTGGCGATGATGCCGCGGTGCGTGCCGGTGTTGGTGTGCTGGGTGATCGCGCCGCGCCCGAGCACCAGCCCGGCGTAGTCGTCGCGCAACGAGCCCACGAACACCGAGGCCGCCGTGCCCGCCAGCGACGCGGGCACGATCCCGGCGTCCTCCAGCGCCTCCCAGGCCAGCTCCAGCACCAGCCGCTGCTGCGGGTCGGTGGCGGCGGCCTCCCGGGGGGAGATGCCGAAGAACCCGGCGTCGAAGTCGCCCACCGCGTCCAGGAACGCGCCGTACCGCGCGCCCCGCACCGCCCTGGTCTCCGGCGACAACGCCTCCCACCGGTCCGCGGGCACCTCGGTCACCGCGTCCCGGCCATCGCGCAGCAGCCGCCAGAACGCGGCCGGGTCGGTCGCGCCGGGCAGCCGGCAGGACACACCGACCACCGCGACCGTGTCGTCCAGGTTCGTCATCGACAAGCCCTTCGCGAGCGTGATGGTTTCCGATCTCCGGTTCTACCGAGGAATTCCGCCCGGGCAGTCATGAAGCGGTAGGCGGGCGTTCTCCGGTCGGCGAATTACCGACGCGTGACCGAGCCCTGGTTAACGTCGGATCCGTCATTCCGGCCAAACCCAGAACCAGCCGACCCAGAAAAGGACTGGTCCATGACCACGAACGTCACGCTGCCCGACGACGCCACGAAGATGACCGCGCTGTACGTCCAGCTGATGAACGCGGGCGACGCCGATGCCGTCCTGTCGCTCTACACCGAGGACGCGGTGTCGGTGTGGGACCCGGAAAAGCCCATCAGCGGCGTCGAGCACGAGCAGGCCGTGAAGGAGTTCATGGCCAAGCGCCCGGCGATGCGCGCCGAGCTCAAGGAGTCCTACGTGACCGGGGACACGGCGCTGCTGGTCGTCGACTGGTCGTTCGACGTCGAGGGCGAGGAACCGCTCTCCGGCACGGGTCTGGACGTGCTGCGCAAGGGCCCGGACGGCAAGTGGCGCTACGCCATCGACAACCCGTTCGGCGACAACTGACATGGAGCCGCGACTGGCCGAGGCGCACCTGGGCGGCCTGTTGTCCCAGTTGGGACTGGACGCCGAGTACGTGCGCGGCGAAGCGGACACGCTGTGGTGGCGCCACCCGTCCGGTGACGAGGTGCCGGTGGTGGACTTCGTCGGCGGCTACGGCTCGCTGGTGCTGGGCCACAACCACCCGGAGATCGTGAAGTGCGCCCGGGAGCTGCTGGACCGGCAGGTCCCGGTGCACGCCCAGTTCTCCTACCACCCCTACGCCAACGACCTGGCCCTGGCGCTCAACCGCGTGCTGTGGCGGGAGTTCGGCACCGACGAGCCCTACTCGGCGATCTTCGCCAGCACCGGCGCGGAGGCCGTCGAGGTCGCTCTCAAGCACGCCGAGATGGCCCGCGGCGCGCGGGTGGCGGCGCTGCGCGAGGAGATCGAGGCGCACCTGGCCGACGCGCCCGCCGAGCTGGCCGAACGGGTGCGCGAGCACAACGAGGGCCGGTACGACGCGCCCCCGGTGTTCCTGACGCTGGAGGGGTCCTTCCACGGCAAGCTGGCGGGCAGCGTCCAGCTCACCCACAACGCGGGCTACCGGCTGCCGTTCCGCACGCTGGCCGTGCAGGCGCGCTTCGTGTCCGGCGGCGAGGTCGCCAAGGAGGTCGAGGCGTGCCGCGTCACGCTGCTCGACGTCCAGGACGGCGGGCTGGTCGAGCGGGACCTGCCGGTGATCGCCGCGTTCTTCGTCGAGCCGATCCAGGGCGAGGGCGGCATCCACGTGCTGGACGCGGAGGTCGCGGCCGACATCCGCGCCGCGGCCGACGCGGGCGGCTTCCCGGTCGTGGTGGACGAGATCCAGACCGGCGTCGGGCGGACCGGGGCGTTCTTCGCCTCGTCGCACGTCGGGCTGCTCGGCGACTACGTGCTGCTGGCCAAGGCGCTGGGCGGCGGCGTCGCCAAGTCGGCGGTGACGCTGATGCGGCAGTCGGCGTACGTGTCGGACTTCGAGCTGCTGCACAGCTCGACGTTCGCCAAGGACGCGTTCTCCTGCCACATCGGGTCGCGGGTGGTCGAGCTGGTCGAGTCGACCGACGTCTACCAGCGCGCGGCCACGCGCGGCGCGGCGCTGGAGTCGGCGTTGCGCGCGGTGCGGGACGAGTTCCCGGCGGTGGTCGCCGACGTGCGCGGTCGCGGCCTGATGCTGGGCCTGGAGTTCCACGACCAGAGCGGCGCGGCGGGACCGGTCGGCGAGCTGGCGGGCCAGGGCCTGCTGGGCTACGTGCTGGCCGGCTACCTGCTCAACGCCCACCGCGTGCGCGTCTTCCCGACCGCCAGCGCCTCGCACACCCTGCGGTTCGAACCGTCGGTGTTCATCACCGACGAGGAGATCGGGCAACTGGCCGACGGCCTGCGCGCGGTCTGCACCGCCCTGCGCGACGACCCGTTCGCCCTGCTACCCGGCTGACCCACCCCCAGGGGGTCGGCTCTCCCCGACGGCCCACCGACCGCTCCCCCCGGTCGGTGGGCCGTTCAGCGTTGAGCCGCTGGTCGCCCTGCTCGGACTCCGGAGCCTCCCCGATCACCCGGCACGCGGTCGAGGCCGCCGGGACGGGTGTCCCGGCGGCCTCGATCTCCCGCTCAGCCGATCACAACGGCACGTTGCCGTGCTTCCTCGCCGGGGTGCGGCGGCGCTTGTCGCGCAGCATCGCCAACCCGCGCCGGACCGCCGCGCGCGTCTGCGCCGGGTCGATCACGTCGTCCACCAGACCGCGCTCGGCCGCGTAGTACGGGTGCGCCAGCTCGTCGGTGTACCGGGTGACGAGCACCTGCCGCAGCTCGTCCGGGTCCGCGGCGGCGGCCAGCTCCTTGCGGTGGATGACGTTCACCGCCGCCTCCGCGCCCATCACCGCGATCTCGTTGGTCGGCCACGCCAGCGACAGGTCGCAGCCGATCGACCTGGAGTCCATCACGATGTACGCCCCGCCGTACGCCTTGCGCAGGATCACCTGCACCCGGGGCACCGAAGCCTCGCAGTAGGCGTACAGCAGCTTGGCGCCGTGCCGGATCGCGCCGCCGTACTCCTGGTCCGTGCCCGGCAGGAAGCCCGGCACGTCCACCAGCGTCACCAGCGGGATGTTGAACGCGTCGCAGAACCGCACGAACCGGGCCGCCTTCTGCGACGCCGCGGTGTCCAGCACGCCCGCCAGCACCAGCGGCTGGTTGCCGACCACGCCGACGACCTCGCCGCCGACCCGGGCCAGCGCGCACACCACGTTGGCCGCCCAGCCCTCGTGGACCTCCAGGAAGTCGCCGTCGTCCACGACCTCGCCGATCACGGCCCGGATGTCGTAGGGCCGGCTCGTCTCCACCGGCACGAGCGAGGCCAGCTCCGGCCGCACGTCGTCGTCCTCCGGCGGTTCGCACGGCGGTGGCGGCTCCAGGTTGTTCGACGGCAGCAGCGACAGCAGGTGCCGCACGTCGGCCAGGCAGCTCTCCTCGTCGTCGTGCACGAACGACGCCACGCCCGACAGGGAGCCGTGCACGTCGGCGCCGCCGAGCTGGTCGTGCGTCACCTGCTCGCCGCTGACCGCCTTCACCACGTCCGGCCCGGTCAGGTACAGCTGCGCGGTCTCGCGCACCATGAACGTGAAGTCGGCCAGCGCGGGCGAGTACGCCGCGCCACCCGCGCACGGGCCCAGCACCACGCTGATCTGCGGGATGATGCCGGAGGCTTCGACCTGGCGGCGGAAGATGCCGCCGTAACCGTTGAGCGCCATCACCCCTTCCTGGATGCGCGCGCCACCGCTGTCGTTCAACGCGACGACGGGCGACCCGGTGGCCACGGCCATGTCCAGCACCTTGTGGATCTTCTCGGCGTGGCCCGCGCCCAGCGATCCGCCGGAGATGGTGAAGTCCTGCGCGTAGACGAACACCCGGCGCCCGTCCACCGTGCCGGAGCCCGCGACCACGCCGTCGGTGTGCGCGCCGGTGGTGCCCCGCCGGTACATGTCGACCTCGACGAACGAGCCCTCGTCCAGCAGCAGCTCCAGCCGCTCGCGGGCGGTCCGCTTGCCCAGCCGGTGCTGGCGCTCCACCGCGACCCGGTCGCCCAACCCGATGCGGCCGGCCAGTTCGTCACGCCGGTCGCGCAGCGCCCGCATGGTGCGCGGCGGCGGCGACGTCGGGCGCGCGGCGGGCCGGAGGTCCATCTCGGAAATGCTCATCGTGGCCCTTCGCTCGTCTCGACCTGCCGGAACCCTCCGTCGAAGAACAGCAACCCCTCCCGGCCGTCGCCGCGACCGGCGCGCAGCACCCGGCCGAAGAACACGGTGTGGTCGCCCGCCTCGTGCACGTCGGCCAGCTCGCACTCCAGCCACGCCAGCGAGTCGGCCAGCACCGGCGCGCCGGTGACCGGCCCGGCCGTCCAGTCGACCCGGTCGAACTGGGCGGGGCCCAGGGGCCGGTCGCGGGCGGCGAACCAACGGGCGCTGGCCTCCTGGTCACCGCTCAGCACGGAGGTGGCGAAGTGCCCCGCCGCGGTGATCGCGCCGTGCATGGCGGCCGTGCGCGCGACGCAGCACAGCACCAGCGGCGGGTCCAGCGACACGGAGCTGAAGGCGTTGGCGGTCATCCCGTGCATGTGCTCGCCACCGACGGTCAGCACGACGACGCCGGTGGCGAAGCGGGCGAGCGTGGAGCGCATCTCGGTCGGGGACACCCCGGTCAGCTCGGGTGCCAGTTCCATCGCACACGTCCTTCCCGCGAACAGGGCGCGGACCGCGCCGGACGACGCGGTCCGCGCGGGCGGCTCAGCCCTGGATGTCCTCGACGCTGTCGGCGACCGGGCGGTCGATCGCCATGATCCACTTGCCGTCCTCGCCGCGCACCAGCACGTCGGTGCACTTGCCGAGGATGCGCTGCTTGGCGCCGTCCTCCTTGGTGATCTCCAGGTCGTACTCCACGATGATCAGCGACGTGTCGCCCGCCGTGAAGTTGGCCTTGACCTTGGACTTCAGCTTCGGCTTGGTCGCCAGCAGCGCGACGATGGCCTCGGTGCGCGCCTGGCCGTTGAGCGGTCCGCCGGACAGGTTGGAAATCGAGTCGTCCCGGTACAGGCTGTCGAAGATCGCGCCCTGACCCGAGTTGAACGCGGCCAGGAAAACGTCGTTCTGGGTATCGGGGTCGTCGGTCAGGTCAAGGTTCTGCAAGTCGATCTGGGCGGTCATAGGGAGAGTCCTCGCTTTCCTCACGGATTCCGCTTGGCCCACCGAACACGCTAATGGCTGCCGCGTGCCCGACCGCTCACCGAGGAATAACTGGCCGCTCATTTGGCAATCAGCCGCGCATTTCCGGTCGAAATGCGCCGACGACCCGCGCGCCGGTTGGCGCGCGGGTCGTCGGGGTGGTGGGACCGGTGGTCAGCCGCGGTCTTCGCGGAGCAGGTCGGCGGCTCGTTCGGCGATCATCACGGCGTGGGCGTGGGTGTGGCCGCGCGGCGCCGCGGGGATCACCGACGCGTCGACCACGCGCAACCCCGGCACGCCGCGCACCCGCAGCCGTTCGTCGACCACGTCGCCCATCCGGCACGAGCCGACCGGGTGGAACACGGTGCTCGCGCGCTCCCGGACGTAGTCGGCCACCCCGGCGCCGGCGGGCCACGGCGCGACCGGCCCGTCGTGCAGGTCGCCCAGCGCCGCCGCGGCGAGGATGCGTTCGGCGAACCGCACCCCGGCGACGTACGTGCGCACGTCGGCTTCCGCGGTGAGGTAGCCGGGGTCGATGAGCGGCGGCACGGCCGGGTCCGCCGACGCCAGGGTGAGCCGTCCCCGGCTCTCCGGGCGCAGCAGCACCACGCCCACGGTGTAGCCGGGGATGAACTCGCCCTCCTCGGAGAACGCCATCGGCGACCAGATCAGCTCCAGGTCCGGCGGCCCGTCGCCGCCGTCGGCGCGCAGGAACGCGACCGCCTCGGCGATGTTCGAGCTCAGCGGCCCGGTGCGGTCGCGCTCGTACCGCTCGCGGCCGTCCTCCAGGAAGCGGGTGGCGCCCGGCGCGTGCACGGCCAGGTCGAGGATCATGTGGTCGTGCAGCCCGCGACCCACGCCGGGCAGGTCCACCCGGGGGGTGACGCCCGCCGCGCGCAGCTCGTCCGCCGGTCCGATCCCGGACAGCAGCAGGAGGTGCGGCGACCCGACCGCGCCCGCGCACAGCACGACCTCGCGGCGCGCGTTGAGGGCCCGGTCCGCCAGTCGCACGCCGACGGCCCGGCCTCCCGCGTCGAGCACGACCCGCTCGGCCTGCCGCCCGCTGAGCACGGTCAGGTTCGACCGGCCCAGCGCGGGCTTGAGGTAGCCGTCGGCCGAACTCCACCGGACGCCCTCGCGCTGGGTCACGGGCGTGAGCGCGCACCCGGTGTTGTCGGGCCCGCTCAGCCCGCCCTCGACGGGCTTGAGACCCACCTCCGCGCACGCGTCGAGGAACCTCGCGCTGCTCGGGTCCGGGTCGCGCTGCGGTGAGATCCACAGCGGCCCGGCGGCGCCGAACCCGGGACCGGCCTCGCGCTCACCCGCCCAGCGCTCGGCCCGCCGGAAGTACGGCCGCACGTGGTCCCACGACCAGGACGGGTGCCAGTCCTCGAAGTCGGCCGCGTGGCCGGGCACCCACATCTGGAAGTTGGTGGCCGACGAGCCGCCGTGCACCCGGCCGCGCGGCCACGGCACCTCCCGCCCGCCCAGACCGGGCTGCGGCGCGGTGGTGAAGTCCCAGTCGACCTCCGACCCGAACAGCTCCAGCGCGCCCAGCGGGACCGCGATGCCCGGGTGGTCGTCCGGGCCGCCCGCCTCCACCAGGGCGACGGTGACGGCAGGGTCCTCGGACAGCCGCGCCGCGACCGCGCTGCCCGCCGAACCCGCGCCGACCACGACGTAGTCGAACTCCTCCGCTTCCACCACGGCAACTCCTCCCACGAGCGGTCCGACGCGTCAGCGCAGCACGCGGCGCGTCACTTGGTCCGCGGCCACCAGGCCGGACTCCATCGCCCCTTCCACGTAGCCGCTCCAGCCGGAGGCGATGTCGCTGGTGGCGAACGAGATCCGGCCCTGCGGCTGCTGAACCGCGCGCAGCAGGCCGGTCAGCTGCCGGGGCCGCCGGAACGACCAGCCGCCCAGGGCGAAGCGGTCGCCGCCCCAGTTGTGGCCCTTCACCGACAGCACCCTGGCGTCGGGCACGATCAGCCGGACCGCCTCCTGCACCTGTGCGGCGTTGTTCACGTCGAGCCGCGGGTCGCCGCTGAACCCGATCATCAACCAGCCCCGGGACGTCTGCTTGTACGGCAGCAGCGTGTCGACGGGGTAGTCGCCTTCCGGGGCGTGCACGTAGGTGTTGCCGATCGAGGAGGCCACGTGCATCCACAGCTTCTTCGCGTTCGGCACGCCGATCGTCTCGCGCGACGCCTGCAGCTTGGCCGCCGACAGGCCGGGCGCGAACTCGATGGTGCGCCACACGTTCACCGGGACGGCCACGACCACGGCCGCCGCCGTGTGCACGGCTCCCGCGACGGTGCGCACGGTGACCTGCCCGCCGTTGTCGGCGATCGACCTGACCGGCGAGTTCAGCCGCACCTCCGCCCGCGACTCGGCCAGGATCGACCGCGCCAGGCCGTTCATGCCGCTGGCGGGCTTGTAGGTGTTGATGCCGTAGTACTGTTCGGCGTTGTAGTTGCACAACGCCCACCAGTGCAGGAACTGCGTGTAGGCGCCCCGCGTCGAACCGCCGCCCAGCCCGCCGGTCGCGCCGGAGAGCCACTTCTCGTCCAGCGCCGACAGCCTCATGGAATCCAGGTGCTGGCGGATCGTCAGCGCGTCCGGCGCCTGGAGCAGGTCGGCCCGCGCCAGCGGGTCGTAGGCGTTGGGGAACAGCTCGCGCGCGCGTTCGCTGAACCGCGTCAGCAGCTCGCCCTGCCGGCCGAACGCCTCCTCCGGCGAGAAGAACCCGAACCCGTTCTCCGTCGGGAAGAGCGTCCGCTCCGCACTCGCGTCGGCGACGAAGCCGATGCGCTGCGCCTCGATCTCGTTCCACACCGTGGTCTGCAACGGGTCGACCCACGTGCCGCCCAGCTCGACCTGCTCGCCCTCGAACGTGGTCGTCCACGTCCGGCCGCCGATGCGGTCCCGCGCCTCCAGCACCAGGACCCGCAGGCCCCGGCGGCCCAGTTCCCGGGCCGCGGTGACCCCGGCGAACCCGGCGCCCACGACGATCACGTCGTGGGTGGACCGGGCGCCGGGACCGGCCGCCGACGCGACGGCGGGCGGCAGGGCGCTGCCCACGACCGTGGTCGTGGCCAGCGCCTTGAGGAAGCCGCGGCGCGTAGGGCCGGCGGTCTTGACCAACTCGCTCATCTTTCTCTTTCCCCCAGTGGGATCTCTGCTACAGGAACGGGGTTTCGGGGTCGAGGCCGACCAGGACCCGCCCGTGCACCTCCAGGCCCATGTCGGGCGACATGAGGCCGTGCGTGGACAGGCCGAGCAGGTCGCGGTGGAAGCGCTGGAACGCGGCGAACTTGCTCAGCGCGGACGCGCCCGCGATGGTCTGCAGCCCTTCGACGGCCTCCTTGACCAGCAGGATCGCCGTGCCCGCCTGGCCGCGGACCGCCGCCTTCTCCTCCCACGTCGGCTGCTCGCCCGCGTCGGCGCGCCGCTGGAGCACGTCCACGTAGGACGCGGACAGCGCTTCGGCCGCGGCGATCTTGTTCGCCGCCAGCGCGACGCGGTGCTGCGTCAACGGGTGCTGCCGCTGGTCGGTCCACGACGTGTAGGCCAGGCCGCGGCCGGGCAGGCGCTCCAGGAAGACCTCCAGCGCGCCCTTGGCCATGCCGATGTAGGCGGCGACGGACTCCGCGACGACGTAGCTGATCAGGCTGTAGGCCCGACCCGGCGCCGTGGGCGTGCGGCCCGGCACGCCCTCCATCAGGGCGTCCTCGCCGGTGACGACGCGGTGCGCGGGCACGAACACGTCCTTGGCGGTGGTGGTGGAGCTGCCGGTGCCCGCGGCGGCGGACACGTGCCAGTCGTCCGCGATGGTCAGCTCCGACATGGGTACCATCGCGAACACCTCCTCCTCGGCGCCGTCGGGGTGCTCGACGATCGCGGCCAGCAGGTCCCAGTGCGCGCCGCGGCAGCCGGTGTTGAACCGCCAGGACCCGTTGAGGAGGTAGCCGCCGTCGGTGGGCGTGGCCTTCGCGGTGGGCGTGAAGCCGCCGGAGATGCGCACCGACCCGCCGGCGAAGATCTCCTCCTGCGCCTGGTCGGGGTACAGCGTGGCCATCCAGGTGCTCGACACCCAGGCCACCGACGTCCACGCCGTCGAGCCGCAGCCGCGGGCGATCTCGGTCAGCACGGCGATCTGCTCGGCCACCGGCAGGTCCAGGCCGCCGAACCGGCGCGGGACCGCCATCGAGAAGACGCCCGCCTTGTCGAGCAGGTCGACGTTCTCCTCGGGGATCCAGCGGTTCTCCTCGGCCTCCACACCGTTCTCGCGCAGCCTCGGCACGAGGTCCCGGACCGCGTCCAGCACTTCACTCATGGCTTTCCTCCCCGCTTCGGGTCAGCACTACGGGCAACGTCTCGTGGCCGTTGGAGATGAACGACCCCAACGGGCGCAGCTCGTCGGCCGGCACCGCGAGCCGCAGCCGCGGGAACCGGGCGAACAGGGCGGGCAGGCCGATCGCGGCTTCCAGGCGCGCGAGCGGTGCGCCCAGGCAGTGGTGCACGCCGTGGCCGAACGCGAGGTGGTCGCGGCGGGTGGGTCGGGTCGGGTCGAACTCGGCGGCGGTCTCGCCGTGCACCTTCCGGTCGCGCCCGGCCGCGCCGAACGCGATGACGATCGGGTCGCCCTTCGGGATGAACGCGTCGCCGAGGTCGATGTCCTCCACGGCGTAGCGCAGCGGCAGGTTCGGGAACGGCGCCTCCAGCCGCAGCGACTCCTCGACCACGTCCTCCCACGCCAGCGCGCCGTCGAGCACGGCGGCGCGCTGGGCGGGGTGGGTCAGCAGCAGGGCGATGGTCTGGTCGAGCAGGTTCACCGTCGTCTCGTGGCCCGCGGTGAACATCAGCAGGACCGTGTCGACGAGCTCGCGCTCGCTGAGGTGGCCGCCGTCCTCGTCGTGGGCCTGGATCAGGCCGGTGGTCACGTCGTCGCCGGGCCGGGTGCGCTTGATCGCGACCAGCTCGTGCATCAGCCGGTACAGCTCCAGCTCGTTGGCCTTGACCTGCTCGGGACCGGCGGAGGTGTCCATGATCTCGTGCACCGACCGCAGCAGCGGGCCGCGGATCTCGTCCGGGATGCCCAGCAGCTCCGAGATCACCCGCACCGGCAACGGGTAGGCGAACCGCTCGCGCAGGTCGACGACCTCGCCCGCGGGCGCCGCCGCGAGGTCCGCCAGCAGCTCCTCGGTGATCGCCTCGATGCGCGGGCGCATCGCCTGCGTGCGGCGGGCGGTGAACGCCTTGGCGACCAGCTTGCGCAGCCGGGTGTGCTCCGCGCCGTACGCGGTGATCATGTTGCGGTCGGCGACCCACATCGCGAGCGACCAGGTCTGGGCCAGCTCGCTCTCGCCGCCACCCCACGCGGGCCAGTGCCGGTAGGTGTCGCGGGACACCCGCGGGTCGGTGAGGAGTTGTTTGACGAGCGCGTGGTCGGTGACCCACCACGCGATCACGTCGCCGGGCAGCTCGACCCGCACGGCGCGGCCGAGCGCGCGCAGGCGCTCGGACTCGCCGTGGAGGTCGCGCCCGGCCGTGTCGATGACCGGGTAGCTCAGTCGGCTGGTCACGCGAACTTGTCCGCGTCCTGCTCGCGGAGGATCTGGCACACGTCGCGGAAGCCCGCGTCGACCTGGGCGAGTTCCTCGTCGCTGAGGTGGATCGACGGCTCGAAGCGCATCGTCTCCAGGTTGGAGGCGGTGGAGAAGATGCGGATGCGGTGCTTGCGCAGCAGGTGGCCGCCGATGACGAACGCCAGCGCCTCGTACTCGACCGCCTCGCGGATCGCCGCCGAGGCCGACTTGCCCTGGTCGTGCAGCTCGAAGCCGAGCATGAGGCCCTTGCCGCGGACCTCCTTGACGACGTCCGGGTAGTCGGCCTTGATCGCCTCCATCATGGCCTTCGCCTTCGCGCCGCGCTCCGCCGCGAGCTGGTAGGCCTTGCCGCCGTCGGCCTCCAGCATCTCCAGGAACTTCAGCGCCAGGCGGCTGGAGAAGCCGTCGCGGCCGAACGTCGAGGTGTGCATCAGCTCGAAGTCCTTGCGGTAGCGGTGCTCGTTCACCAGCACCACGCCGAGCTTCGCCAGACCGCCGCCCAGGGCCTTGGCCAGGATGATGTAGTCGGGCTTGAGGTCGATCTGGGTGCCCGCGAGGAACGTGCCGGAGCGGCCCATGCCGGACTGGATCTCGTCGGACACCAGCGGCACGCCGATGGTGTCGCACGCCTCCCGCAGGGCCCGCGCCAGCTCGCGGGTCATCGGGTAGATGCCCGCCTCGCCCAGGATCGGCTCGACCAGGAACGCCGCGAACACCGGGAAGTCGCGCTCGACCAGGTCGACCACGCCGTCCTGCACGACGACGTCCAGCAGCGCGGCCCGCTCCTCCTCGACGACCTTCGAGATCATCTCCGGGCGCTCGCGCGGGATGAACCGGGCCTGCGCGGCGAGCGACTTGAACGGGCCGCGGAACTCCTCGTTGAAGGTGAGCTGGACGCTGCTGACGAGCTTGCCGTGGAAACCGCCCTCCAGCGCGAGGAACAGCGGCGGGCGGGCCTCGGTCTCGGCGTTGCGGCGGCGCACCTCGGTGACGAGCCGGTCGAAGTCGGCGCCGCCGGCCAGCGCGGCGGCGGCCTCCGAGACGCGGGCGCCGCCCTCGACGGCGGAGCGGGCGGCCTCGATGTTGCTCTCGATGCCCGCCTTCAGCTCCTTGATCCGCATGCCGCGGTCGAGTTCGGCGTGCTTGATCGTGATTTCCACGGCCTCGGCGCCGGAATTGCCGAACAGGCCGTAGAACTTGTCCTCGGTCTTCAGCTCGCGGCGCACGATCTCGTTCAGCTTGGCCGCGAGGTTGATCGCGTAGGAGTAGCCGGAGAACTGCGCGTGCACCGGGGTCTGCTGGTCGAGCAGCCACTTGGCGTGCTCGACCAGCTCGGGGTTGTTGTGCCCGAACATCAGCGATCCGAACCCGCTGGCGGCGTCGAACACGCCGACCTCGCTGCCGTCGTCTGCCAGGTAGTACAGCGTGTTGCCTTCGGCGCGCACGTACTTCAGCGCCAGGCCGAACTCCGACAGCACTTCGACGAGGTAGGAGTCCGCGAATTCGGGCGCACCGGGAGAAGCGCTCATTTCTCACTCCGATCGACGTGAATGGTGAGGGGAGGGCCGCCCGCGGTTTCGGCGAGCGACGCTGTTCTATCGCAGGTGGGGGCGGGTGCCGGTCATCGAGGGTTCACCGGGGTCCCCGGTGAGCGGGCGATGACCGGACGATGAGCGGGCGATTACCCGGCCGCCGCCGCGGACCTCTCGCACGTGCCGGAGCGGTTCGAGAGAAGGCCGAGAGGGCGGCGCGTCAGACTGGACGGGCGGTAGGCGAACGACGGCGGGAGCACCAGCCGCCCCCCGTCGAACCAGAACAGCATGAGGAGAACCTGCAGATGACTTCGGACAACCGCGCACCGGTGACAGTGATCGGCCTGGGGTCCATGGGCTCGGCGCTCGCGAAGTCCTTCGTGGCCAAGGGCCACTCGACCACCGTCTGGAACCGCACCCCCGAGAAGGCCGACGACCTGGTCGCCTCGGGCGCCGTCCGGGCCGCCACGGTCGCCGAGGCGGTGGCCGCGAGCGACCTGGTCGTGGTGTGCGTGCTCGACTACCACGCGATGCGCGAGCTCTTCGACCCGCTCGGCGACGCGCTCGCCGGTCGCACCGTCGTCAACCTCACCTCGGGCACCCCGGAGGAGGCCCGCGAGACGGCCGGGTGGGCGGCCGGGCGCGGCGTCGACTACGTGGACGGCGCGATCATGGCCATCCCCCCGATGATCGGCTCGGACGAAGCGCTCATCTTCTACGGCGGCCCGCAGGGCGCCTACGACGCCCACGCCGAGAGCCTGGCCACGATCGCCGGCGCGGGCACCTACCTCGGCGAGGACGCGGGCCTGCCGTCGCTGTACGACGTCGCGCTGCTCGGCCTGATGTGGACGACCTGGGCGGGCTACATGCACTCGCTGGCCCTGGTGAAGTCGGAGAACGTCTCGGCCGAGGCGTTCCTGCCGTACGCGCAGGCGTGGTTCGAGCACGTGATCGCGCCCGAGGTGCCCGGCATCGCGGGCCAGGTCGACGCGGGCAGCTACCCCGACGAGGGGTCCGCGCTCGGCATGCAGGCCATCGCGATCGAGCACCTGGTGGACGCGAGCCGCGCGCAGGGCGTGGACGTCGCGCTGCCGGAATTCCTCAAGCAGCGGGCCCAGGAGGCGATCAAGCGCGGTCACGCGGGCAGCGGCTTCGGGTCGCTGTTCGAGGTGCTGCGCAAGCCCGCCGCCGAGTAGTCCCGGTCGCGGCGCACGCCCGCCGCCCGGCCGGCGGGGAGCGGGCCGGGACGGGCGGGGTCAGCTCCTCTGGTCGACCAGGGCGTGCGCCGTGACGGGGTCGAGCGCGCGACCGTGCTCGTGGTGCTCCGCGAACCCGTCGCCGAGCGCTGCGCGCAACGTGCTCTCGATCCGCGTCACGTCGCCGCGCTCGGCCTCGGGCAGCGGCGCGCCGGCGTTCTCGCGGGCGGCGGTGGCGGCGCCGAGCAGGGTGGCCGACTCGACGTGCCGACCGGCCACCGCCAGCGCGCCCGCCAGGCCCTCCAGCGCCAGCGCCAGCGACCGGGGGTCGCCGGTGGCCTTCGCCGCCGAGTACCCCTCCTGGTGCAGCGCCAGCGCGCCGGCCGCGTCACCGCGCTGCTCGGCCACGAACCCCAGCTCGGCCAGGATCAACGCCTCGCCGACGTCGCCGTCCAGCTGGCGGCACCAGTCCAGCCAGCGCCGCAGGTGCGCTTCGGCCGCGTCCAACCGGCCCTGCCTCCGCGCGCCCAGGCCCAGCCCGACCTCGGCGAACTGCTCGCCGAAGGTGAAGCTCTGCTCGGCGGCCAGCCGCATCGCCCGCTCGTGCAGCTCGCGCGCCTGGGCGTAGTCGCCCTTGAGCAGCCCGATCCGGGCCAGGCCGGACAGCTTGGTCGACACCTCCGACCACAGCCCCAGCGTCTCGGCGATGCGCAGGCCCTCCCGGTGCACGCGCACCGCGTGGTCGTAGTCACCGCGCACCTCCGCCAACGACGCCAGCGCGTCACCCGCCTGCAGCTGCCCCCAGCCGTCGCCGACGTCGCGGAACAGCGCGGCGCTCTCCTCGCCGTACTGCTGGGTCGCGTCCAGGTCGCCGCGCAGCACCGCCTGCGTCGCCAGCGCGGCCAGCGCGGCCGCCATGCCCCACCGGTCCTCCAGCGAGCGGAACTCGCCCAACGCCCGGTCGATGCGCTTCTCGCTGCTGTCCTGGTCGCCGTAGCCGATGCGGGCGAACCCGAGGAACCAGCGCGCCGTGGCCCGGCTCAGCGGGTCGGCGATCTCGTCGGCCAGCTCGTCGTAGTTCTCCAGCGGGTAGGTCGACTCGCCCGCGCGCAGGCTGAACCCCGCCTGCCACGCGAGCGCCTTGGCCCGCTCCGACGGGTCGGAAGGCCCTTCGATGGCCAACGCCGCCACGAACGCGCGCGTGGCTTCGCCGAGCCGCCCGCGCAGGAACCAGTACCAGGCCAGCGCGTTGACCGTGCGCAACGCGAGGTCCGCCCGGCCCTGGTACGCCGCGGTGTCCAGGGCGACCCGGAAGTTGGCCGCCTCGACGTCGGCCAGTTCGAGCCACCGGCGCTGGTCGGGGCCGCGCAGGTGCGCCATCACCCGCACGGCGAAGTCGGCGTGGTAGGCGGCGTGCCGGGTCCGCGTCCGATCGCTCTCCCCCGCTTCGCGCAGCCGCTCGGCGCAGTAGGCGGACACCGACTCGGGCAACCGGTACCGGCGCGCCCCGGCCACGTCCGAAGCGCTCACCAGGCTCCGGTCCACCAGCCGCGCCACCAGGTCGACCACCTCGTCCTGCTCGATGCCGTCGCCGGCGCACACCTCTTCCGCCGCGGTCAGCGGGCAGCCGCCGCTGAACGCCGAGAGCCTGCGCAGCACCACCCGCTCGCGGTTCGACAGCAGGTCCCAGCTCCAGTCGATCGCCGCCCGCAGCGTCTGCTGCCGGGCGGGCGCGCCCCGCCTGCCGACGGTCAGCAGCGAGAACCGGTCCCGCAGGCGGGCCGCGACCTCGTGCACGCCCAGCGCCCGCACGCGGGTCGCGGCCAGCTCCAGCGCGAACGGGATGCCGTCCAGCCGGCGGCAGATCGCGTGCACGCCGTCCACCGTGGACCCGTCCAGCGCGAAGTCCGGGGCCGCCGCCGTCGCGCGCGCCACGAACAGCTCCACCGCCGTGGACGCGCCGTCGGCGTCGGGCAGGGTCAGCGGCGGCACCGTCCACAGCCGCTCGCCCGCGATGCCCAGCGGCTCCTGGCTGGTGGCCAGGATGCGCACGCCGGGCGCGGCCATCAGCAGCACCTCGGCCACGTCCGCGACCCGCTCGACCACGTGCTCGCAGTTGTCCAGCACCAGCAGCAGCTGCTTGGTGCGCAACGCGTCCGCCAACCGCGTGATCAGCGCGACCGGCGGTCCCGCGCCGGTCACCTCGTCCCGCACGCCCAGCACGGTCGCCACGACCTCCACCACGCCGTCCGGCGACTCCAGCGTGGCCAGCTCGACCAGCCACACCCCGTCCGGGTAGAGGTCGGCGACCTCGGCGGCGGCGGCCAGCGCCAGCTTGGTCTTGCCGACGCCGCCGATGCCGTTGAGCGTCACCAGCCTGCTCGCGTCCAGCAGCGCGCGCACCTGCCCGATCGCCGCGTCCCGGCCGATCAGCGGCGTCATCTGCACGGGCAGGTTGGTCAGCGGGCGGGCGGCCGTCGTGATCGGGGACGGCATGGGGGTGAGCCGGAGGTCGCGCTCCAGGATCGCCTGGCGCAGCGCGACCAGCTCGGCGCTCGGCTCCAGCCCCAGCTCCCCGGACAACGTGGAGCGCAGGGCGTCGAAGCTCGCCAGGGCCTCGCTCTGCCGGCCCGCGGCGTAGAGGGCGCGCATGTGCGCGGCGCGCAGCCGTTCCCGCAGGGGGTGCCGCGCCAGCAGGTCGCCCAGCTCGCCGACCAGCAGGCCGTGCTCGCCGAGGCCCAGCATGACCTCGGCCCGGTCCTCCAGCGCGGTGAGCCGCAGCTCCTCCAGCCGCGCCACGACCGGCTGGGCGAAGTCGGCGTCGACGAAGTCCGCGAGCGCCGGACCTCGCCACTGGGCGAGGGCGTCGCCCAGCAGGGCCGCCTTGGCCCGCAGGTCGGCGCTCTCGTGGGCGGCGCCCAGCAGCGCGGCGAACCGGCGGGCGTCCACCGCGCCGGCGGTCACGTCCAGCAGGTAGCCCGGCGGGCGGGACACCACCAGCTCCCCCGCGCCCGGCTCCGCGTCGTCCAGCGCCCGGCGCAGCTGCCAGACCTTGGTGTGCAGGGCGCCGGCCAGGTTGCTCGGCGGCGAGTCGCCCCACAGCTCCTCGGCCAGGCGGTCGGCCGAGACCGCCCCGCCGCCGTGCGCCAGGAGGCACGCCAGGAGGGTGCGCGCCTTCACCCCCGGAACAGGGACGACGCGGTCGTCCTCTGTCCAGACGGTCAGGGGCCCCAGGATGCCGAAACGCACAAAACACACCATAACGGCTGACGATCAAGGTCATCTGTAACGGAGAGCGTGCTCACGAACACTCCCCGAGGTCCCCGAGAGGTCGCTGAGAGCCGATCGGGAGGGTCCCACGACACAGTGACGACGTCGGGACGAGGGGGGCGGAGATGACGGCGGGCGACCGTTCGCCTGTGACGGTGATCGGCCTCGGGCCGATGGGGTCGGCGCTCACCCGGGCGTTCGTGGGAGCGGGTCACCGGACAACGGTCTGGCACCGTTCCCACCAGCGTCCGGAAGAGCCGGCGGCCAACGGCGCGATCCGGGCCGCGACGCTGGTAGAGGCCGTGTCGGCGAGCCCGTTGGTGGTCGTCCGCGTAGTCGATCACCGCGCGATGCGGGAGATCGTGAACTCGCTGGACGGCACCACCGGACGAGTGGTCGTGAACCTCACCGCGGGCACTGCGGAAGACGCCCGCGACACCGCTTCGTGGGCGGCCTCGCGAGGCGTCGGCTACATCGACGGGGCGATCCTCACCACGGCCGAAGAGCTGGGTTCGGACACCACTTTGACGTTCTACGGAGGACCGAAGGAGCTGTACCAGGAGCACGAGCCGACGCTGACCGCGTTGGGCGGCACCTGCACCTACCTGGGCGACGACGTCGGGTTGCCCGCGCTGTACGAGATGGCGTTGCACGGCGTGATGTGGAGCGCGTGGGCCGGTCTGCTGCACGGGCTCTCGCTGGTGTCGTCCGAGCACCTGGCCGCCACCGACTTCCTGCCGCACGCCACCCGGTGGCTGCAGCGGGCCGTCGGGTCCGTGCCCGAGCTGATGGCGGGCGTCGACCGGGGCGAGTACCCCGGCACGACGCTCGGCCACCAGGCGGTCGTGGTCGAGCGCCTGCTCGCCGCGAGCCGGACGGGCGGTGTGGACGACGGGCTGCCGGGCTTCCTGCTGACGCGGGTGGAACAGGCGATCCGCCGGGGACACGCGGGCGACGGGTTCGCCAGCCTGATCGAGGTCCTGCGCGACCCGCACTCCGACTGAGCACGCTCACTTGCCTGAGCTGGAAGGGGAAGGACGATGGAACGCACCGAACGAGCCGGGGCCAGGGAGTGGCTCGGGCTCGCCGTGCTCGCGCTGCCGACGCTGCTGCTGTCGGTGGACGCGACGGTGCTCTACCTCGCGTTGCCGCACCTGGGCGCGGACCTGCGCCCCAGCGGCGCCGAGACCCTGTGGATCATCGACGTGTACGGGTTCATGATCGCCGGGTTCCTGATCACCATGGGCACGCTCGGCGACCGGATCGGCCGCCGCAAGCTGCTCCTGATCGGCGCGCTGGCGTTCGGCGCGGCGTCGGTGGCCGCCGCGTACGCGACCGACCCGGCGATGCTGATCGGCGCGCGGGCCCTGCTGGGCATCGCGGGCGCGACCCTGATGCCCTCGACGCTGGCGCTGATCACCAACATGTTCCACGACGCGGGCCAGCGCGGCGTCGCGATCGCGGTGTGGGCGGCGTGCTTCTCGGTCGGCGTGGCGGCGGGCCCGCTGATCGGCGGCGCGCTGCTGGAGCTGTTCTGGTGGGGCTCGGTGTTCCTGCTGGCGGTGCCGGTGATGGTGCTGCTGCTGGTGGCCGCGCCGATCCTGCTGCCCGAGTCGCGCGACCCCGACCCGGGTCGGATCGACCTGGTGAGCGTGCTGCTGTCGCTGGCGGCGATCCTGCCGGTGATCTACGGGCTCAAGGTCGTCGCGGCGGACGGCCTCGGGTTGGGCGCGATCGCGGCGATCGTCGTCGGCCTGGGGCTGGCCGTGGTGTTCGTGCGGCGGCAGAAGTCGCTGCCGGACCCGCTGCTGGACGTGCGGCTGTTCTCGCGACCGGCGTTCCTGGGGGCGCTGCTGGCCCTGCTCGTCGGCCTCGCGGTCGTCGGCGTGGTCTACATGTTCGTGACCCAGTACCTGCAGATGGTCGAGGGCCACTCGCCGCTGGCCGCCGGGCTGTGGCTGCTGCCCTCGGCGGTGGCGATGATCGCGTCGTCGATGGTGGCGCCGGCGCTGGCGAAGCGGGTCGCGCCCGGCAAGCTGGTGGCGGCGGCGCTCGCGGTGTCGGCGGTGGGCTACCTGCTGCTGGTGTTCGTGGACGGTCCGGGCGGCCTCGCGCTGGTGGTGACCGGGCTGGTCGTGGTCTACCTGGGCATCGGGCCGATGATGGCGCTGGGCACCGAGCTGGTGGTGGGCGCCGCGCCCGCCGAGCGGGCCGGGTCCGCGGCGGCGATGTCGGAGACCAGCATGGAGTTCGGCCTGGCGCTGGGTGTCGCGGTGCTGGGCAGCGTGGGCACCGCGGTGTACCGGTCCCAGCTGCCCGAGGGCGTCCCGGCCGACGCGGTGGAGTCGCTGGCCGGAGCGCTGGCCGTGGGCGGCGCGGACGTGGTCGAGGCCGCGCGGTCGGCGTTCACCTCCGGGTTGAACGTGGTCGGCCTGGTGGGCGCGGTGGCGACGGTGGCCATCGCGGTGGTGACCGCGGTGCTGGTGCGCGGTTCCTCGGCGGAGCGGGAGATCCCCGCGGAGAAGAGCAACGCCTGACGCGTGGTCGGTTCGGCAACGCCGCCGATCACGTGGCGGCCGGGGCGGGACCACCCGCTCCGGCCCGTCCGACGACAGCTGGGGGATAGAAACCATGGAGTTCCGATTACTGGGTCCACTGGAAGTGCTGCACGACGGGCGACCGATCGCGCTCGGCGGCATCAAGCAGCGCGCCACGCTCGGCTTCCTGTTGCTCAAGGCGAACCAGGTGGTGCCGACCAGCCAGTTGCTGTCCGCGCTGTGGCCGGGTGAGGACCCACCCGCCTCGGCGCGGAAGATGCTCCAGAACGCGGTGTGGAGCCTGCGGGCCGCGCTGTCGGCGACCGACGGGCCGGGCGCGCCCCGGCTGTCCACCCAGGCGCCCGGCTACGTCCTGCAGGTGGACCCGGCGCGGGTGGACCTGTACCGGTTCCACGAGCTCGCCGAGCGCGGCCGTGCCGAGCGGGGCCGGCCCGAGGTCGAGGCGAAGGTGCTGCGCGAGGCGCTGGCCACGTGGCGCGGCGCGGCGCTGGCCGACCTCGTGGAGAGCGGCATCTGCTGGCCCGAGCTGACCGTCGTGGAGAACGCCCGGCTCGACGCGATGGAGGACTACTTCGACGCGGAGCTGGCGTGCGGCAGGCACCAGTCCGTGCTGGGCGAGCTGGAGGCGGTGGTCGAGGCGGAGCGGCTGCGCGAGCGGTCGTGCGGCCAGCTGATGCTGGCGCTGTACCGGTGCGGGCGGCACGCGGACGCCCTGGCCGTGTACAGCAGGCTGCGCACGTCGCTGGTGGAGGACCTGGGCCTGGAACCGGGCCCGGCGCTGCAGAAGTTGCAGCAGGCCATCCTCACCCACGACCCGTCGCTGGCGCTGCCCGCCGGGCGGAAGCAGGCCGTGGTCCGGCACCTGCGGCCGGTGGAGCCGATCCCGGCGCCCCGGACGTCCTCCGGGGCGCAGCGGCGGCGCCTGACGGTGGCGCTGGTGCGGGTCCGGCCGCGCAGCGGGATCACCGACGTCGACCCGGCCGTGGTCGACCACGCGCTGGCCGAGGCGACGGCGATGGCGCGGTCGGGCATCGAGGAGCTGGGCGGCACGGTAGCCACGTCCATCGGCTCGGCGTCGCTGGCGGTGTTCGGCGGGCCGTACGCGCACGGTGACGACGAGGCGCGGGCCGTGCGGGCGGCGTTGGCGCTGCGGGACTGCTTCGCCGACGGGATGAGCCGCGGCCTCGCCGTGCACATCGCGGTGGCGACCGGCGAGGCGCTGGTGCTGACCGAGCGGGACGCGCCGCCGACGGTCAACGGCGCGCTGGTCGACCACTGCCACCAGGTGCTGTCGTCCGTGCCGGAGGGCGCGGTGTGGATCTGCGGGCAGACCCGGGAGCTGACCGGTGCGGCGTTCCAGGGCACGGAGACCGCGGACGGCGCGTGGGAGATCACCGGGTGTCGCGCGCACGCCGACGAGCACGACAGCGAACTGGCCGTGGTGCGCGGCCTGCTCGACCGGACCCTGCGCCGCGAGACGCCGCACCTGGTGACGGTGCTGGGTGAGCCGGACGCGTTCCTGGACCGGTTCGCCGGTTCGGTGGACGGCGCGTGCGTGGTGGACACCCGGGTCGTGCCCGGCGAGCCGCTGGGCGCGGTGGCCGACGTGCTGCGCGGGTACTGCGGCGTGCGGCCGGAGGACGGGCTGGACACCGTGCGGGCGAAGCTGTCGTCGACGGTGTGCGCGGTGGGCCGGGCGGAGGCGGACGCGCTGGCGACCCGGCTGCTGCCGCTGTTCGACCCGACCCTGCCGGACGGCGGGGCGCTGACGGCGTGGCGGCGGTTCCTGGAACTGGTCGCCCGCGACCACCCGCTGGTGGTGGTGCTGCGCGACGTGCACCTGGCCGGTGAGGAGGTGCTGGACGCGGTGGAGTGCCTGGCGGACTCGGACAACCCCGTGCCGCTGCTGGCGGTCGTCTCGGCGACGCCCGCGCTGCGCGACCGCAGGCCCAGCTGGGGCGGCGGCAAGCCGCACGCGGCGTCCATCACCCTGGACCCGCCCCGCGACGGCACGGTCGACCGACTGCGCCGGGTCATGCTGTCCACGGCGGACAACGGCCCGTTCGGCGCCGGGGAGACCGACCCGTGGCCGAGGCGGGAGCCGGAGGGCGCGCCACTGGCGCTCCGGCGCCCGGACCGGCGCGCGGCGCACGTCATGGCGCTGGCGGGGCTGCCGCCGGGCGCGAACGGCGTCTGACCGGGACCGGACCGGCCGCGCCCCGCCGCGCGCCGGTCCACCCGGTGGGCCGTCGATGCCCTCGCCGCTCTCCCGGCAGGCCGGGCCGCCGCAGATCATCCTTGTCGCGACCGCGCGATCCGGCCGACCGGATCGCGCGGTCGGCCTGCTCACCGGCCGGAACACCCACGTCCGACCGCGCACTACCCCTTTCGGCGCATTCAGTGCTGCGCCGAACGCGCCACCTCTTCTTCGGGTCGCCGGCCGGGTGGAGGTGGCCCGACGGGCTCGTGACGAGTTAGCTTCTGGCTGTGTCGGAACGGGACGAGGTCATCGCGGGGCGTTACCGCCTGGTGGAGCTGATCGGGCGCGGGGCCTCCGGGGTGGTCTGGCGGGCGCGGGACGAGCGGCTGGGCCGGGCGGTCGCGGTCAAGTTCGTCGGGTCCGGCAGCTCGCCGGAGGCGGTGGAGCGGATCGTGCGCGAGGGGCGGGTCGCCGCCCGGTTGCGGCACCCGCACGCGGTCACCGTGCACGACGTCGTGGAGCACGGCGGCAAGCCCTGCCTGGTGATGGAGTACCTGCCGTCGCAGACGCTGGCCGAGGTGGTCGACGAGCGCGGGCCGCTGCCCGAGGAGCTGGTGGCGGGCGTCGGGTGGCAGGTGGCGTCGGCGCTGGCGGCGGCGCACGCGGCCGGGGTCGTGCACCGGGACGTCACCACGTTCAACGTCCTGCTCGGCGAGGACGGCACCGCGAAGATCGCCGACTTCGGCATCGCCAGGGCGATCGGCGAGGGCACCGTGACCGACCCGCGGATCGTGGTCGGCACACCGGCGTTCCTCGCGCCGGAGGTGGCGGCCGGTCAGGACGCGGTGTTCGCGTCGGACGTGTACTCGCTGGGCGCGACGCTGTACACGGCGCTGGAGGGCCACCCGCCGTTCGGGACGACGGACAACCCGTACGCGCTGCTGCGGCGCGTGTCGGAGGGCGAGGTCGCGCCGCTGCGGTTCCCCGGCCCGCTCGGCGACCTGCTGGCGCACGTGCTGCGCCGCGACCCGGCCGAGCGCCCGACGATGGCCGAGCTGCACGCCCTGCTGGGCGCGGTGGTCGAGGGCCGGCCGCTGCCGTGGGCGCAGCAGTCCGGCGACACGCGCCCGCTGCCCGCGCCGCCGGAACGGCAGGCGCCGTGGCGGCGGGTGGCCCTGATCGCCGGGGCCGCGGTGCTGGTCGTGGGCGGTGTCGTGATCGGCAACCGGCTGAGCCTGGACCGGGCGCCCGACAACGCCGCCCGACCGGACCCGAGCACGACCGTCGCCGGCACCTCGACCACCGTCCCGCCGACCGCCGACGGCACGTCGACCACCGTCCCGGGCACCACCACGACCACCGACCCGACCGGCCCCGCGATCGTGCCCGTGACGTCGGACTGCAGCGCGCGCTTCGGCGTCACCAACTCCTGGCCGGGCGGCTACCAGGCCCAGGTGACCGTGCGCAACGCGGGCGAGCACGCGCTGACCGACTGGACCGTCACCTGGCCCCAGCCGGACGGCCACGCGATCAGCAACCTGTGGAACGGCACGCTCAGGGTGGACGACGGCTCGGTGTCGGTCAGCAACGCCGACCACAACGCCGAGCTGCCGGTGGCGGGCTCCACCACGTTCGGCTTCACCGCCAACGGCCCCGCCACCCCCAGCCCGGACGTCACCTGCACGTCCAGCGGGTGATGAAACGTGCGGTCAGAGGTGCCGCTGCACCGCCACTCAGTGGCCATACCTGACCTGGTGGCGGTGCCGTGAGAACGGCAGACCGGCGGCGAGGGTCGAGAGGTGGTCGCGCAGCATGGATCCCACCACCGGGTACGTGCCGCCGGCCGGTTCCGGAGTCACGCCGTACAGATTTCCCGCAGCGGTGACCAGCGCATAGGTTCCTTGCTTGTCATTTGATCGGTAGATGTCCACTTCACCGGCGCCCCGGTAGTTCTCAACTGCTGTCCGGGCGGCGTCTTCGAAGTTCCGCTCGTCATCGAGTCGGTACATCGAGGCGTTGGCGAAACCCCGTCCCACGGGGGTGAATTGCAGCAAGGACCAACGCTTGACGACCTCGTAGCGCGACAACAGCTCGGCGATCTCCGCAGTCTCCCGCCAGTTCTGCCGGGTGATGACGGTTCTGACTATGACCGGAGCACCGGCACCCTCGTGGAATTCCAGCGCAGAAATCACGGCGCGAAAATTGCCCCGGGTGGACCTGAAACCATCGTGCGCCGACGACGTCGCCGCGTCCAGGGACAAGCCGCTGAGCGATACCCGTCCGTCCGCGACCCTGTCCCTGACACGAGCGTCGAACCGTTGGAAGTTCGACTGAAGCTCCACCACCAGACCTGATGCGCAGGCATGGTCGATGAGTTCTGACAGGTCTGAGCGGAGCGAGGGATCGCCACCAGCGAAGACGAAGGTCCGCACTCCGGCGTACGCGCACACGTCGATCAGCCTCAGCCCGGACTCGTGGTCGAGAGGAACGTCCTCCGTGCGGTAGCAGAATTTGCAGTGCAGGTTGCACGAGGACCAGCACTCCCAGTGCAGCTTCGTCACCCCTATGCGGACGAACGCCTCGCGACAACCGGGCGACACGATCGCGAGCGAGGTGCACGCCGCGCAGTGTCCTGCCATCCGCTCCACCTACCTCCTCAGCCGTTCGACCACTCGTGACACGGCCTCCGGCACCCTCGGCAGGTAGTTCGAGATCAGTCCAGCCAGGACACCGCCGGTGAAGGCGACGGGCACCGAACTGGGGCTCGCGAGGAGGAGTGCCACTCCGAAGGCCAACGCGGCGATCACGGGCAACCAGATCACGCGGGTGATGGCAGTCAGTGCTCCGGTGAATCCCGGTCTGCGGCTCCTCTGCCACGCCTCGTCGAACATCGCCTTGAAGATCAGCGCCAGGTTCGTCACACCGTCGGCCACCACCTCGACCATGACGCCTTGGGTGGTGCGCTGGGAAACCGGGTCGAAGACGTCGAACCTGAGTAGACGACCGTCGAGGTACATGCTGCTGGCCGCCCACAGGTCCGATGCGCGGTTCGTCACCCTCACTTCGAAGTTGTCGTACCCGTCCGAATTCCTGACCCACCCCTCGATCCTCCCCTTCGACTCCGCGAGTGAAACATTCCCGCGAATCCTCGCGGCGAGTTTCGGCGCCGCGAGGAGGACCCTGACGGACACCCCGGAGCGAGCGACGCTCTGCAGGTCGGCGACTTGAGCGAGGTTCGGCGTGGTGTTGATCATCGGCAACAGGATTTCGTGCGTCGCCGTCCTGATTCGCGGCCCGAAGGTCTCGTAGACACCAGGGTCGTGCATGTGGCCCAAGATCCGGACCTCGGGCTGGTTCACGCTCCGGCTCTGCCGCATCGCCTCGGCGAAGGCCGGATCCCCGACGAATTCCGCGGACTGGACCGGCAGGTCGGGTGAGGCGCTGCAGAGGACCATCGTGTCCTTGACCTCCCGCTCGACCACCCAACCCCGGCGGCGGAGTGCCGCCAGGGCCGCTTCCGCGACTCCAGGGGTCGACAAGCCGGGGTACTGGCGAACGAGGTCCACCACCTCCCGCTCAGGCCGGGCATGACCACGCGTGCACATGGCGACGGCGAGCACAGCCTGCGGTTGATCCAGACCAGCACTGATCAAGCGTTCCGCGAGTGCGATCTCCCGGGCGCTCAACGAACCAGCCGATGCCATCCACGCTCCTCGAACAGTGGCCGTCCCCCCGCAGCAGTCAACCAGAGCCACCCGCCGATCGACTCCACCAACGCCAGGGTCTGCGATGATCGACCTCACCACCGCCGAATGACGAGGAACGACCACCCGCCGTGTCACTTCCCATCGAGACCTTCGACCTCGCCGACCGCGACAGCGGCCCGTACGGCGTCACCGCCGGGCCCGACGGGGCGCTCTGGTTCGCGATGGTCCGGGCCGGCGCGATCGGCCGGTTGGAGCCCGGCGGGGAGTCCACCAGCCACCGGCTGGAGCCGGGCAGCGGACCGACGGTCATCGTCACCGGCCCGGACGGCGCGCTGTGGTTCACCGAGCACCTGGCGCACCGCATCGGCCGGCTGACGACGGACGGCGCGCTGGCGGAGTTCACGCCGCCCACGCCGGAGTGCGGGCCGTACGGGATCGCGGTCGGGCACGACGGCGCGCTCTGGTTCACCGAGGTCAACGCCGACCGCATCGGCCGGATCACCACCGGCGGCGAGATCACCGAGTTCGCCCTGCCGGTCTCCGGCTCGTACCCGTCCGCCATCACCGCGGGCCCGGACGGCGGGATGTGGTTCGCGCTCAACCAGGCCAACGCCATCGGGCGGATCGACGCGAGCGGCGAGGTGGCCGTCCACCCCCTGCCGACGCCGGGCGCCGGGCCGGTGGGCGTCTGCGCGGGCGCGGACGCCGTCTGGTTCGTGGAGATCAACGCGGGTCAGGTCGGCCGGATCACCCCGGACGGGACGGTCACCGAGTTCCCGCTGGCCGACCGCGAGGCCCGGCCGCACGCGATCGTCGCCGACGGCCGCGGCAACCACTGGTTCACCGAGTGGGCGGGCAACCGGGTCGGCGTGATCACCTCGGACCTGGAGGTCCGGTCGCACGCCCTGCCCGACGCCCACTCGGAACCGCACGGCATCGCGGTCGGGCCGGACGGCGCGCTGTGGGTCGCGCTGGAGAGCGGCGCCCTGGCCAGGGTCACCCCCCGCTGATCTCCTCCGCCCGCGCCGCCGCGAGGCCGTGCAGCAGGGGCACGTAGACCTCGTCCACCAGCGACGCCACCGCCTCCTCGGTCAGCGCGGCGCCGCAGTTGGCCATCATCGACTCGGAGCGGACCAGGTCGAGCGGCAGCCGCTTCACCCGGTGCGGCAGGTCGACCGGCGGCAGTTCGGCGCGCGCCACGGCGTTGACGACGATCGCCTCCACCGCCTCGGTCAGCGGTGACGGGTCGGCCAGTCGCTCGCCGAGCAGCGCGGTGACCTCGGGGTGGCGGAACGCCTCCCCCATCACGCCCGCCACCACCTCGTTCATCATCGAGTCGGCCCGGCGCGCGATGCGGCCGAACAGGTCGCGCAGGTCACCGCTGAGCGTGCCGGTGTCGGGCACGTCGTGCTCCACCGGCACGTGGCGCATCCACGCCGCCAGCACCAGCTCGGCCCGCCCGCCCCAGCGGCGGTAGATGACGGGTTTGCTCGTCCCCGCCCGGGTGGCCACCGCCTCCACGGTGAGCCGGGCGTAGCCGACCGCGCGCAGCTCGTCCCAGGCCGCGTCCAGGATGGCCTGCTCCAGCTGCGCCCCACGACGGCGCGACTTCGTCCCTGACACCCTGTCCCTTTGCCCTCTCTTTAGATACTTTGCGTTTCTTATCGTCCGGGTCTACCTTGCATGCCAGACACGATCCGTTTCTTATGGGGGAGCATCGTTGCTGAGCCGCCTGCTGCGCAACCACCTGCGGCCGTACAGACGCGAGTTGACGGTTGTGCTCGTCTTACAGCTGATCGGCACCATCGCCTCGCTGTACCTGCCGAGCCTCAACGCCGACATCATCGACTTCGGCATCGCCGCCGGTGACACCGGCTACATCCTGTCCACCGGCGGCTGGATGGTCGCCGTCTCGATCGTCCAGATCCTCTCGTCCGTCGGCGCGGTCTACTACAGCGCCCGCGTCGCGATGAGCTTCGGCCGCGACGTCCGCGCCGCCGTCTTCCGCCGCGTCGGCGAGTTCTCCGCGCGCGAGGTCGCCACGCTCGGCCCGTCGTCGCTGATCACCCGCACCACCAACGACGTGCAGCAGGTCCAGCTGCTCGTGGTGATGTCCTGCACGATGCTGGTCACCGCGCCGATCATGTGCGTGGCGGGCATCATCATGGCGCTGCGCGAGGACGTCGGCCTGTCCTGGCTGCTCGTCGTGTGCGTGCCCGCGCTGGCGATCGCCGTCGGCCTGATCGTCGTCCGGATGGTGCCGCAGTTCCGGTTGATGCAGGAGCGCGTCGACGAGGTCAACCGCGTGCTGCGCGAGCAGCTGTCCGGCATCCGGGTGGTCCGGGCTTTCGTCCGGGAGCGCGCCGAGACCCGGCGCTTCGCCGACGTCAACAGCGCCCTCACCGACACCGCGCTGCGCGTCGGGCGGCTCCAGGCGATGATCTTCCCGGTGGTGATGCTGCTGCTCAACGGCTCCAGCGTCGCCGTGCTGTGGTTCGGCGCGTACCGGGTCGACTCCGGCGAGATGCAGATCGGCGCGCTGACGGCGTTCCTGAGCTACCTGATGCAGATCCTGATGGCGGTGATGTTCGCGACGTTCATCTCCATGATGATCCCGCGGGCCGCGGTGAGCGCCGAGCGGATCAACGAGGTGCTGGACACCGAATCCTCGGTCGTGCCGCCGACCACCCCGCTGCCCGAACTGCCCCGGCACGCCTCGGTCGAGTTCCGCGGCGCGGAGTTCCGCTACCCCGGCGCGGACGAGCCGGTGCTGCGCGACATCACCTTCCGGGCCGAGGCCGGGCAGCGCACCGCGATCATCGGCAGCACCGGCACCGGCAAGACGACCCTGCTCAACCTGGTGCCGCGGCTGATCGACGTGACCGGGGGCGGTGTGCTGGTCAACGGCGCGGACGTGCGCGAGGTCGACGTCGACGCCCTGTGCTCGCGGATCGGCCTGGTGCCGCAGCGGCCGTACCTGTTCACCGGCACGATCGCGTCCAACCTGCGCTACGGCAACCCCGATGCCACCGACGAGGAGCTGTGGGAGGCGCTGGAGGTCGCGCAGGCGCGCGACTTCGTCGCCGAGATGCCCGAGGGGCTGGAGGCGACGATCGCCCAGGGCGGCACGAACGTGTCCGGCGGCCAGCGGCAGCGGCTGTCCATCGCCCGCGCGCTGGTCCGCAAGCCGGACATCTACCTGTTCGACGACGCGTTCTCGGCGCTCGACCTGTCCACCGACGCACGGCTGCGCGCCGCGCTGCGACCGCACACGCGGCACGCGGTCGTGGTCATCGTCGCCCAGCGCGTCTCCACGATCCTGGACGCCGACCGGATCGTGGTGCTCGACGGCGGCGGCGTCGTCGGCATCGGCACCCACCACGAACTGCTCGACACCTGCCCCACCTACGTCGAGATCGTCCAGTCGCAGCTGACCTCGGAGCAGGCCGCATGAGCACCACCACCCCGTCCCGTTCCGCCCCGCCGCCCCGGATGGGCGGCGGCATGCCCGGCATGGGCATGCCGATGGGCAAGGCGGAGAACTTCGGCCCGTCCGCGCGCCGGCTCGCCCGGCGGATGCGGACCGAGCGGACCGCGCTGCTGCTCGTGGTGGCGCTGGGCGTCATCAGCGTGGCGTTCTCGGTGGCCGGGCCGAAGATCCTCGGTCACGCCACCGACATCATCTTCGAGGGCGTGCTCGGCCGGGCGCGCGGCGTGCCGGGCGCGGGCGTCGACTTCGCCGCGCTGGGCGCCGTCCTGCTGTGGGTGATGGCGCTGTACCTGGCGTCGTCGGTGTTCGGCTACTTCCAGGGCCGGGTGCTGAACAACGTGGTGCAGCGCTTCGTGTTCCGGCTGCGCGCCGACGTGGAGGAGAAGATCCACCGGCTGCCGCTGCGCTACTTCGACGGCCGGCCGCGCGGCGAGCTGCTGTCCCGGGTCACCAACGACATCGACAACGTGGCCACGACGCTGCAGCAGACGCTGAGCCAGCTGCTGGTGTCGCTGCTGACCGTGGTCGGCGTGCTGGTGATGATGGTGACGATCTCGCCGCTGCTGACGCTGATCGCGCTGCTGCTGATCCCGATCTCGGTGGTGGCGACCGGGCGGATCCGCAAGCGGTCGCAGGCGTTGTTCGTGGCGCAGTGGAAGCACACCGGCGCGTTGAACGCGCACATCGAGGAGGCGTTCACCGGCCACCAGCTGGTGAAGGTCTTCGGCCGCAGGCGGGAGTCGGAGCAGGAGTTCGAGCGCCGCAACGACGAACTGCTCGGCTCGGCGATGGGCGCGCAGTTCGTGTCCGGCCTGATCATGCCGATGATGATGTTCCTGTCCAACGTCAGCTACGTCGCGGTCGCGGTGGTCGGCGGTCTGCGCATCACGTCCGGCGCGATGACGCTGGGCGAGGTGCAGGCGTTCATCCAGTACTCGCGCCAGTTCACCCAGCCGCTGACCCAGGTGGCGTCGATGGCGAACCTGATGCAGTCCGGTGTCGCGTCGGCCGAGCGGGTGTTCGAACTGCTCGACGCCGAGGAGCAGGAGCCGGACCCGGCGGAGGCGTCGCTGCCCGCCGAGCGCCGCGGCCGGGTGGAGTTCGAGCACGTCGGCTTCTCCTACCGGCCGGAGCAGCCGCTGATCGAGGACCTGTCGCTGGTGGCCGAGCCCGGCCAGACGGTGGCGATCGTCGGTCCGACCGGCGCGGGCAAGACCACGCTGGTCAACCTGATCATGCGGTTCTACGAGCTGGACTCGGGGCGCATCACGCTGGACGGCGTGGACATCACCGCGCTGAAGCGGGAGGACCTGCGCTCGCAGACCGGCATGGTGCTCCAGGACACGTGGCTGTTCGGCGGGACGATCCGGGACAACATCGCCTACGGCAACTCGTCGGCCACCGACGAGGAGATCATCGCCGCGGCGAGGGCCACCTACGTGGACCGGTTCGTGCGCACGCTGCCGGACGGGTACGACACGGTCATCGACGAGGAGGCGACGAACGTCAGCGCGGGCGAGAAGCAGCTGCTGACCATCGCGCGGGCGTTCCTGGCCAACCCGTCGCTGCTGATCCTGGACGAGGCGACCAGCTCGGTCGACACCCGCACGGAGTCGTTGGTGCAGCACGCCATGGCGGCCCTGCGGTCGTCGCGGACGAGCTTCGTCATCGCCCACCGGCTGTCGACCATCCGCGACGCCGACGTGATCCTGGTGATGGAGTCCGGGCGGATCGTGGAGCAGGGCAGCCACGACGAGCTGATGGCCGCCGAGGGCTCGTACCACCGCCTCTACGCGGCCCAGTTCGCCGCCGCGGTCTGACCGCCGGTCTCGGCGGTGGCCCCTCCCGGAACCACCGCCGAGACCGCGACCCGCTCCCCCGCGGACGGGGTCGCGGCTACCGGCTAGTCGAGGAAGTAGCCCAGGTTGCCCTCGGTGATCTGGCCCTCGCAGTTCGCGTCGTAGGACTCCATGTGGTCACCGCTGCCGCGCACCAGGCAGCGGTAGATCGGGTGGCTGCCGGCGACCTGGCCGTCGTGCGCGTAGCCGAGCAGGCCGACGCGGGTCTGGCCCTCGCAGTTGACGTCGTACGAGGTGAAGTTGTCCCAGCCGATCACGCAGCGGTACAGCGGGTGCGTGCCCGGCGCCTGGGCGGTCAGCAGCCGGCCCAGGGAGGTCTCGACCACGTAGCCCGACGGCGCGCCGGTGACGGACGTGAGGTGGTCGCCGCGACCGCCGAGGTAGCGGATCGCCGTGACGGTCGACGGGCCGCCGGTGGTCGTGCCGGTGTGCAGCAGGCGGTTCGGCGAGCCCGCGCCCGGGTTGGTGATCTTGTTCGGCGTGGAGGCGTTGACCAGCGCGGCCTGCACGGTCGCCGGGGTGTCACCGGTGTGCGTGGCCAGGTGCAGCGCCGCGGCGCCCGCGACGTGCGGTGCGGCCATCGACGTGCCGCTGATGGTGTTGGTGGCGGCGTCGCCGGTGTGCCACGACGAGGTGATGTCCTGGCCGGGCGCGAAGATGTCCGAGCACGTGCCGAAGTTGGAGAACGACGCGCGCGCGTCGGAGCTGGTCGAGGCGTTGACGGTGATCGCCTCGCGCACCAGCGCCGGGCTGAAGCCGCACGCGTCGCTGTTGGAGTTGCCGGACGCCAGGGCGTACGTGACGCCGGAGGCGATGGAGTTGCGCACCGCCGCCTCCAGGGGCGCGGTGGCCGCCGAGGCGGGCGCGCCGAGGCTCATGTTCGCCACCGCGGGCTTGACGGCGTTCGCGGTCACCCAGTCGACACCGCTGACCACCTGGGCGAACGTGCCGGAACCCGCGCAGTTGAGCACGCGGACCGCGACCAGCCGCACGCCCTTGGCGACGCCGTACTGGCTGCCGCCGACGGTGCCCGCCACGTGCGTGCCGTGGCCGTTGCAGTCGGTGTTGGTGCCGTCCACCGCGTCGTAGCCCCACGACGCCCGGCCGCCGAACGTCGAGTGGGTGGTCCGGATGCCGGTGTCGAGGATGTACGCGCGGACGTTGGACGCGGTCGTGTCGTAGTTGTAGGACGCGTTCAGCGGCAGGTCGCGCTGGTCGATGCGGTCCAGGCCCCACGACGGCGGGTTCGGCTGGGTGGCGACCGCCTGGACCAGGCCGTCCTGGCTGACCGACCGGACCGCCGGGTCCGCGGCCAGCCTCTTCGCCTCCCGCTCACTGGCGCTGACGGCGAAGCCGCGCAACGCGTGCCGCCAGGTGGCCGTGACCGTGCCGCCGTGCTTGGCGGTCAGGTCGGCCGCCTGGGCGCCGGCCTCGTCCTCCAGCACCACCAGGTAGTGCCCCGGCACGGCCGTGCCGGCGGCGGCGAGCTTGATGTCGCCCTCCGCCGCGCCCGCCGGTGGCGCACCCACCAGCAGCCCGGCGGTGAGCGCCGCGACGCCCAACACCCCGTTCACCGCAACGGTTTTCCGCTTCATCGAAACCTCCGCAGGGTTGAGATCCGACCACCGAGCGTGACACGTCGGCCGGTGGTCGCGGCGCGGACCGGTGCGGCAGCCCGTAAGAACTGCCGCTGTCCGGCGGCCCGGCTGCCCCCTGCCGGTCGCGAGGCCGGGCGGCAACCGGACGGCAGGCGTTCGGCAGCCGGCGTGGCCCAGGGTTCGTCGGTGCGCGGCCGGCCGGTGTGGCCCGGCCGCACGGACGGAAGGTGCTCCCATGGTCATCACCAGAGCGGCCCGGGTCGTGGCGGTCCTGGCCGCCGCAGCGGTCTCGGGGTTCGGCGCGGCGGCGCCCGCGGCGGCGGACCCGCCGGGACACGTGCGCGTGGCGGTCACGACGGCGTCGAGCAGCGCGGACAAGTCGGTCACCGTGAACTGCCCGCCGGGCACGGTGGTCACCGGCGGCGGTGGCTACCTGACCGCGCCGTCGACGACGGTCCAGGGCGACATCGCCATCGACCGGCTCGAACCGCACGACGACGGCAGCGGTTTCACCACCACGCTGAGGGAGGCCCGGTCGACGCCCGACCTCTGGCGGATGACGGGGGAAGCCCTGTGCGCCACGCCGCCGGCGGGGTGGGACGTCGTGTCGGTGACCGGCCCGCTCAGCGCCTCGGTCGTGTCCGCCGGGTGCGGCGACAAGACCCTGATCGGCGTCGGCGGCCGGATCAACAACGGCGGCGGTGACGTGGTGCTGGACCACGTCGTGCCGTCGAGCACGCTCAAGTCGGTCACCGTGCGCGGCACGCTCATCCCCGGCCGCAACCGGACGACTTGGAGCGTCACCGCGTTCGCGGTGTGCGCCAACACCACCGCGCAGCTGGTCATGTGGTCGGCCCCGGTGTCGGTCGACCCGTCCAAGTCGCTGAACACGTCCTGCGCGAACGGCCGGGCGCTCTACAGCGTCGGCGCGTCGATCACCCCCGGCAGCGGCCTGGTGTACCTGGACGTCGTGCACGCGGTCGACGCGGACACGATGGCCGCGCGCGCCAACAAGGCGACCGGGGCCGCCCCACCGGCCTGGGGGCTGATGGGGTACGGCATCTGCGGCTGACGACCGGACCGCCGTCCGGGGGCCTGCGCGGCAACCGGACGGCAACCGGCGGCTGCTCCCCTGCGCCGCACAACGTTCCCAGGACGACAGGAGAGCACAGTGCGCGTGTTGGGCATCGCCGCGTCGTTGTTGATCCTCCCGCTGGCACCGGCCGCGCCCGTCGCGGCCGGGTCGGTGGGGGTGTTCGGCGCGACGCTGCGCTTCACCGGTCACGACGGGGTCGCCAACCGGGTGAGCCTGCTGCCCGGCGGGGCCGGCCACGTGGACGTCGACGACAAGGCCGGCCCGATCGACCTGCTGGGCGGGTGCGTCCCCTCCCCCGCCTCGGGCTACCCGAACAAGGTGACCTGCGACCTGACCGGCGTCACG